>NZ_JBRIQN010000016.1:0-144681 GCF_052981855.1 Micromonospora sp. LZ34
CACCCTCGGCCACCGCCTCGGCGTCAACCGATTCTTCACCGACCTCGCCGGCCACGCCCGCACCCACCCCGACCACGTCCTCGCCCGGTGGTGGCCGGAGTCTCGCTGCGCCCAGACGGGCGCCTTCGCCCGCCCCGGCGACCCTGTCAACCTGCACGCCCTGGCCGCGCCGATCCGCCCCGACGGCCACGGCATCTGGACCACCCCCGACGCGCGGGTGCCGTTCTTCCTCGAACACGACACCGGCACCGAACCCCTGACCGAACTCGTGCGCAAACTCGTCGGCTACGCCCGCCTCGCCGAAGCCGGCGGCCCCCGCTGGCCGGTGCTGTTCTGGCTCCACTCCGTCGACCGCGCCCACCACCTCCACCAGCACCTCGCCGCGATCCCGGTCTCCGTACCCGTCGCCACCGCCAGCCGCGACCACGCCGAACAGACAGGCTCCGGCCCGGCCGGACCGCTGTGGCAGCTACACGGCCACCCCGGCCCGCTCACCCTCGCCGACCTCGCCATCGCCCTTTCCGACCACGGGCCCGACGACTTCGAGTAGTGGCAGCACGCTCACACTCGTCGCTCCAGATCCCGCCGGGGCTCCCGGTCCCCGGCGGTCGCCGGTGGCACCGACATCGGGCTTCGTCGCGCTGCCTCGCCGCATTTGCATCCCGGACCTTCTAGGGCGAGGCCGCCGCTACAGCCCGGCTGGTCGCCTCCACCTGCGACTTGACCTTCGACAAAAGGTGAGCGTGGATCTGTGCGGTCATCGTCGATGCGCAGCGGGAACCTCCGCTCAGCGCATCGCATGACGCGACGGCGAAGGGACCTCAATGAAAGGCGCTCACGATGCCCCACCCGTACCGGGAAAGACCGGGAAGTCTCACCGCAGTGCCCGACGACGTCACCGACCCGCTGCTATGGCGCCTCGCCATCGACGTCCTCGCCGCCCACCAACCCGGACAGGACGGCAACTGCCGCAACCTGCAATGCACCGGGCAGATAGGCAGCTGCGCCGCGGCTATGAACGCCCGCCGCGCAGTCGTGCTCTCCCGCGCAGCCGTGAACCCATTCGACCACCTACCTCTCTCGCTGAGGACTGGGGCGAGTTCGAAGCCGCCTGCGCGAGGCCGAGAAGACTTCATCGGCTGGTTCATGACGCGAGCACAAGCCGCACCCGCTCTGCGGCTACGGGCGTCAGTGCCGCGACGAATGCCAAGCTCACCGCAATGCGCCGCCTAGCGCCCGTGCTGCCTGCACGCTGGGCTTCGGGGTCTGCCCGATGCTGTCGACGCTGGGGTGTCGACCTGTCGGGACGCAGGTTCCCCTAGCCGCGCCTGACTCGAACCGGTATCTCGAAAGCTTGATCATTCCTCCGGGCCAGTTCCGGATCTCGCATTGCTGAGCGAGGCCGACGAACGGAGTCGTTCGTCGCCTGTTCGTGCGATAGGTCGGGTGGACTTTTGGCCGATGGTGAGTAAGGTCATCTAGCTGTCTGCACCTGTGCTCTTCGAGGAGGCCGGCGACCGTGGCCGAGAGATCGACCGCTCGTTCCGCCGAGGGGACTGCCCAATATCACGACGACGCGGCGAGTGTCGTTGACAGTTGGATCGCCCGACAGTCGCGGCTGGAAGCAGGCGATTCCGACTCGTACTATGCGCGGCAGGAGGCTGCCGCGCCGCAGTGGCGCGAGGACGTGTCGGACCAGTACCGGGAGTCGTACCCTCCGGAGGGCACCTACGCGGAGCACAGCGGGCGACACGCAAGGCACCGGGCGTACCCGCAGTACGAGGATGAGTACGGGCAGTACGACCCTCAGCACGAGCACGCGTACCCGCCGTCCGAACCGTTGGTCCACCCCGAGCCGGCGTACGACGAGCCCGACCAGAGCTATCAGTACACCGCGCACGACCAGGATGCATACGCCGCGCAGCGGGAAGGGTACGCCCGACCGGAGACCGGCCACGCCCACGAGGAGTACTACTCGCACGCCGATTCCGCCGGCCGCAACGAGTACCGCCACGAGGAGTTCGACGCGCATGGCCCCGACGCGGACGCGGGTGCGCGACCCGGAAGGAAGCACAACCGGGAGCGTGATGCCCGCCCACGGCCGGCCAGCCGGAGGCGACGCTGGCTGATCCCGGTCGGCGGGCTCGGGTTGGCAGGACTTGTCTGCGCTCTGGCGTTCATCTGGGGGGCGGGCCGGCCGCCGGAAGGTGAGCTACCGGTGTCGGCGGCCACCATCGCGCCGGACCCGTTCGGGGAGCCGATCACCCTCCCGGAGACACCGTCCACGCCGTCCGGTTCTGCGACACTAGGGAACTCCTCCGCCACGCCCAGCGCCACACCCTCGACCACACCGTCCGCCACGCCCAGCGCCACACCGTCGGCTTCCACCACTCCGACCCCGACGCCCACCCAGGCCGCGCCGACCCCGACGCAGAGCTCGGGCCCGGTCCTGCTCGGCCCGTCGAGTGGCCGTGGGGTGGGGAACATGGTCGAGCGGTACTGCGATCGGTACACCGGGGGGTCAGCGGACGCCCGCGACGACGGGCGGTGGCAATGTACGAGGCTTCTCTCCGCGTCCATCGTCGACATGGACGTCGCCTGCCGCGACACGTACGACTCGGGTGCCTTTGCACGGACGTCGAACCCCGGCGATCCGTACGCCTGGCGGTGCTACCGCTGAGTGCCCGACATGGCGGCACCGTCGCCGTAGCCTGACCAAACGAGCGTCAGATCGGCTCGCTCATCGAGCGCGAGGGCCTTGTGACCAGCCCTTCTCCGTGGGCGGACCGCCGGTAGAGCACGGTGTGCCGGTCCCGGTCGCGGACCACTAGCCCGGAGCGGAGCAGCACCCCCAGGTGGTAGGAGACGGTGGCCGGGGCCAGCCGGTGCCGGCCGCTGAGTTCCCCGGTGGACCGGGGCACGTCCAGGTCGGTCAGGATCGCCGCCCGGCTGGCGCCGAGCAGGTCACCGAGGCGTCCCGCCGGGCGCCGGTCCGCCCGGCCGGCGCCCACCGGGTAGACCAGCACCGCGTTGCCCTGGTCGCAGAGCTGCGTCCAGACCTGCGGCCAGGCCAGCGCCGAGGGCGCCAGCACCAGTTCCGCGCCGGCCAGCTCGGTGCTGCCCCGGTAGGAACTGTCGATGGTCAGCGACCGGCCGGTCCAGCCCACCTTCGGATGCAGGGTGTTCAGCACGCTGCCCACCCCGGCGGTCGCCATCGCGGTGGCCCGCCGGCCCAGTTCCGCCTCCAGCGCGGTCCGCAGCGCCGGCCACTGGTCGGCGAGCGCGGCCCGCCAGAACTCCCACAGGCCGGCGGCGACCCGCCGGGCGAGGGTGCCGTCCTCCGCCGCCGCCCGGACCTCCACCGGCATGCCGCCGTCGGGGAACCGGGCCGCCACCTGGACGACCACCTCGTCGGCCGGCGTCGCGGCGGTCGCCGCCAACTGCTGGTCGAAGGCCGTGTCGAGCGGGCCGAGTGGCGGCTTCGGGGTGAGCAGGTCCGGGGTGTAGCCGCCCCGGCCGGCCGGCGTCACCAGGCTCGCGGCCAGGGCCACATCGGGGTGCCGCAACGCGGCCCGGGCGGTGGGGCCCGGGTCGCCGTGCACCGGATGGCCGAACCGGGACAGCGCGGCTCGCAGCCAGGACGTCACCTCCGACGCCGGCGAGACCGCCAACCGGAGCCGGGCGAGGCTCGGGCCGTCCAGATGCGCGACCAGCACAGGCGGATCGTACAGCGGGCGGTGTCGATCGGCGGGGGACATTCGAGCCGGCTCGAATCACTACCGGCCGGTGCGGCGGCCCGGGTTGGCTGCCGCGGCAGACCACCTCGTCGACAAGGAGCATCCGATGCGCCCACCCGCCTTCGCCGCCGGCCGGCTCGGCCGCGCGATCGCCCTGGCCGGTCTCGCCGCCGGCCTGCTTGCCACGGCGCCGGCCGCGGCCGCCGCGCCGGTCTCCGACGACGCCGCGGCCCACCGCGGGTGCGAGCGCGCCTTCGACCGGGCCGTGCAGGCGTACGTGGACACCACGGCCCGCCGTGACCTGGACGGCTTCGCCGCCTTGCTGCACCCCGACGTCACCGCGATCTTCGCCTCCGACGGGGAGGTGTTGGACGGCAAGGCGGCGACCGTGGAGTGGATGCGCGGCTTCTTCGCCGACGACTCGTGGACCCAGTCGTTCCACATCGCCAAGCGGACCGTGGTCGGCTGCCGGACCGGGTTCGTGCTCTTCGACTCCGTGTATGCGGTGCCCGCGACCGGAACCCGGGTCCCACTGCTGATCGGGCTCAGCTACACCTACGAACACGGCCGCTGGCTGGTGCTGCAGAACCAGGACTCGGTGGGCCGGATCTGACCGGGGGGTTCACCGCCGGGGGGACGGGCGGGCGCGGCCCCGGGCCGCGCCCGCCCCACGGCGGGTGCTCAGGTGGCCCGCTGCAGCGCGGCGGTGGCCAGCGGAGCGATCTTGGCGAGCAGTTCGCTGCCGGCGGCCAGGTTACCGTCGTCCGCCGAGGCGTCCACCTGGAGCACGAAGTTGCCCCGGACCAGCAGCAGCGTGCACTGGTGCCGGGTGGCCTGGCCGATCAGCTTCTCGCAGAAGGTGATGGTGTCCGGGCCCTCGGGCATCGGCGGGGGAGTGGGCCGGACGATCTCCGAGGTGCGCCCGTCGTTCGGCACCTCGTACTTCTTGCAGGTCTTGAGCACGGCCCGCAGTTCGTCGGCGAGCTTGCGCCCGGGCACCTTGAGGTAGCCGACCACGTACTGCCGGATCCAGACCGTCTCACCGTCCCAGACCCGCTCCCGGTAGGCGGTGCGCTTGCGGTCCGAGGGCAGGCTGTCCCGGCACAGCGAGATCAGCTTCCAGGCCTCGCTGTTCTCCTCGGTGAACTCCGCGGTCTCCGGGTGGAACGTAGCGTCCAGGTCCAGCATCGCCGCCTTCACCCGGCTGCGGACCTCGGCCGTGGAGGTCGGGGCGGGTTGCGGCGCCGGAGCGGTCGGCGAGGCCGACACCGGCGCCGACCAGCGGGGCGCCTCGGCCGCCCCGACCGGGCCGCAGGCCGCCGAACCGACCAGGGCCAGCACCGACAAGAGCAACAACGGGGTACGGCGGCGCATCATCGCGGCAGCGCAGTCCTTTCGCGCGGGAAGGGGGCCCGCACGGGCCCCCTTCCCACCAGCGCCGCCGCCCTCCGCTCCGTTACGCGGGGATGTAGTCGAAGGTGTCCGGGTTCGGCCCCTGCCGCCCCGCCTCACCCCTGTCCAGCGCGGTGATCCGCTCCATCGTCACGTCGTCCAGCTGGAAGTCGAAGATCTGGAAGTTCTCCTCGATCCGGGCCGGGGTGGTCGACTTCGGGAAGACGATGTCGCCGCGCTGCACGTGCCAGCGCAGCACCACCTGGGCCGGCGTCCGGCCGACCTCCGCGGCGATGTCGACGATCGTCGGGTCGCCGAGCACCTTGCCCTGCGCGATCGGCGACCACGCCTCGGTGAGGATGTTGTGCGTGTGCCCGTACCGGCGCACCTCCTCGTTGCCGAAGTACGGGTGCACCTCGATCTGGTTCACCGCCGGCACCACCCGGGCCTCGGCGGCCAGCCGCTCCAGGTGGGCCACCTGGAAGTTCGACACGCCGATCGAGCGCGCCCGCCCGTCCTGCTGGAACTCCGCCAGGGTCTGCCAGGTCGAGACGAAGTCGCCGTCGTACCGGGTGGGCAGCGGCCAGTGGATCAGGAACAGGTCGATGTAGTCGGTCTTCAGCTCGGCCAGGGTCGACTCGAACGCCTTGCGGGCGTCGTCCGGGCGGTGGAAGGCGTTGTTCAGCTTGCTGGTCACGAAGACCTCGCCGCGGTCCACGCCGCTCTCCCGGATCGCCTGCCCCACCTCGGCCTCGTTGCCGTACATCTCGGCGGTGTCGATGTGCCGGTAGCCGACCTCGAGGGCCTTGCGCACCGCCGCGACGGTGTCCTTCGGCTCGATCTGGAACACCCCGAAGCCGAGCTGCGGGATGGTGTTGCCGTCGTTGAGGGTGATGTCGGGGATCGTGTTCGCCATTGCGGCTCCTTCGCCGGTCGTCGCCGGGTCGCGGATGCGCTTCCACGTACCGTCTGCCAGCTGTCCGCGTACCCCGCGGCCGGGGTTTCTCACCGGTGATCCCCGCCTCAGCCGGCGGCGTCGAAGAGCACCCGCCACGGCCGCGGCGCCGGCGCCGCCGGTGGCGCCGCCGGCGGCTCGGCGACGGCCAGCACCTCGGCCGCGAGCTGCCCGACCAGCGGAGCGGCCGGGTGCGCGGCCCGGCGGGGCCACGCCGCCGAGGTCCGCTTGACCAGCGGGGCGTCGGCGACCGGTCGCCAGGCGAGCCGCGGCTCCCGGCGGGCCAGCGCCGCCGGCTCGACGGCGACCCCGCCGCCGGCCAGCACCAGCCCGAAGAGGAACTCCGGGTTGCGGGCCGGGCGCACCCGCGCCGGCGCGAACCCGTGCCGGCGGCAGACGTCGAGCAGGTGGTCGTGCCAGCCCGGCGCGGTGGCCCGGGGCGCGGCCACCAGGTCCAGGCCGGCCAGCGCGGCCAGCTCGATCTCCCGGGCCCGGGCCAGCGGGGACGTCCGGGGCAGCAGCACTCCCAGCGCTACGTCGACCGCCGCGCCGAAGCGCAGCCCGTCGTCGGCGACCGGATGGTGCAGCAGCCCCACGTCGAGCCGCCCCTCGGCGAGCATCCGCTCCTGCTCGCCGCTGGTCAGCTCGTGCAGCTCCACGTCCAGGCCGGGCGCCCGGTCGGCCAGCCGGTCGAGCAGCTCGTGCAGGCTCACCGCCGGCGTCTCCGGCGGCACCCCGGCCCGCAGCACGCCGAGCGCGCCCTCGCGTACCTGCCGCAGCACGTTGCGCAGCCGGCGCTCGCCGGAGAGCAGCTCCTCGGCCTCGGCGAGCAGCAGCTCACCCGTGGTGGTCAGCCGCACCTGGCGGCGGGACCGGTCGAACAGCTCGACCGCCAGTTCCCGCTCCAGCCGCTGGATCGACTGGCTCAGCGGCGGCTGCGCCATGCCCAGCAGCTCGGCGGCGCGCCCGAAGTGCAGCTCCCGGGCGACCACCACGAAGTGCCGCAGGTGTCGGAGCAGGTCCACCGCCGCAGGCTACGCCAGGGGTGACGGCGCACCCGCCGCCCCGCCCTGCCCCCGGTGACCACTACCGTGCCTTACGTGACGGTGCGGGAGCGGCTCGACGAGATCTTCGGCCGGGTGGGAGTCACCGCCAACCTGCACGTGGTCGAGCTGGCCGGGCCGGCGGGGGGCCGGCAGGGCGGCGACGGGCCGGCGACGGGCCGGCGTCCGGTGGCCGGGAGGTGGCGGTCCGGGCCGACGAGCAGGTGGTGATCGCCTCGATCTTCAAGATCCTGCTGGTGCTGGAGTTCGCCCGGCAGGTGGTCGCCGGTCAGCTCGACCCCCGCGAGCGGGTGCTGGTGACCGCCGGGGACCGGCTCGGCGGCTGGGGGATCGCCGGCTGCGCCGACGACGCCGAGGTGTCGCTGCGCGACCTCGCCTACTTCGCCATGTCGGTGAGCGACAACACCGCCGCCGACCTGCTGCTGCGCCGGGTCGGCCCGGACCTGCTGCCGATGCTCGCCGCCGAGCTGGGGCTGTCCCGCACCCGGATCGTCGGCGGCCCCCGGCAGCTCGCCGAGTCGATGCTGGCCGACGTCGGCGCGCGTACCGAGGCGGACTTCGCCCGGATCTTCCCGACCCTGTCGGTCGAGCGGGTCCGGGCCATGCGGGTCTTCGACCCCGCGCACACGACGTCGAGCACCGCGCGGGAGATCACCCGGCTGCTCGGCCTGATCTGGCGGGACGAGGCCGGTCCGGCACAGGCCTGCGCGATGGTCCGGGAGTGGATGGCCCGGCAGCTGTTCTGGACCCGGCTCGCCGCCGGTTTCCCGCCGGGCGTGCGGGTCGCCGGCAAGACCGGCAGCCTGCCCGGGCTGCACCTGGAGGCGGGGGTGGCCGAGTACCCCGACGGCGGCCGGTACGCGATCGCGGTCTTCGCCCGGGTGGCCGACCTCGCCACCCGGCGCATCGACGTGGACCTGGCCATGGGCGAGGCCGCCCGGGCGGCGGTCGAGGCGCTGCGCGCCGGGTGATCTTTCGGCCGGGTCCGGCTCGCCGGCCCCCCGCTGACCTGGCCTGATATCGGAGCGGATATCGACCGTGTCGGCCGCCGATCTTGGACCGGGCGCCGGTGGCGCTGGTTGGCTCTGGGGCGACCGATCAGCACCACGACGGGAGAGTTCCGCATGCCCAACCTGGACCGCCGCCGGTTCCTCCGCGACGCCGCCGCCGGCACCGCCCTGGTCTCCACCGCCGGGCTCACCGGCGCCGCCCTGGCCGCCCCCGCGCAGGCCGCGCCGCCGGCCACCGCGCCGGTTGCCGCCCCGGCCGGCCGGCGCCGCGGCCCGGTCAGCTTCCGCTGGTGGGGTACGTCGGGATGGCGGGTCGACATCGGCGACCGGACCGTCCTGGTCGACCCCTACCTGAGCCGCCTCGACACCGGGCTGTTCTCCGGCGCCTTCAACCAGTCCACCCGGCTGGAGGTCCGCACCGACGTGGTCGACGCCCTGGCGGACCGGGCCGAGACGGTGCTCGTCACGCACACCCACTGGGACCACTACATGGACGTCCCGTACATCGCCGGCCGCACCGGCGCCCGGGTGTTCGGCACGCTGACCGCCTACCACCTCGGCTTGGCGTACGGGGTGCCGTCCGGGCAGCTCAGCCCGGTCAAGGGCGGGGAGGTGCTCGACTTCGACGGCTACACCGTGGAGGTGGTCGCCTCGCTGCACAGCCGCAACGTGTCCTACTCGCTGGCCTTCCCGGGGGTGCGGGTCAGCCCGCCGCCGAAGCCGGCCACCATCGCCGACCTGCCCGAGGGCGACACGCTGGCCTACCAGCTGCGGATCGACGGCGGCCCGGCGGTGTTCTTCATGGGCGCCAGCGACTTCGCCGAGCGGAACCTGACCGGTCTCGCCCCGGACGTGGCGATGGTGGCGCTGCAGGCCACCACCGTCACCGCCGACTACGCCGACCGGCTGCTCGCCGCACTGGACCACCCGAAGGTGGTGGTGCCGGTGCACTTCGACAACTTCGAAACCGAGCTGCGCAACCCGGTGCCGGTGGCGCCGAACGACCGCAGGCGCCTCGACGAGCTGATCGCCACCATCCGGCGGGTGTCGCCGCGCAGCCGGGTGCTGGTGCCCGAGTACGGCACCGCGTACCACTTCTGACCGGCCGGGGTGGACGGCGGCGTGCCGTCCACCCCAGCGGGTCAGTGGCCCTGCCGCCGCAGCCAGTCGAGGCCGGTCTGCTGCACCACCCGGAGCCCGAACTCGCCGCCCAGCAGATTGCGATGCTGCGCGATGGAGCGATGACCGCCGCGTACCTCGACAATCGGGAACGGGCCGCCGCGGCCATGATCGGTGCCGGCCGAGCGATCGTCGCCTACCGGCCGGACTGACAGTCGCCCCGCGGCGCTACGTCAGCCCGCCGACATCTCCGCCAGGGTCTGCACCGACCGCCAGTTGCGGGTGGTCGCCACCACGCCCAGCTTCTTCTCCAGGTAGGCATTGGTGAACTTGGAGCGGCCGTACCCGCCCTCGGGGTAGTGCAGGTAGACCTCCCGCCCGGTCACGGTGAACGCGACGTTCTCACCGCCGGGCACGGTCAGCGCGGTCACCGCCGACTTCGCGGGCGCGGTGGCCAGGAAGGCGACCAGCAGCTTCGTCGGATCGTCCTCGTGCTCCGCGTACGGGTTGCCGCCGGCCACCGCGGCCAGTTCCCGGCCGCTGCGCACCAGCACCGGCGCGGTCAGCCCCAGCTCGTCGGCGATCGCCCTCTCGATGCCCCGGGCCAGCTTTCCGGCGTCGCGCACCGTGCTGCCGAAGACCACGTTGCCGCTCTGCAGGTACGTCTTCACGTCGTCGTGCCCCAGGTCGGTGACCAGCCGGCGCAGGTCGGCCATGGCGATCCGGACGTTGCCCACGTTGACGCCGCGCAGCAGGGCGACGTAGCGGTCCATGGCGACCTCCTCGATGTGCCGGTGCCGCCCAGCGTAGGGAGTCCGCGCCTGGGCCGTGGCCCCGCGCGCCCGACGGGCGCGCCGAGCCGTGACACCCGCCATACCCGGCAGACGAACTTCCCTATCGTTCCCTATGCCGCGTAAATTAGGGAGCGATGAGCGAAGAAGTGTACTCCGTCGAGCAGGTCGCCGACCGGCTCGGCCTGCACGTACGCACCGTGCGGGGCTACATCCGCGCCGGCCGGCTCAGGGCGGTACGGATCGGCAAGCAGTACCGCATCGCCCGCGCCGACCTCGACGCGCTGACCGGGCGGCCGGGGCCGGCCCGCCCCACCGCCGTGGCGCCGGTGGAGGTGTCGAGCATCGTGCAGGTCGAGGGCGTCGACCGGGCCGCGGCCGACCGGCTCGGCACGCTCGTCCTGGCCGCGGTGAACACCGGCCGGGACTCCGGGCAGCCGCTGCGCGTCCAGACCGTCCACGACGAGGAACGGAACCGAATGAAGATCGTGATCATCGGCGGCGCGACCGCCACCGCCGACCTGCTGCGCCTGGTCGACGCCGTGCTCGACGGCGACAACGGCCTGCTGGCGGGGGAGGGCGAGGACGATGCCTGACGTGCTGCAGCAGCGGGCCGGCGTGCCGGTCCTGGTCTGCGACCCGGCCGGCCCGACGATCGCGACCGAACAGGACGCGCTGGACCTGATCGGCGCGGCCTTCCTCGGCGCCCAGGTGGTCGCCGTCCCGGCGACCCGGCTCGACGAGCGATTCTTCTCCCTGGGCACCCGCTTCGCCGGCGAGGTCATGCAGAAGTTCGTCAACTACCGGCTGCGGCTGGCCGTGGTCGGCGACATCTCCGGGCACCTCGCCACCAGCTCGGCCCTGCGCGCCCTCGTGCACGAGTCGAACCGCGCCGAGCACATCTGGTTCGTGCCCGACCTCGACGCGCTCGACGAGCGGCTGCGCACCCTGGCCTGAGCCACGGCTCGGCCTCGCGCGGCGGTCCGCGGTTGAGCCGGAGCCCGCCACCACCGGCCGATGCCGGGGTGGCCGGCCGGATGAGGGTGCGCCGACCGTCCACACCGCCCAGCCATGACTTGTGTCATAGGTATCCGTGGACCACGCACAGCCACGTCATGACTAAGCGCACTGGGACGGCCCTCCCGCAGCGACGAAACTCAATCCCATCGCCGGCAGCCACACCGGCCGGGACCTGCGGGAAGGGAGCGGTGACGTGGACGATCGCTACGACAGCTACTGCGCCGCCGACCCGTTGTTCTACGACTCCCTGGGCAGCTCGGTGGACAAGTCGGCCTTCGCCGCAGCCGAGCGTCCGGTGCCCGCCGGCTGGCGGTGCGAACCGCTCGGCGACTGGCTGATCTACGGCCCGGAGGGCGGCTCCCTGCCGCAGCAGGGCTGGAAGATCCACGTCTCGGCCGGTCTGGCCAACGCCGAGCGGGTGCTGGCGGCGGTCTGGGACTACTGCGTGCCGCGGGGACTGTCGTTCAAGTTCATCCGCAGCCCGCGCACCCTGCTGCTGCGCAACTCCAAGTACGCCAACCGCGGCGCCAGCGGCAAGTTCGTCACCGTCTACCCGCGGGACGACGCCGAGCTGGAGCTGACCTGCAAGGAACTCGACGAGCTGCTCGCCGGCGAGCAGGGGCCCTACATCCTCAGCGACCTGCGCTACGGCGCCGGCCCGGTCCACGTGCGCTACGGCGGCTTCGCCGCCCGGTACTGCCTCTCCCCGGACGGCCAGGTGGTCCCGGCCGTCGAGGACGACTCCGGCACGCTGGTGCCCGACCGCCGCGACCCGGTCTTCCACGTACCGGCGTGGGTGACCCTGCCCGACTTCCTCGCCCCGCACCTCGCCGCCCGCGCCGCGACCAGCACCGACGAGGTCCCCTACCGGATCGAGCGGGTCATCCACTTCTCCAACGGCGGCGGCCTCTACGTCGGCCGCGACCTGCGCACCGACACCCCCGTCGTGCTCAAGGAGGCCCGGCCGCACGCCGGCCTGGACGCCGACGGCACCGACGCGGTCGCCCGGCTGGCCCGGGAGGCGGCCACCCTCCGCCAGCTCGCGGACCTGCCGCAGGTGCCCAGGGTGCACGACGAGTTCACCCTCGGCGAGCACCGGTTCCTCGCCCTGGAATACATCGAGGGACTGCCGCTGAACAAGGTGCTGGTCGAGCGGTACCCGCTGATCGACGCGGACGCGACCGACGACGACCGCGCGGACTACGCCCGCTGGGCCCGGCACATCCACGCCCAGGTGGAGTCCGTGATCGAGGCGATCCACGACCGCGGTCTGGTCTACGGGGACCTGCACCTGTTCAACATCATGATCCGCCCGGACGACCGGGTCGTCCTGGTCGACTTCGAGGTCGCCGCGCCGGCCGAGGGGCACCGCCGCCCCGGGCTGCGCAACCAGGGCTTCGCCGCGCCACGCGACCGGAGCGGACCGGCGGTCGACCGGTACGCCCTCGCCTGCCTGCGCCTGGCGCTGTTCCTGCCGCTGACCCAGCTGGTGCGGCTCGCGCCGGCGAAGGCCGCGCACCTGGCCGACGTGATCGCCGGCGCCTTCCCGGTCCCGCGGTCCTTCCTCGACCCGGCCGTCGCGGAGATCCTCGGCACCCCCGCGTCCGGCGCCGACGGCACGGCACCCCCCGCCGTCGGGCGCGCCGGCAGCGCCGGCCCGGAGCGGCACCTGACCGCCGACGACTGGCCCGGGCTGCGGGACCGGCTCACCGGCGCGATCCTGGCCAGCGCGACGCCCCAGCGGGACGACCGGCTCTTCCCCGGCGACATCGAACAGTTCCGCAGCGGCGGGCTCAACCTGGCCCACGGCGCCGCCGGTGTGCTGTACGCGCTGGCCGCCAGCGGGGCCGGGCAGTGGCCGGAACACGAGGACTGGCTGGTCCGGCGGGCGACCGCGCGGGAGTCCGGCACCCGGTGCGGCTTCTACGACGGGCTGCACGGCGTCGCGTACGCCCTGGAACGGCTCGGCCGCCGCCAGGACGCCCTCGACGTGCTCGACATCTGCCTCGCCGAACCCTGGGAGCAGCTCGACCACAGCCTGGAGAGCGGACTGTCCGGGATCGCGCTGAACCTCGCCGAACTGGCCGTCCGCACCGGGGAAGCCACCCTGCACGACACCGCCCTCCGGGCCGCCGAGCGGGTCGTCGACCAGCTCGCCGACGACCCCGGCGGCGAGGTCAGCGGCGGCCGGCACCCGTACGCGGGACTGCTGCGCGGCCGCACCGGGCCGGCGCTGCTGCTGCTGCGGCTCTACGAGCTCACCGGCGACGGGACACTGCTGGACCACGCCGCCACGGCGCTGCGCCAGGACCTGCGCCGGTGCGTGGTGCGCCCGGACGGTGCGCTGGAGGTCGACGAGGGCTGGCGGACCATGCCGTACCTCGGCCGGGGAAGCGCCGGCATCGGGCTGGTCCTGGACCAGTACCTGGGGCACCGCGCCGACGAACGGTTCGCCGAGGCGAGCGCGGGAGTCGCCCGGGCCGCCCGGTCGCCCTTCTACGCCCAGTCGGGACTCTTCGCCGGACGGGCCGGGATCATCGCGTACCTCGCCGCCACCGCCCGCGACGCCGACCGGCGGCGGAAACTGGACAGCCAGGTGCGCCGGCTGGCCTGGCACGCGCTGCCGTACCGCGACGGCATCGCCTTCCCCGGCGAGCAACTGCTCCGGCTCTCGATGGACCTCGGCACGGGCACCGCCGGCGTGCTCCTCGCGGTCGCCGCCGCGCGGCACGACCAGCCGGTGACCCTGCCCTTCCTCGCGCCCCTGCCGGGCGCCCAGAAACTCCCCCGCGGCAGCGGGGGCGACCGGAACGACCGGAACCAGTAGAGGAGGTGACACGACATGGCGCTTCTCGACCTTCAGGGCCTGGAGATGGCTCCGGCCGACCGCACCGGCGGTGGTAGCCGGGCGAGCCTGCTGCTCTGCGGCGACAGCTCGCTGTCCGTCACGACCTGCAACTGACCAGGTCACCAAGCGGAGCCCCGGGCGGGTAGACGTACCCGCCCGGGGCCTACGCGCACCAGGAGGACCGGATGGACGACCGGACCGCCGGGGACCGGCTGCTGCGCCGGGCGGTGCGGCACGGCGGTGGCTGGACGGCCACCCTCGCGGTGGTCGCGGTGCTCGGCGCGATCGCCGAACTGCTGCTGCCGGCGACACTGGGGCTCGCCGTCGACGCCGCCCTCGGTGGCGGCGCCGGTTGGTGGCCGGTCGTCGCCTGCGGCCTGATCGCCGTCCTGATCGTCACCGACACCGTCGGCGACCTGGCGGTCGGGTACGGCGCCGCACGGGCCACCGCCCGGCTGCGCGGGCTGCTGCTGCGGCACCTCTTCGCGCTGGACACCCGGGTCACCCGCCGGTACCCCGTCGGTGACCTGGTCGGGCGGCTGGTGGGCCAGGCGGCCGACGCCGGGCAGGCCGGGAACGCACTGGTCTTCGGCGTGGTCGCGCTGCTGCCACCGCTGGGCAGCGTCGTCGCGCTCACCCTGCTGGAGCCGCTGCTCGGGATCACCCTCCTCGGCGGGCTCGCCCTGATGGCCGTGCTGATGCGGGCCTTCGTCACCGACGCCTCCGCGGCCACCGCCGACTACCAGCGGGCCCTCGGCACGATCGCCGGCCGGCTGCTGGAGTCCCTGGCCGGAGCCCGGACGATCGCCGCCGCCGCGACCACCCGACGCGAGGAGGACCGGGTGCTGGCGCCGCTGCCGGAACTGACCGACCACGGCCGGCGGGGCTGGCGGCTGCTGGCCCGGGCCAGCGCGCGCACCGCCGCCGTGGCGCCGCTGCTGAACCTCGCCGTGATCGCCGTCGGCGGATACGCCCTGACCAGCGGCTGGCTCACCCCCGGAGAGCTGGTCTCCGCCGTCCGGTACGCGGCCCTGGGCGCCGGGCTGGGCGCGGTGGTGGCCACCCTCAACCGGCTCGTCCGGGCCCGGGCCGGCGCCCGTCGGCTGGCCGACGTGCTCGACCGGCCGGTGCTGGCGGACGGCCACCGTGCCCTCCCGCCCGGGCGGGGCGTGCTGCGGCTGCGCCGGGTGACCGTACGCGGCGACGACGGCCGGCCCGTCCTGCACGGCGTCGACCTGGCCGTCCCGGCCGGCGCCACGGTGGCGGTGGTCGGGGCCTCCGGCGCTGGCAAGTCCACCCTGGCCGCCGTGGCCGGCCGGTTGTACGACCCGGACGAGGGCGAGGTGCTGCTGGACGACGTGCCGTTGCCCCAGCTGAGCCGGGCGGAGCTGCGCCGCGCGGTCGGTCACGCCTTCGACCGGCCGGTCCTGGTCGGCGCGACGGTCCACGATGCGGTCGGTCTCGCCCTGCCCGCCGACGCGGCGGCGCCGCCCGCCGACGGATCGCCGGCCACCGCGCCGGTGCTGCGGGCGACCCGGGACGCGGCGGTCGACGACTGCGTCACCCGGCTGCCCGAGGGCTTCCGCACCCGGCTGGTCGACGCCCCGCTCTCCGGCGGGGAGGCGCAGCGGCTCGGTCTGGCCCGCGCCCTCGCGGCACGACGGCTGCTCATCCTCGACGACGCGACCTCCAGCCTGGACACCGCCACCGAACACCGGGTCACCCGAGCGGTGACCGGCCGGGCGGGCGAGCGTACCCGGTTGGTGGTGACCCATCGGATCGCGACGGCGGCGGCCGCGGACGCCGTCGCCTGGCTCGACGGCGGCCGGCTGCGCGCGCTGGCCCCGCACGCCCGGCTCTGGGCGGACCCCGACTACCGGGCGGTCTTCGGCCCGGCCCACGGCGGCCCACCATGACCGGCGCGGGAGTACGCCGGGTCACCTGGGCGGCGCTGCGGGCCCGCCGCCGTGACCTCGGCCGGCTCGCCGGGTGGTCGGTGCCCGAGTCGCTGCCGGCCCTGCTGTCCGGATACCTGGTGGCCCGCGCCGTGGACGAGGGCTTCCTCGCCGGCCGGTTCGGCACCGGCCTGGCCTGGCTGGCCGGACTCGCGCTGGCCGTGCTCGTCGGGGCGGCGGCGACCGGGCGGGTGTACCGCGGCCTGGGCGCCGTGGTGGAGCCCTTCCGCGACGACCTCGCCCGCCGGGTGGTCCGCGGGGCACTGCGCGACGCCACCGCCAGCGGGGGCGCACCCGACAGCGCCGCCGCCACCCGGCTCACCCACCAGGTGGAGATCGTCCGGGACACCTTCGGCGGTCTGCTGATGGTGGTCCGGGGCTTCCTGTTCGCCGCCGGGGCGGCCCTGCTCGGCCTGCTCGCGCTGGCGCCGGTGGTGGTGGCCCTGGTCGCCGTCCCGCTCCTCGCCGGGCTGGCCGTCTTCGGCGCGGCGCTGCCCGCGATGATCTCCCACCAGCGCGCGTACGTGCGGGCCGGCGAGGCGCTCGGCCGGTCGGCGGCCGGCGTGCTGGCCGGACACCGCGACGTCGTCGCCTGCGGCGCGCAGGAGCGGATCGCCGAAGCGGTTGGCCGGGAGGTGACCGGGCAGGCCGCCGCGGAGCGGACCCTGGCCAGGATGACCGCGCTGCGCAGCCTCAGCCTCGGGCTGGGCGGTTGGCTGCCGCTGGCGGTGCTGTTGCTCGCCACCCCGTGGCTGGTGCGGCGGGGCCTGACCGCGGGCGCCGTGCTCGGCGCCATGGTCTACGTCGGGACCGGGCTGCAACCCGCCCTGCACGCCCTGGTGCAGGGGGTGGGTGGTGGCGGGCTGCGCTACGCGGTGACGTTGGAGCGCATCCTGCGTACCAGCCCAGCGCCGGTCCGGCCGGGCGGCCCGGTGGACCTGCCCCGGCAACCCGGCCGGCGCGCCGGGACCGGTCCCGCCCCGGCGGTCCGGCTGCGCGCGGTGACCTTCCGCCACGGCCCACGGGCGCGGCCGGTGCTGGCCGACTTCTCGCTCACCCTGCCGGCGGGCGGGCACCTGGCGATGGTCGGACCGAGCGGGGTCGGCAAGTCCACGCTGGCCGCGATCATGGCCGGGCTGCTCCGGCCGCAGGCCGGCGCGGTCGAACTGGCCGGCGTTCCGCTGGCCGGTCTCCCGCCCGCCGCAGCGGCTGACCTGCGGGTGCTGGTGCCGCAGGAGGCGTACGTCTTCACCGGCTCGCTCGCCGACAACCTGCGCTACCTGCGGCCCGAGGCGGAGGACGCGGTGCTGGAGGCGGCCCTCGACGCGCTCGGTGCCGGAGCCCTCGCGGCCCGGCTCGGTGGCCTGTCCGCCCCGGTGGAACCCGCCGCGCTCTCCGCGGGGGAGCGGCAGCTGATCGCCGCGACCCGGGCCTGGCTCGCGTCCGCTCCGCTGGTGATCCTGGACGAGGCGACGTCTCATCTGGACCCCGCGGCGGAGGCGGTCGTCGAGGACGCCTTCGCGCGTCGCGCCGGCGCCCTGGTGGTCGTCGCGCACCGGATCAGCTCGGCGATCCGGGCCGGCCGGGTGCTGCTGCTCGACGGGGAGCGCCCGGTGCTCGGCTCGCACCCGGAGCTGCTGGCCCGGTCGGCGACCTACCGGCAGCTCGTCGGGTACTGGGACGACGTCCCGCCGCCGGTGCGGGCGGCGCGTCGCCGGGTCGGGTGACGGGGGCGCCCGTCAGATCCAACCCGCGTCCCGGGCCACCCGCACCGCCTCGACCCGGGTGCGCGCGCCGCACTTGCGGGTGATCCGGGTCAGGTGGTTGCGGACCGTGCCCGGGGCGAGCCCGAGCGACGCGGCGACCTCGGCGACCGGCGACCCGGCGGCGGTCAGCATCAGGACCTCGGTCTCCCGGGCCGTCAGCGGGCTGCCCACGGGATGCGGGTCGACGTCGAGCGCGGCGACGACCAGGTCGGCGTCGACCACCGGCTCCCCCCGGGAGAGCCGCCGGACGCCGTCGACCACGGCCTGCGGTGGCACGTTGTTGCCGAGGACGCCGACGGTCCGGCCGGTGGAGAGCATGTCGCCGAGGCCGCGCGCCCGGCGGGGATCGGTGAGCACCAGCAGCGGACAGGGGTTGGCCGCCGTGGCCACGGCGGCGTCCACCAGGTCGAGGTCGACCACCGCGACGTCGGGCAGCTGCGCCCAGAGCGCCGGCCCCACCGCGTCGCCCCGGTCCAGCTCCGCCACCACCCTGATGTCGTCCTCGGCGTCGAGGACGAGCGTCATGGCGCCCCGGACCAGGGCGCCGTCGAGGGCGAGCAGGGTGCGAATCACGGCGTACCACTCCCATCACGAGCGACTCCGGGTGACCGACCGTCGTCATTCCAACACGGCGAGCGTCGTCCCGCTCGGCGACGGGGCCCGGCCGGCTACAGCCAGCCGTGCCGTTGGGCCTCCCGGACCGCCTGCAGCCGGTTCCCGGCGCCGGTCTTGCGCAGCACGGCCGAGAGGTGGTTGCGCACCGTCCCGTGCGCCAGGAAGAGCCGCCGGGCGATCTCCTTGAGCGGCAGGCCCTCGGCGGCCGCGCGGAGCACCTCCAGTTCCCGGTGGGTCAGCGGGCAGGTCGCGGGTTTCAGCACCGCCACGGCGGCGGCCGGGTCGATGACCCGTTCCCCGGCGGCGAGGGAGCGGACCATCCGGATCAGCTCGTCCAGCGGCCCGTCCTTGCCCACGAAGCCCCGGGCCCCGGCCTGCACCGCCGCCTTGAGCACCCGGGGGCTCCACCGGCTGCTCATCGCCAGCACGGCGGCGCCCGGAACCTCGGCGGCGACGTCCGCGATCACCGCGGCCGGATCGGGCACCTCGACTGCCAGGCTGAGCAGCACCACGTCCGGTGGGCAGCGACGCACCACGGCGGGCAGGTCGCCCACGTTGCCGACGTCGGCGACGACCTCCATGTCGTCCTCGGTGGACAGCACGGCGCGCAGCGCCGCACGCAACAACCCCATCTCCTCGATGACGGCCACCTGGATCGGCGGGCGCTCCCGCGGCCAGCCGGCGGCCGACCCCCAGTCGAGTGTGGTCGGCGGCCGGGAGGGATTACCCGCGCTCGCGCCGTCAAGGTTCGCGCCGGCTTGCGCGGGCGGCTGCGCGGACGAGGCGAGCGCGTCCGCGTCGTGGGACGCGGTCACCACGTCGCGGACGCGGTGAGCTGGCGGGGGAATGACACGACCTGCACATCCTTCCCTCGGCAACGACGGCACATCATATCGCCGTAACCAACCAATGGCGGTCAGTGACATCGACCGGCGACAAATTGCCGTGCGGTAGCGGGGCCATGGTGACTCGCATTCGTGACACACCTGTGACCTGATGTCACTTCGCTTTCACTGTCCCAAGTGGTTGCCTGAGGGCAATAACCCCTGTTCAGCTGCGGTTTTGGCGCAGCGTCACGGGGCTCCGAAGTGTTACACGGACGGTCTGGGTGGTCAGCTCCGCCCGACCTCACCGCAGGAGGCAACCGCGTGCGAATGAAACGACCGAGCCGGATCGCGGCCGCGTTGGCGGGCGTGACGGCACTCGCCTTCACGGTCTCGGCTCCGGCCCACGCAGACGACCACGAGAACCTTCCCGGCGAGCCGGCCATCACGCTGCCGATCAACGACAGCGCGGCCGGCGGCACCTACAGCCAGAACTTCACCCGGGCGTACGCCAACACCACGCCCGACGGCACCCCGGTCTACATCTACGTCCCGGCCGGGACGCCGCTCAACGGCACCGCACCGGCCGGCGTGGCCAGCCTGGACCCGCAGTTCGACCACAACCCGGCCGACGAGTTCAGCCCGTGTGCCACCGCCACCGCGGCGCAGTTCACCCTCACCCAGGCGCAGATCAACTACGTCGGCGACAAACTGGCCGGCCAGATCGTCGCGGTGGACGAGGAACACTTCGGGCCGATGGACGCCGCCGACCCGGACGAGCCGGCCAGCGACTCCCTCGTCATGGTCATCTACAACGTCCAGGACGAGGCCTACTACGACTGCGCGGTCACCTCGTACACCGCCGGCTACTTCGCCCCGGACTTCATCGACAGCAGCGGGATGAACGTCATCGTGGTCGACGCCCTCGACTGGGCCAACCGGGTCGGGCCGAACGACGCGCCGTGGCGGGACGCCAACCCGGCCAACGACCGCCCCGAGCTGTACGAGGGCACGGTCGCCCACGAGCTGGAGCACCTGCTGCACAACTACAGCGACCCGGGCGAGCTCTCCTGGGTCGACGAGGGCCTGGCCGACTTCGCCATCTTCCTCAACGGCCTCGACGCCGGCGGCTCACACCTGAGCAACCACCAGGTGCTCTACGAGGAGACGTCGCTGACCCGCTGGGGCGGCACGCTGGCCAACTACGGCGCCGCGTTCACCTACTTCCAGTACCTCTGGGAGCAGGCCGGCGGCAACGGCGACGGCACCTTCACCCCCGACAAGCAGTACGACGGCCGGGCCGGTGACCTGCTGATCAAGACGATCTTCGAGGAGCAGGCCGACGGGATGGCCGGCGTGCAGAACGCCATCGACGACTTCAACGCCGCCACCGGCGCGAACCTGCGCAGCGCCGAGGCCCTGTTCCGGGACTGGTCCGTCGCCGTCTACCTGGACGACGAGGACTCCCCGGTCTACGACATCAAGGCCTTCAACTTCGGCGACCCGGCCGACACGTCGTGGACGATGGACATCGCCGACGACGTGTTCTGGGGCGGCCGCGGCAGTTACCAGGGCGCCACGCCGGAGGCCAAGTGGGCCCGGCTGAAGAACCGGCCCGACACCACCGCCGTGCCGTTCGGCATGTCGGTCGAGCGATTCCGCAACCCCGGCCCGACCGTCGCGGTGGCCTTCGACGGCGACGACGAGACGGTCATCGCCCCGCACACCGGCACCACCCACTGGTACGCCGGCTACGAGAGCCAGTCCGACAACATCCTCGACGTCACCACCTCCGGCCCGGTCACCTCGCTGGACTTCTGGAGCTGGTACTTCATCGAGGAAGGCTGGGACTACGGCTTCGTCGAGGCGCTCGTCGGCGGTGACTGGGTGACCGTGCCGGTGCGCAACGACGCCGGGCAGGTGGTCACCACCGACACCGACCCGCACGGCAACAACACCGAGGGCAACGGCCTGACCGGCACCTCCGGCGGCGCGTACTTCGTCGACGACCCGGTCTACGTGCACCTCACCGCCGACCTGCCGGCCGGCACCACCGACGTGCGATTCCGCTACTCGACCGACGCCGCCTACCTGGACACCGGCTGGTTCGTCGACGACGTCCGGGTCAACGGCGCCGCCGCCACCGTCACCTCGGCGGCCGGCGAGTGGTTCGCCACCACCGGCGTGCAGGACAACAACTGGACCGTGCAGCTGGTCGCCCACTGCGACCTCACGCCCGGCACCACGTCGGCGGGGGAGAGCACCGACGGCGCGGGCAACTGGGTCTACCGCTACACCGGCGACGAGTTCACCGCCGCCGGCCTGCAGACCAGGTGCGCCAACGGCAACCAGGACGACTTCGCCGTCCTGATCTCCAACCTGCCCACCGGCGACCTGACCTACCTCGACGCGGACTACACGTTCCGGGTCACCAACACCGGCAACAAGCGATAGCACCACCCCATAACCCGTGGGCCCGCACCGGTTCTCCGGTGCGGGCCCACGACCGTACGGGGGCGCCGGTCGCGCCGACGGCCGACTAGGGTTCCGCCATGCGCACCGTACGCCCCGCCGGCCTCCTCCTCGCCGCCGTCGCGGCGGTGCTCTGGGGGCTCGGCATGACCGTCCTGCAACCGCTGACCGAGCAGGTCGGGCCGTGGCCGGAGGCGCTGCGCGGCAACAACGCCTACTGGGCCCGCGACCTGCGTTTCGTGGCGATCGTCGGGGCGGTGGCCGGGCTCGTGCTGGCCGGCGGCGGCAACCGGCGGTGGACCGGGCCGGCGGTGCTGCTCGGCGGTGCGTGGCTGGCCGCCGACGTGGCCGTCGACCGGACCGACCCCACCGGCGCGGGGCTCACCGTGCTGCTCGCCGCCGCCGGCTGCGCGGCCGTCGCCGCCACCGCCCTGTTCGCCGTACGCCGGCAGCGCGGCGGCCGGGACCGGCGGGTGCTGGTCGCCACCGCCTGCGTCACCGGGATGCTGGTGCTGATCGCGGCGGGCATCGAGTCACCGACCGACCGGGAGCCGGAACTGGACCGCGCGGCGGTCCTCACCAGCCTGCTGCTGCTCGCCCTGACCCTCGGCTGCGCGCTGGCGGCGGCCCCCGGGTGGCACCTGGCCCGGCAGCGGCTCGCGGTCGGGATCGGCGCGGCGGCCGCCGCCGGTGTCCTGCTGGTGCGGGCGGTTCCGCCCGGCCCGCGGATCCTGCCGGGCATGCTGCTCGGCGCGGTGCTGCTGACCGGGGTCACCCTGCTGGCCTGGGACTGGCCGGACGGCCGCCCGGTCCGGCGGTGGCACGCCATCGCCGCCCTGGCGGCCCTGCTCGGCCCGTACGCGATGCTGCTGATCGTCATGATCGCGACGATCCCGATCAACCCGGGCGCGCCGCTGACCGCGCTGGCCGGCAACACCGCCATCAACAGCGCCGACTCCGACGTGCTGTACTCGCTCTCCGGGGTGGTCGCCGGCCTCGGGATGGCGCTGCTGCTGGCCTTCCCGCCCGCCCTCGGCTACCGGCCCGACCGTTCCGCCGGCCCGGACGGGCCGCGCCGGGCCAGCGCAGACCGGCGGTAGCCGTAGAAGGCGTAGATCAGCGCGCCGATCACGAACCAGACCGCGAAGCGCAGCCAGGTCTCCGGGGCCAGGAAGGTGATCAGCCAGACCGAGAAGAGCGCGCCGACCGCCGGCACCACCGGCATGCCCGGCAGCCGGAACGTGCGCGGCGCGTCGGGGCGGCGGTAGCGCAGCACGATCACCGCGATGCACACCACCACGAAGGCCAGCAGGATGCCGATGTTGGTCAGCTCCGCCGCCTCCCGGATCGGCAGGAAGCCGGCGAGCAACGCCGAGCCGATCCCGACGATCCAGGTCACCCGGCTCGGCACCCGGCGCACCGGGTGCAGCTTGGCGAACCACCCGGGCAGCAGGCCGTCCCGGCTCATCGAGAACCACACCCGGGTCACGCCGAGCATGAAGGTGAACATCACCGTCAGGATGCCGATGATCGCGCCGACCGCGATCACGCTGGCCAGCCCGGAGAGGCCGACCGAGGCGAAGGCGGAGGAGAAGCCACTCTCCGGGTCGATGTCCCGGTAGTTCTGCATGCCGGTCAGCACCAGCGTGGCCAGCACGTACAGGACCATCGAGATGACCAGCGAGTAGATGATCGCCTTCGGCATGTGCCGGCGGGCGTCCCGGGACTCCTCGGCGGCGGTGCTCATCGCGTCGTAGCCGAACACCGCGAAGAAGACGGTGGCCGCGCCGGTGAACGCCCCGCTGAGCCCGAACGGGAAGTACGGCGAGTAGTTCGCGGTCTTGACGTAGAAGAAGCCGACCACGATCACCAGCAGCACCACGGCGACCTTCAGCCCGACGACGAACGTCTCGAACCGGGCGGCGGTCTTGATCCCCAGGTTGAGCAGGAACGCGATCAGCAGGCAGAGCACCACCGCGAAGAGGTCGACCACGTGCCCGTCGCCGGTGCCCGGCGCGCCGAGCATCCAGGCCGGCAGTTCCAGCCCCAGCTCGCCGACGAGGAAGTTGAAGTAGCCGGAGATGCCGATCGCGACCACCGCCACGATCGCGGTGTACTCCAGCAGCAGGTCCCAGCCGATGAACCAGCCGACGGCCTCGCCGAGCACGGCGTAGCCGTAGGTGTAGGCCGAGCCGGCCTTGGGGATCATGCCGGCGAACTCGGCGTACGACAGCGCGGCGGCCGCGCTGGCCAGGCCGGCGATCAGGAACGACACCAGCACCGCCGGCCCGGCGGTCTCGCTGGCCACGGCGCCGGCCAGGGCGAAGATGCCGGCGCCGATGATGCCGCCGACGCCGATCGCGGTGAGTTGCCACAGCCCGAGGGTCCGGGACAGCTGTTCCTCGCTCGTGTCGGCGATCTCGTCGACCGGCTTACGGCGGAAGATGCCGCTGCCCGCGGCGCTGCCTCCGGAGGTCATCGTCGTCCCCCTTCCCGATCCCGCCCGGCGCGGGACGCGTCCTGCGATACCCGGGCCCGGCACGCGCAAATCTCCAACGAGGAGACCGGCTCCGGGGTGCGCGGCCGGGCTCCCGTCCGGTGCGCGGGCCGGTTCATTCGGCTACCGGGAGCACGACCTCGTTGCGGCGCAGGAACCAGGGCTTCCACGGTGGGTCGAAGCGGGCGTAGTGGACCGCGCCGGCCGGTCGCAGCCCGGCGGCGGTGACCGCCCTGCCGAGCGCGGTCGCCCGCCGGTCGAACTTCCGTGCCGTCCACCGCCCGGCGAACCGCATGGCGGCGGCGAGCTGCGCGGGGATCTCCCGCGTCCGCACCCGGGGGTCGGCCGGCTCGGGCAGGGTGGCGGCGGTGAACCGGTCCGGCAGCCCGATCCGCACCAGCCAGCAGCCCGGGCGGTCCCCCTCCTCCTGCACCACCGGCGCGGTCATCTCGATCGTCTCCGGCCCGGTCCGTTGCGCCACCGGACCGCCCGCGCCCGCCGCCCGCGGCCGGTTGGCGCCCGCGAGGTACGCGGCCAGCGGCCGGAAGGCCTCGGCGGCGACCCGCTCGAACGTCCCCTCGACCTGCACCTCGGCCACCAGGTGCGCCGGGTAGCGGCGCAGCTCGAAGCCCGGTTGTCGCGCCACCACCCGGTACGGCTGCTGCTCGGTCATCGTGCGCTCCCCGCGCCCAGGGCCCCGTCGTCAGCAACGCTACCGGTCGTCGACCTCCCGCTCACCGGAAGTGGTCGGGTCCGGCCCCGGTACCGCCGATCGGGTCAGCCGCCAGTACTGGCGCTTGCCGTCGTCGCGGACCACCACCCCGCAGCGGGCCAGTTCGGCGCGCAACTCGCGGGCCTCGCCGCCCTTGTCCGACTCGAGGGCGCGCTGACGGGCCCGCAGCAGCGCGTCCGCGCCACCGGGCAGCCCGGGCAGCCCCGGCACCCACCGCCGGTACGCGTCCCGGTGCGGGTCGCCGTCGGTCCACGGCCAGCCGCGGTCGCGGAAGGCGGCGGCCAGCCGCCCGGCCGACAGATCCGACCGCTCCCGGGCCACCTCCTCGTCGTCCGGGCCGAGCAGCACGAGGTCCTTGCCGTCGACGAAGACGGCGCGCGCCGCCCGCCGCTCGACGTCCCGCTCGACGTCCCGCTCCGCCCCGCCGCGGCGCAGCCGGACCCGCTCGACGGTGACGGTGACGATCAGCCGTTCCGCGGTGCCGATGGCGGCCACCGCGAGACCGCCTAGCGCGCCGACCGCCAGCCCGCCGATGCCCGCCTGCGCGTCGGGCAGCCGGTCGACCACCTCGAAGAGCTTCTGCACCGGTGCCCAGGGCAGTTCGGCCACCCACCCGGCGAACCGGACGAGCAGCGCGGCCGCCCCGGCGCCGACCGCCGGGAAGCCCACCCAGAGGACCGCCAGCTCCGCGGCGCCGCCGCTGACCCGGGTGCCGGCGCTGTAGCCGTCCACCGTCACGACACCTCGCGCCGCAGCGTGCGGACCAGGCCGGCGACCACCGGCACGACCAGCCAGACCAGCAGCGACACCCCGAGCCGGCCGCACTGCCCGGCGGTCACGTCGGGGGTGAACAGCGGCTCCATGGTGCGGCCGGTGTCCAGCCAGCCGGCCGGGCCGCGCAGCGGCCGGACCAGCTCGCCGAGGACCGTCCAGAGGGTCGGCAGCACCAGGTAGGTGACGATGGCCAGCGGGGTGTTCAGCAGCAGCAGGCCGAAGCCGGCGCCCATCAGCACGCTGGCGACCTGGAGCACGATCGCGTTCAGCAGCAGCGACCCCTCGATCCGCCAGGTGCCGGCGCCGCCGGTGGCCCCGGCGAGCAGGGTGCCGACGGCGGCCACGGCCAGGCTGGCCAGCACCGACGCCAGCGCGGCCAGGACCACCGCCACCAGCTTCGCGACGATCACCCGCGCCCGGCGGGGCACCAGGGCGTACGTGGTGAGCGCGGTGCGCTGGGACCATTCGCTGGTGATCGACAGGATGCCCAGCACCGGCAGCAGGATCCCGACCGGCAGCAGGGACGGGATGAAGAAGTTGGTGAAGGTCTGGTCCGCGTCCTCGGCGTAGATCAGCTGGAGGACGACGATGGCGGCGGCGACCAGCCCGATGGTGATCAGCAGCCAGAGCCCGGCCCGGGTGTCCACGAGCTTGCGCAGCTCCACGCCGGTGAGCCGGAGCAGCGAGGGCCGGCGTACGCCCGGGCGGTGCCGGGGGGTGGCGGGTGCGGTGGTGGCGGCGGCGGTGGTGGTCATCGGACGGTCTCCTTGGTCGGCTCGGCGGCGGCCCGCGTCTCGTCGGCGCCGCGGGTCTCGCCGCCGGTGAGGGTGAGGAAGAGCTGCTCCAGGCCGCCGCTGTCGGCGGGTCGCAACTCGGTGAGCGCCACGCCGGCGTCGGCGGCGGCCTGGCCGACCGCCTCGGCCTCGGCGTGCACCAGCAGCGCCCCGTCGGTGCCACTGGCCACGTCGAGGCCGGCGGCCGCCAGCGCCCGGCGCAGGGCCTGCTGGTCCCTGGCCCGGACCCGGGTCCCGGCGCCGGCCAGCAGTTCGTCCTTGTCGCCCTGGGCCACGATCCGGCCGCCGCCGATCACCACCAGCCGGTCGGCCACCGCCTCCACCTCGCGCAGCAGGTGGGAGGAGAGCAGCACGGTGCCGCCCCGGTCGGCGAAGTCGCGCAGCAGCCCGCGCATCCAAAAGATGCCCTCCGGGTCCAGGCCGTTGGCCGGCTCGTCGAGGATCAGCACCCGGGGGTCGCCGAGCAGTGCGTGCGCCAGGCCGAGGCGCTGCCGCATGCCCAGCGAGTACGCCCGCACCCGCCGCTTCGCTGCGGTCTCGTCCAGCCCGACCAGGTCGAGCTTGGCGGCCACCTCGCGGCGGTCCATTCCCATGGTCAGGGCCGCGACGGTCAGCGCCTCCCGGCCGGTCCGCCCGGCGTGCTGCGCCGAGGCGTCCAGCAGCACCCCCACCTCCCGGCCCGGGTTGGGCAGCCGCTGGTAGGGAACCCCGTCGACGGTGCTGCTGCCGGAGGTCGGCGGGGTGAGCCCGCAGATCATCCGCATGGTGGTGGACTTGCCGGCGCCGTTCGGGCCGAGGAAGCCGGTGACCGTGCCCGGCTCGCAGCGGAACGACACGTCGTCGACGGCGGTGTGCCGCCCGTACCGCTTGGTGAGGTGTTCGACGGTGATCATGCCGACGACACTGCCGGAGCCGGCCGGTCACCCGCAGCGGCCGGCGGTCTCGCCTCGCGGCTACCTTGGTCGAGGTCGAGGTCTCGACTTTGGTAGCTGGTCGGCGTTCGCGGCGGCTGCCTAGCATGGCCAGGTGACCAGCGCCGCCGCCGCACCGGACCACCCGTGGCTGCTGCCCGGCGTGCTGACCGAGGCGGCCGGCCGCACCGGCGCGCACCCCCGGCGCACCACCCGCGACTGGATCGTGGACGGCCTCGCCTTCCTGCTCTCCCTCGGCTGGGTCCTGCTGGTCACCCTGGACGCCGCCACCCCGGACCCGGAGCTCGCCGCGCCGCCGCCGTACGACTGGATGATCGCGGCGGACGCCCTGCTCGGGCTGGTCTGCTGCGGGTTGCTGTGGCTGCGTCGGCGCTGGCCGCTCGGGTTGGCGGTGGCCACCCTGCCGCTGACCGCGTTCTCGATGGCGTCGGCCGTCGCGCTGCTGATCATCTACTTCACCCTGGTGGTGCACCGACGCACCGCGGTGGCGTTGGCCATGACCGCGGCCGGCCTCTGCACCAACTTCGCCTTCGCCTACCTGCGTCCGGAACCGGACATGCCCTACTGGGTGAGCACCGCGTGGGGGGTGGTGCTCAGCCTGGCCGTGCTGGCCTGGGGGATGTTCGTCCGGGCCCGGCGGCAGCTGATCGTGTCGCTGCGGGAACGCGCCGAGCGGGCCGAGGCGGAGCAGCAGTTGCGGGTGGCGCAGGCCCGGCAGTTGGAGCGCACCCGGATCGCCCGGGAGATGCACGACGTGCTGGCGCACCGGATCTCGCTGCTCAGCCTGCACGCCGGCGCGCTGGAGTTCCGCCCGGACGCCCCGCCCGAGGAGGTGGCGAAGGCGGCCGGGGTGATCCGCGGCAGCGCGCACGCCGCGCTGCAGGACCTGCGGGAGGTGATCGGGGTGCTCCGCGCGGAGACCGGCGCCGGGCAGGCCCCGGAGCGCCCGCAGCCCACCCTGGAGGACCTGTCCGCGTTGATCGAGGAGTCCCGGTCGGCCGGCGTGCGGGTCAGCGTGCGCGACCTGGTCGGCGCGGGGGAGCGCCTGCCGGCCGCGGTCGGGCGCAGCGTCTACCGGATCGTGCAGGAGGGGCTGACCAACGCCCGCAAGCACGCGGCCGGCGCCGCGGTCACCGTCGACGTGGCCGGCGTTCCCGGCGACGGGCTGACCGTGGAGATCCGCAACCGCTGGCCGGTGGGGGGTGTCACCGGCCCGGAGATCCCCGGCGCGGGCACCGGCCTGGTCGGCATCGCCGAACGGGTCCATCTGGCCGGCGGGCGGCTGGAGTACGGCCGCGACGACTCCGGCGACTTCCGGCTGGCCGCCTGGCTGCCGTGGCCGGCGTGACCGGGCCGGCGCAGGATGCGCCCGGAGCGGGCGCCGACGGGCCGGTGCGGGTGCTGATCGTGGACGACGACGCGCTGGTGCGGGCCGGCCTGTCGATGATCCTCGGCGGGGTGCCGGACCTGCTGGTGGTCGGCGAGGCCGCCGACGGCAGCGAGGTGCCCGCCGCCGTCGCCGCGTACGCGCCGGACGTGGTGCTGATGGACATCCGGATGCCCCGGCTCGACGGGCTGGCCGCCACCGAGGCGCTGCGGGCGCTGCCCCGGCCGCCGGAGGTGCTGGTGCTGACCACCTTCGACGCCGACGACCAGGTGCTGCGCGCGCTGCGGGCCGGGGCGGGCGGGTTCCTGCTCAAGGACACCCCACCGGCCGAGATCGTGCAGGCGGTGCGCCGGGTGGCGGCGGGGGAGGCGACCCTCTCCCCGACCGTGACCCGGAAGCTGATCGACCACGTCACCGGCCCGGGGACCCCGGCCGGGGCGGACCCGCGCCGGGAGCGGGCCCTGCGGCTGCTGGCCGGGCTCAGCGAGCGGGAGCGGGAGGTCGCGGTCGCCCTCGGGCAGGGCCGCACCAACGCCGAGATCGCCGCCGAGCTGTACATGAGCGTGGCGACGGTCAAGGCGTACGTCTCCCGGCTGCTGACCCGCCTGGACCTGAACAACCGGGTGCAGGTGGCCCTGCTGGTGCACGACGCCGGCCTGGTCTGAGCCGCCCCGGAGGCACCCACCGATGAAACACTCACCGATGAGTGTTTCATCGGTGAGTGTTCCGCCCGCGGGCTCCGCGCTGAGGCACCCGGATTGAACTTTCGGGGGACGGGGGCCGTACCACTGGCCGAGGATGCGGTGCGGCGGGTCAGCCGCGCCGCTGCCGGAGCCGCGGGAGGCCTACCGTGCGAGTTGGTGAGCAGTCGACGGATCCCATCGACCAGGTGCTGGGTGAGGTGCCGGTCCCGGCGCCGCTGACCCCCGAGGACATCCGGCTCGCGGTGCGGGCGGTGGTGGTGCACGCCGCCGAGGAGTGGCCGGCGGGGCCGCTGTGCCGCAACGACGGCGCGACGTACCCGTGCCGGCTGCACCGCTGGGGACGGCGGGTGCTGGAGGCGCACGGGCTCAACGAGCGGCAGATCGACGCCCTGGTGCGGCACGGCAACCCGTTCGTGCACGTGCCATTCCCGTTCACCGCGACCGGTCCCGCGCCGGCGCGCACCGCCGCGGCGCCACGCGCCGGCTACCCGCTGCACGGCCAGGCCGCGCGGATGGCCGCGCCGGGCGCGCGGCCCGTGGTCCGACCCGGCAACCCCACCCGGCCGGTGGCTCCCCCCGCCACCGCGCCGCGCTGGCCCCGGGCGAGCTGAGCGGAGGGTACGGCCGCCAGCGCCCACCGGGGCAGGACGACGCCGGCCCGGATGCGGGGATCCCCCTTCCCCGCCCGGGCCGGCGTCGGCCGTGCTGGCTCAGTCGTTGCCGGCACCGATCCCGCAGTCCGGCGCGGACCAGCTGGTGGTGTTCGAGCTGTTGTCCCGGTTGTTCTCCCGCCGCGAGTCCACGTGCACGTGGTCGTCGTGGTCCGGGTAGCCCGGGCCGTAGATCCCGCTGAAGCCCCGGTTCCGGGCGTCCCGGGCCAGCTGGCAGAGCGAGCTGGTGCGCGAGGTGATGTCGGCGGCGTTGCCGTAGAGGTGCTGGCTGTCCGACGCGCCACCGACCTGGTCGTTGCAGGCGCGGCTGCGGAAGCCGCTGCTCACGTAGACGGGTTTGTCGCCCATGCTGTGCCGCAACGCCTCCAGCTTCCACATCGTGCGCAGCGCGTTCTGCCGGGTCTCCGCCGGCGAGAGCGGGCCCCCGCTCCACCCGCCCCGGCCGCAGCCGTCGTCCATCTCGGTGTAGCTGAAGTGCCGCGGCGTGCAGTCGTTGTCCTGGAGTTCGTAGAGCTTGGCGTACGTCTGCGGGCCGGCGACCCCGTCCACCCGCAGCCCGTACGCGGCCTGGAAGCGCCGGACCGCGGCGTCGGTCTTCGGGCCGAACCGGCCGTCCAGCTCGACGATGTCCCGGTTGCCGGCCCAGCCGGCGACCCGCAGCTGCAACTGGCGGACGTCGTCGCCGGATCGGCCCTGGTAGAGGTTCCGGTTCCAGGTGTAGCAGCCGTCGGCATGGGCCGCTGGCGCGGCGACCACGGTGGCGATCGCGGCCCCCGGCAACGCCAGGGCGAACGCGACGACAACCCGCTTCAAGGTGTTTACGCGCACAGAAGTCCTCCCGATAGGAGTGGGATTGGGGTGGCATCCGGGACATCGACCGGGGCGTCCCGCGATTTCCACCTTGACACCGAGCGGAGGGTTAGAAGGGGACAAACGAGAATTGTCCTCATGATTCGTCGTTCCTGAGCCTTGGTTGGGAATGGGGGTTATTCGCGAAACACCCATTCACCACCGCCGAGGCGCAGGCACGGCGGAACCGCACGGGACGTCATATTCGGCGACACCGAGGGTGATGTTCTCCGGGCGGGGGCGGCCGGTAACGTCAGCGCCGGGCGGCGGACTGGCGGAGGTGGGCGTGGCACGCGGTGGCGTCTTCTGCGTCGAGGGGCAGTGGCACCGGGACCTCAACGAGCGGGGCTCCGTGCTACCCACGCTGGAGCTGCTGGAGCGGCTCGGGAAGATCCGCTTCATCCACCGGGACGCGGCCACCCGCGACGAGCTGTTCTACTTCCTCGACCGCTGGCTGCTCAAGCAGTACGCCGACTACCGGGTCGGCTTCTTCGCCATGCACGGCGAGCCGAGCCGGCTCTGCCTGACCGACTGGAACTCCGTCGAACTCGCCGACGTCGCGCAACTGATGGCCGGACGCTGCGACGGTCGCCGGCTCTATTTCGGCAGCTGCTCGGTGCTGCGCGCCTCGGACGCCGTGCTGCGCGAATTCCTCGAGATCACCGGAGCCGCCCTGATCTGCGGTTACACCCGGGACGTGGACTGGGTCGAATCGGCCGCCTTCGAAACCGTGCTGCTCGACGTGCTGGCCAACGGGCAGCGGCACAACGCCGCCGAGCTGCGGATGGGCTCGGCGCACTGGGCGCCGCTGGCGTCGTACCTGGGCTTCCGGGTGATCTACGCCAACGGCCGGGCGTGGCGGCCTACCGCGCGCCCCCGGGTCCCGGCGCAGCCGGCCGGCGGGCACGCCCCCGTCCGCCCCCGCTGACCCGCTGGTTGACCCTCTCCGGGGCATGATCCACACGGGCTACGGGACATCGGGGTGTCCGCCCGTGTGGGGCAACCCGATATCCGATAACCGGAGTCGATCTTCGGAAAACCCTGCTGTCCGGCCGGCCCTGGTAAGAATGAGCGGTGGCACGAAGCATCGCGACGAACACCCGGGTCGACCGGGCTGCCCTGCTCGACTTCATCCGGCCCCGGCACAAGGTCATCCTGATGACCACCCGGGCCGACGGCCGGCCGCAGTCGTCGCCGGTCGCCGCCGGGGTGGACCCCGCCGGCCGGCTGGTCGTCTCGACCTACCCGGAGCGCGCCAAGGCCACCAACATCCGCCGCGACCCGCGGGTGTCGGCGTGCGTGCTCTCCGACGACTGGAACGGCCCCTGGGTGCAGATCGACGGCACCGCCGAGGTGCTCGACCTGCCCGAAGCGCTGGAGCCGCTGGTGGAGTACTTCCGCTGCATCTCCGGCGAGCACCCGGACTGGGACGAGTACCGGCAGGCGATGGTGCGCCAGGGCAAGTCGCTGATCCGGGTCACCATCGACAACTGGGGCCCGATCGCCACCGGCGGCTTCCCCGCCCGCCTGGCCGACTGAGTCAGTACGCGGCGGTGAAGCGGGCGTTCTCGTGCCGCGGGTTCTCGATCTCGTCCACGATCGCCACCGCCAGGTCCTCGTAGCTGAGCACCGAGCGGCCCTGGTCGTCGGTGACCGGCTGCTCGCCGCCGGTGCGGTAGTGCCCGGTGCGCTCGCCCGGATGGAACTCCAACGGCGGCGGTGACACGTACGTCCAGCGCACCCCGTCGGCCGAGGAGCGGTAGTAGTCCAGGGCCTCGGCCTGGCCCAGCGCCGAGGGCCGGTACTCCTCCGGGAAGTCCGGCTCGTCGAGGTAGCGGTTCCCCTGCGGGGTGAGCAGGGTGGACCCGCCGCCCAGGTGGATGATCCGGGGCGCGTCCGGCATCCCGCGCAGCGTGGTGACCAGGTTCCGCGCCGCGGCGAGCCAGAGCCCGTGCTCGCCGCCGCCGATCGCCACCACCATGGCGTCCGTCTCCGGCGCCAGTTCCCGCACACTGCGCTCGCTGGTGGCGTCGCCGGTCACCACGTGCGCCCCGGCCGGCAGGTACGAGGTGGCCTCCGGACGCCGCACCGCCGCGACGACCCGGTGCCCCCGGTTGACCGCCTCGGCGGTGACCCGCGAACCCGCGGTGCCACCCGCCCCGAACACGACGATGTTGCTCACGACCGCCTCCCGCCCCGCGTCCCCGTCCGGCCCGGCGGACCTGGCCTCCGCGGACGTAGCCCCCGCTGACGTAGCCCTCTCCAGGCTATTGACCGGTGCCGCCGCGCGCTGGCGGACCGGGATCCCCACCCCACCGGCGGCGGCCCCTTGTGTCGGCGTCGGCACTCCGATGAACTGGTACGGACCGGCGACCGGGGAGGTGCCATGACGGGGGTGCGGGACGCGGCCACCGACGGCTCCGAGCCGGCCGGTCCGGCGCCGGAGGACGAGCCGAGGCCGCGCTGGCGGGATCGGGCGCGGGCCTGGCTGCGCCGACTGAAGCCGGCCGGCCCGCCCGCAGGGCGGTGGCTCGCCGGGGTCCTGGCGGCCGTTGTCACCACGGCGGTGACCGCCTGGCTGCTCGCCTGGGGCCTGCTCCCGGACAATCCGCCCCCGCCCCCGGATCCGGACCGGCTGCCCTTCACGGTCGCGGTCCGGACCGAGCACGACGAGACGGCCGGCTGGGTGGTCGACGCGCCGTTGGCGGAGATCCCCGCCCGGCCGGGCTGGCGCGACGACTGGTCGCCGTGGGCCCGGGAGGCCCATGCCGTGCCGGCCTCCCGGGTCGGCGTCTCCTTCACCGTTCAGGGCGTCAGCGAGGCCCAGGTGACCCTCACCGACCTGCGGGTACGGGTGGAGACGCGCCGCCCCGCCGTGCGCGGCGTGTTCGCCGTGCCGGGCGGCGGCGGGCCGAGCGCCTACCGGTGGGTGGACGCGGACCTGGACGAGGATCCGCCGGCGCTCAGCGCCGGCATCTTCACCGACGGCGAGGGCGGCGTCCCCGCACACGAGCGGAGGGAGATCCGCTTCCCTTACCGGGTGTCCCTGACCGACGCCGAGACGTTCCTCGTCGTCGGCCACACCGAGCGGTGCGACTGCGAATGGAAGGTCGAGCTGGACTGGGCGTCGCAGGGGCGCACCGGCACCGTCACCATCGACGACGCCGGACGCCCCTTCCGGGTCACCGGCACCGCGGGCGCGCACACCGACTGCTTCACCTCGCCCGACGACATCGAGGACTGCCGGCCGCGGTGACCGCTCAGTCGACCAGGGCGGAGTAGACCAGTTGGCGCAGCTGCGGGCGCAGCGGATACGTGCTCGACGGCAGCAGCTGGGTGAAGAGCAGCGCGGTGATCTCCTCGACCGGGTCCACCCAGAACGCCGTGCTCGCCACGCCGCCCCAGTAGTACTCGCCGACGCTGCTCGGCACCCGGCTCGGGATCGGGTCCTCCACCACGGCGAAGCCGAGCCCGAAGCCGATCCCGTCGAGGGTGGTCTCGGCGAAGCCGCCGGTGGACAGGGCGCCCAGGTCCTGCCCGCCGGGCAGGTGGTTGCGGGTCATGAAGCGCACCGTGCGGGGCCCGAGCAGGCGTGCCCCGTCCAGTTCCCCGCCGCGCAGCAGCATCTGGGTGAACCGGTGGTAGTCGGCGGCGCTGGCGACCAGGCCGCCCCCGCCGGAGCGGAAGGACGGCTTCTCGTACGCCAGGGCGCCCAGCTTGTCGTAGCGGAACGCCCGGCCGGAGCGCGGGTCGGGCGCGTAGAGCGCGGCGAGCCGGTCGGCGGCGTCGCCGTCGACCCACCAGTGGGTGTCGGTCATGCCGAGCGGGCGGAAGATCCGGTCGGCGAAGAACGCGTCCAGGCTCTGCCCGGAGACCACCTCGACCAGCCGGCCGAGCACGTCGGTGGCGACCGAGTAGCCCCACGCCGTGCCGGGCTGGAACAGCAGCGGCAGCTCGGCGAAGGCCCGGCAGGCCGTGGCCAGGTCGACGTCCGCCGGCGGGTACAGGTCGTAGCCGGCGGCCCGGTAGAGGCCGTCGACCACCGAGGTCTGCATGAAGCCGTACGTCAGGCCGGCGGTGTGGGTGAGCAGGTGCCAGACCCGGATCGGCTCGATCGCCGGCACCGTGTACGGCTTGAGCGTCGAACCCTTCGAGTAGACCCGCAGGTCGGCGAACTCGGGCAGCCAGCGGCTGATCTCGTCGGTCAGCTCGAACCGGCCCTCCTCCCAGAGCATCATCGCCGCGACCGAGGTGACCGGCTTGGTCATCGAGTAGATCCGCCACAGCGTGTCCGGCTCCACCGGCCGGCCGGCCTCGACGTCCCGCAGCCCGTACGTCGAGGCGTGCGCGACCTCGCCGCGGCGGGTGACCACCACCTGCCAGCCGGCCAGCCGACCGGCGTCGACGTACCTGCCGAAGTGCTCGTCGATCCGCGCCAGCCGCGCGGGGTCGAAGCCGATCTGGTCCGGGTCGATGCTGCGTGCCACACTCACGCCGCCGAACCTACTCGGCGGTACCCCCGGCCGGAAGGGCTGGCGGCCACACCTGTCGGCGCCCACCGGTAGCGTGGCCGGATGCCCGAGCTGACCGAGGACGCGACCTTCCGCAACGAGGACTGGTACGGCGAGGAACTGGTGGACCGGCACTTCGTCCGCTGCACGTTCCACCACGTCGACCTCACCGAGGCGGTCAGCCGGGGCGCGGTCTTCGACGGGTGCACCTTCGGCAACGTGAGGTTCAACGCCTCCCGGCACACCGACTCGGCCTTCACCCGCTGCTCCTTCCAGCGGTGCAACCTCTTCGAGGCCGAGTTCACCGGCTGCAAGCTGGTCGGCAGCAGCTTCGCCCAGTGCGACCTGCGGCCGCTGACGATCGCCGGCGGCGACTGGTCGTTCGTCGCGCTGCCCGGCGCCGACCTGCGCGGGGTCCGGATCACCGACGTCCGGATGCGCGAGGTCGACCTCACCGGCGCCAACCTGACCGGCGCCACGGTCACCGGCGTCGACCTGTCCGCCGCGCAGCTGCACAGCTCCCGGTTGGCCGGCGCCGACCTGCGGGGCAGCGACCTGACCGCGCTCGACCCGACGGTGGTGGAGCGGGCCGGGGCGATCGTCGACGCCGCGCAGGCGGTGGTGATCGCCCAGGCGCTCGGGTTCGAGATCCGCTGAAAAGGCGCCGCCGGCTGTCAGGTTTCCCTGCCAGGCTGAGTGGCATGGCATGGTGGTCCGACCTCGTCGATGAGCAACCCGAGTTCGCCGAGCGGGTGCGTGCCCGCTTCACGGTGCGCAAGCACGGCACGATGGCGACGCTGCGCCGCGACGGCTCGCCGCGGATCAGCGGCACCGAGTTCGACTTCGGCCCCGATCAGCTGCGGCTGGGCAGCATGGCCGGCGCGCTCAAGGCCCTCGACCTGCGGCGTGACCCGCGGGTGGCGCTGCACTGCCCGACCGAGGACGTTCCCGAGGACGATCCGCGGGCCTGGGGCGGCGACGCGAAGATCGCCGGGCTGGCGCACGAGGAACCGCCGGGCGAGGACGGCTCGCACCGGTTTCGGATCGAGTTGACCGAGGTGGTGCTGACCCGGGTGGGCGACCCGGCGGACCACCTGCTCATCGAGAGCTGGCATCCGGGCCGCGGGCTGCGGCGGCGCGAGCGACGCTGAGGACCGGGATTCCCCACTCGGATAACGTCCGCTACCGTCCGGTAACGGCACGCGACCGTCCACAAGTGGCGGAAAGGTCGCGCCGGTGCGAACGTGGTACGGCTCATCGTCGGCGGCGTGTGCCGCCGGGGCCGGGCCGGTGGGGAGTGGAGGGTCGGTGGCGGAGGAAGACCTCACCCGAGCAGGGGCCGGTAAGACCGGCCGGGCAACCGGCCACCGCGCGGCCGGCACACCGGCGCGGCACCGCTCGACGATGCCGTTGCCGGCCCGCGCCGGCGAGGCGCTGCGCTGGCTGGCCCGGTTCCGGCAGCGCCGCCGCTGGGTGCTCGAGGGGTTCACGGTGCTCGCCTGCCTGGTCGCACTGGTGTCGTACCTCGCCGCCGAGCCGGGGCCGGAACAGGGCGGGGAGACGGCCCGCCCGGACGGCGTGCCGGCCGGTGTCGGCGGGCCCAGCGCGTTCCCCGGCGCCGAGGTGCGCTATCCGGCCACCGGTCCGGCCTCGCCGGGTTTGCAGCCCCGCCAACGCCCGCCGAGCCCGACTCCGTCCGCCGCCGCGACGCCCGGGCCGCCGGTCCGTCCCACGCTCAGCGTCGAGCAGCGCGACGTGCCCGCGCGGGTGGACCTGACCGCGGCGGGCGCGCGCGACTGGATCCACTGGGGACTGCGCGGCGGTGACTCGACGGTCCGCAAGCGCGACGGCTCGGGCGAACTGGTCGACGCCGGCGGCCGCGGTGTCCGGGGCGGCTGGGACGCCAACCAGGAGACGGTCAGCTGGCGCGACGGCGCGCCGGTCCGCTCAGCCGACGGCACGCCCACCGGCGTATACACCTGCGGTGCCGGCAGCGGCTTCGCGCTGGCCGTCGCGGCGAGCGGCGAGGCGCGCACGGTGCGCCTGTACGCCGGGGTCTGGATGGCCCGGGGCCGGCTCGAGGTCCGGCTCTCCACCGGCGAGCTGAGCCGGACGCTGCGGGTGGAGGATCCGCACACCCTGCGGTCCGCCGAGTTCACCATCCGGTTCCAGGCCCCGAAGGGCGCCCGGCTGGTGCTGAACTGGGTGGCCGAGGAGGTGTTCACCGGGGAGTGCGGCAGCGTGAGCCTCCAGGCGTTCGCGCTGCGCTGACCAGCGGTTCCCTCCCCGTCGCGGGCCGCACACCGGCCGGCCATTACCCCGGAGGTCATCGACAGCGCGACCCGGGCGGCCGCAGACTCCCCACAGCGACCGGCGCGCCGCCGGCCGCCGTCACGAGGGGGAGGACAACCATGCCCGCGTTCGCGCTCGCCCACCTGCGGACCCCGCAGCTCAACGAGGACGTCTTCACGTACATCGAGCGGATCCAGGCCACCCTCGACCCGTTCGGCGGCCGGTTCCGGGTGCACGGCGCCGAGGTGGAGGTCAAGGAGGGCGAGTGGCCCGGCACCGTGGTCATCGTCGAGTTCCCCGACCTGGACCGTGCCCGCGCCTGGTACGACTCGCCCGCCTACCGGGAGATCCTGCCGCTGCGTACCCGGCACATCGACGGCGCGACCCTCATCGTCGACGGGGTACCGGCCGACTACGACCCCGCCCGCACGGCCGCCCGGCTGCGGGCCCGGGCCACCGGCTGAGCCACCCGATCCCCCCGGGTGGGGGAGGCGGCCCACCCCGGAGCGGGAGGGGTGCCGGCCGGCGGGCGGGCAGGGTGGGTTCGTGACCCGCACCCTGCCGCCGCCGGCCGCGCCCGCCGTGACCCGTCGCCCGATCCTGCCGTACGCCGTGCTCGGCTGGGCCGTGGTCTACGGCGCCGTACGACTGTGGTGGGCGCTCGCCGGCGCCCCCGTGTTCCCGCCGCTGGACACCGACCTCGTCGTGTTCACCGGGTGGCGGGCGGTGGCACTCTGCGCCGCCGCGGGGCTGGTCGGCGCGGTGCTGGCCCGTGCCCGGACCTGGCGTCCCGCGCTGGCTGCGGCGGGCTGGGCGGTCTGCGCGGCGCTGCTGCTCTCCTGCGCCCTGCTCCTGCTCGACCTGGTCGGGCTCCTCATCCTCGACCCGGGCGAGGCGTTCCACCCGGGCGCCTTCGCGAGCCGGCTCGGCTGCCTGGCCGGGGCGGGGCTGCTCGCCGCGGCGTTGATCGACCACTGGCGTCACCGGCGCGGGGACTGCCGGCGGTGCGGGCGCACCGGCCGGCCGCGGGCCGGGCAGCCCGCGGTGCCCGGCTGGGCCCGGGTGGCGGCCTGGGCGGCGGTCGTCGGCTGCCTGGTGCGGCTGGCCGCCCAGGTGTGGGTCGGCTTCGACGACGTGCCGCTGAGCCAGGGCGCGTCGATGGTCGCCTTCGAGGTCGGCTTCCTGCTCGCCGGGGTGCTGCTGCCGCTGGCCCTGGTGCACGGCTGGGGGCAGGTCTGGCCGCGCTGGGTGCCGCTGCTGGCCGGCCGGCGGGTGCCGCGCCTGCTGCCACTCGTCCCGGCGGCCGTCTTCGCCGTCGGCCTGGTCTGCTACTTCGGCGTCGGTCTCGCCCAGCTCGCCGCGGAGACGGTCACCGGCACCTTCGACCCGGGCGACGGCCGCTATCCGCTGGCCTTCTTCTGGGTGGCCGAGTCGGCGTACTGGCTGTGGGGCTGGGGCCTCGGGGTGGCCGCCGTCGACTACCACCGGCGCACCCGCCGCGCCTGTCCGGCCTGCGGGCGGTGAGCCACCGTCGGCCGGGACAGTTTGTCCGTCGCGCCGGGTCGGTGGCGTCGTAACTTTCTGCTGTCCAGTCCGACGATCCTGTATGGAGGGTCCGCCGATGAGCAGCACCACCCGTACCGTCCGACCAGCCGCCGTGCGGGAGCCGGTCGGGGAGGTGCTCCGGGAGATCCCGCTGCCGCCGTACGTGACCGTCGAGGACGCCCAGTTCGCGGTGCGGGCGGTGGTGGTGCACGGGCCCCGGCGCTGGTCCGGCGGCACGGTGTGCCGCAACGACGCCAGCCCGCATCCGTGCCGGCTGCACCGGTGGGGGACCCGGGTGCTGGCGCTGCGCGGCCTGCGCGCCGCCGACATCGCCGCGCTGATCGAGCGGGGCGACCCGGCCGCCGCGGTGCCGCCGCCGCGCCGGCCCGGCGCCTGACCGGTGCGGGCCCCCGGAGCGGGGGCCCGCACCCGGTGTCAGCAGGCGATCGGCTTGACCCAGGAGCACTCCCGGTCCTCCGGCGCCGCGGGCGCCTCGGGGGCCGCCGGTGGCGCCACCCGCGCCGCGCTCACGCTCTGCTCCCGGTACGAGGCCAGCGCGATCGCGATCTGGTCCTCCAGCGGCTTCACCGACGAGGCGAGGTAGTTGTTGAGCAGGATCGAGAACGCCAGCACCCGGCCGTCGGCGTCGGTGACGTAGCCGGAGAGGCCGGAGACCCCGGTCAGGCTGCCGGTCTTGGCGTGCACGTTGCCGGCCGCCGGGGTGCCCCGCATCCGGCTGCGCAGCGTCCCGCCGACGAAGCGCTCCGGCTCGCCGGCGATCGGCAGGGCCGCGTACCAGGCGTCGAACCAGGGTTCGGCGCGGACCGCGGCGAGCAGGTCCACGAACTCGTCCGCGGGCACCAGGTTGCGCCGGGACAGCCCGGAGCCGTCCCGCTGGCGCAGCGTGCCGGTGTCCATCCCGGCGCCGGCGAGGTACCGGTTGATCTCGCTGAGCCCGGCCGACCAGGTGCCCGAGCCGGCGCGTACCCGGCCGATCTCCTTGGCCAGCACCTCGGCATGGCCGTTGTTGGAGAGCTTGAGGAACGGCACCATCAGCTCGGCCAGGGTCATCGACTCGTGCCGGGCCACGGCGGTCGCCGTCGCCGGGGTGGGCTGGCCCAGGACGGACCGGCCGAGCACCCGTACGCCGTGCTTGCGCAGCGCCGCGCGGAAGACGTCGGCGGCGTACCCGGTGGGCTCCCAGACCGTCACCCAGTCGCTCGCCGGCTCGTCGCCGACGGCGATCTGGCCGGTGACCACGACGGTGTTGCTGCCGTGCTCCCGCTCGAAGGAGATCGACGTCTCGCCGCCGGCCACCGTCTCGGCCCGGTTGTCGAACCGGAGGTACCCGGTCGGCGGCGTCGTGGTCAGCACCGGCCGGTCGCCGGCGGCCGCACCCGGCGCCGCGTGCACGATCACCGTGCCGGCGTCGTAGTCGGTGTCCGGTGCCACGGTCAGCGCGGACACCTGCGCGGCGTAGTAGTACGGCTCGTCGTCCCAGGTCCAGTCCGGCCCCAGCCGGGTGCGGTCGTAGCGGGTGTCGTCGGCCACCAGGTCCCCGGTGACCAGCCGGACGCCGGCCGCGGCCACCTGGGCGGCGAGCGCGTCGTAGTCGGCGGCGAGCAGGGTCGGGTCGCCGCCGCCGCGCAGGTGCAGGTTGCCGGAGAGCATCCCGGCCCGGCGGGTGCCGGTGGCCAGCACATCGGTGTGGAACCGGTGCCCGGGGCCGAGCAGTTCCAGCGCGGCGGCCGAGGTGAGCAGCTTGGTGTTGGACGCGGGTATCAGCCGGCGGTCGCCGTTGCGGTTGTAGACGGTCTCCCCGCTGGCGGCGTCGACCACCACCACCGAGGCCTGGGCCCCGGCGAGCCGGGAGTCGGCGAGGATCGCGTCGATGGTGGCGTTCAGGCGGGTCGCCGCGGGCGTCGGCGATTCGGCGGTGGCGGCGGGCGCGCCGGCGGTGGCCGCGGCGGCGACCAGCGCGACCAGCGCGAGCGCCCGGGGGAAGCGACGTCGATGCATGCGTCGATGCTGTCATGGAGATATCTGCCAGAGAAGTGCCCAAGCCGAAAGAAATTGCCGCCGGGGCCGGGGCCGGGGCCGGGCGGCCGCCGGCACGTCCGGGGCCCGGTCACCCGTCCAGCCGGCGGGCGGTCACCGGCCCGTCCGGCGGCTGGTCGTCCGGGGCGAGGACGGCGACGGCCCGTTCGACCAGGCCGTCGCGCACCAGCACCAGCCGGCGGCACGCCGGGTCGCCGGTCCGCTCCGGCAGCCGCCCGGCCAGGGCACGTACCTGCTCGGCGGAGGAGTCGTCGAGCACGAACCCCTCGGCGTCCCACCGCCCGTCGACGGTGAAGAACGCGCCGCTGTCCCGCTCCAGGTCGCCGTTGAGCACCACCGTCCGGTCCTCGCCGTCGAGGTCGCTGGACGCCTCGTTGAGCCCCCACGCCTGGTACGACGCCCGGCCCTCGTCCGGCGCGTCGGCCACGCCCACGCCCTCGCACCCGGTCAGCAGCAGCAGCCCCAGCGCCACCGCCGGGAACTGTGCCCGCCACCCGCCCCGCCCGCCCATCCCGCCTCCACGCCTCGATCCCGCTCGATCAGACCCCAGTGGCGGCGGACCGGTTCCACCGCCCACCGATCCGGCCGGGCGGCGGGCGCGGTGTGAGCGGAGAGACGCTCCCGGGCGGGCAGCCGGCGGCGGCCGGCGTTGTTGCACGGCACATGGACGACCGCGACGTCGACGTGCTGGTGATCGGGGCCGGCCAGGCCGGCCTCTCCGCCGGCTACCACCTGCGCCGCACCGGTTTCACCCCCGGTACGGGCTTCGTCATCCTCGACGGCGACGACGGCCCGGGCGGGGCGTGGCGGCACCGCTGGCCGACCCTGCGGCTGGACCGGGTGCACGGCTTCCACGAGCTGCCCGGCATGCCCTTCCCGACGGCCGACCCCGACCGCCCGGCGGCCGAGGTGGTCAGCGGCTACTTCGCCGCGTACGAGCGGGAGTTCGGCCTGCCGGTGCGCCGGCCGGTCCGCGTCCGCGCGGTCACCTCCCGCCCCGACGGCCGGCTCGACGTCGCGACCGACCGCGGCCGGTGGTCCAGCCGGGCCCTGATCAACGCCACCGGCACCTGGACCCGGCCGTTCTGGCCGCACTACCCGGGCCGGTCGCTGTTCCGCGGGCGCCAACTGCACACCGCCGACTACCGGGGACCCGACGAGTTCGCCGGCCGGCGGGTCGTGGTGGTCGGCGGCGGCACCTCCGCCGTGCAACTGCTCGCCGAGGTCTCCACCGTCGCCGCCGAGACGACCTGGGTGACCCGGCGACCGCCGGACTTCCGGACCGGCGAGTTCGGCCCGGAGCACGGCCGCGCCGCGGTGGCCCTGGTCGAGCAGGCCGTCCGCGCCGGCCGCCCGCCGTCGAGCGTGGTCGGGGTGACCGGGCTGCCGCTCACCCCCGAGCTGCGCCGGCTGCGCGAGCGCGGCCTGCTGGACCGGTTACCCGTCTTCGACCGGATCACGCCGGACGGCGTGGCCTGGGACGACGGCCGGTTCGTCGCCGCCGACGTGATCCTCTGGTGCACCGGTTTCCGGGCCGCGCTGGACCACCTCGCCCCGCTGCGGCTACGCGGCCCGGGCGGGGGTATCACCATGGACGGCACCCGGGTGGTGGCCGACGAGCGGATTCACCTGATCGGGTACGGGCCATCCGCGAGCACGATCGGCGCCAACCGGGCCGGGCGTGCGGCGGTACGCGACATCCGCGCCCTGCTCGCCCCGGCCGTCGCCACGAACTGATCCCGCTCTATTTGACGGATCCGGCGGCAGCGGGCACCGTAGGTCATGAAGGGGGCCTTCAGCTGCCCCGACGCGACGGGGACGACCGACCACCCCGCAATCGCCTCCCACGTGTGCTCGTCCGTGGGCCGAGTCTGGCCCGCGTCGTGAATCCGAGAAATCCACGAGGAGTTCCGCCATGCTCACCATGACCGACAACGCCGTTATGGTCATCCGCGACCTCGCCAACCAGCAGGACGTCGCCGACGAGGGCGGGGTGCGTATCGCCGCCGACACCGGCGCCGGTTCACTCACCGTCGAACTGGCCGCCCAGCCGGCGCAGGGCGACCATGTGGTGGACAACCAGGGCGCCCGGATCTTCCTCGACCCGGACGCGGCCGAGCTGCTCGGCGACGCCTCGGTGGACGCCACCGTCGACGACGAGGGCATCATCCAGTTCGGGTTCACCGAGAAGTAGGCCGTCGCAGTCCGCCGGGCCCGGTCAGCCGGCCCGGCGGGTCTGCTCGCCCCGCGCCCGGGCCGGACGGCCCGGCGCCCCGGGTCGCCCCGGCCGGGCGTCCGGGCGTAGCAGCGTGGCCAGCACGTGCGCCAGGTGGTGCGAGGTGCTCCAGGCCGCCCAGTTGGTCGCCGAGCCGGCGCCGGCCACCCGCCGGGCGCGGCGGAGGATCTCGTGGTCGCCCCAGGAGTAGGCCGCGCCGGCGGTGGGCCAGTGCGGCGCCGAGACCAGGGTGCGGCACAGGTCGGCGAACCGGTCGTCGCCCCGCCCGCCCCGCCGCGACCACCGGTAGACCCACCACTCACCGTCGGCCGTGTAGCGCACGGTGGGCAGCCGGTCGGCCGGGTGGTCCGCCGCGGACACGGCGGAGACCACCCCGTAGTCGCCGTAGCCGACGCCGAGATCGGCCAAGCGCTGCCAGAGCAGCCAGTCCCAGCGCTCCAGGCGGACCGGTTCGTCGGTGGGGAGCCGGGACAGGCTCGGCGGCATCCCGCCGGCCGCCACGGTCACCGAGCGCCAGGCGTGCCGGCGTGCCCAGTCCAGCAACCGGCGGACCCGGGGCTCGGCCACCCGCACGTCGGCCGGACAGCACACGTCGCCCGCGTCCACCAGCAGGTCGCACTGCTCGGGCACCAGCCGGGTGAACCGCCACACCCGCTCCACGGCGCCGGTGGTGGCGTCCGGCCCGGCCCGGTCCCGGGCCACCCGCAGCCGCACCACCGCGCGGTGGGCGTACGCCCGGGCCGTCAGGCCGTGCGCGGCGAGCCGCCGGTCGCTGTCCGCGAGCCCCACCACGGGCACCAGCGGTACGCCCCACCGGACCAGCTCGGTCTCCGGCAGGTCGGGCAGGGCGCTGACGTCGACGGCCGGCACCAGACCCTCGGGCAACCGGCCGAGAGCGTCCAGTGTGTACGCGTCCGGTGTGGACACCAGCAGCATCGGGGCGAGCAGGGAAACGGCGACGTCGTCGAGGTGGCCGAGCGCTTCCAGCTCACCCCGCCGGCAGGCGAGGACGGGGCGGTAGACCGGTTCCGCCGCCCGACCCCCGTGGGCGGGCTCCATACCTCAGCCTAGGCCAGACATCGTCGGTCGTCACCGGGACGTTCGGGCGGGCGGAGCCGCCCGCGCCGGGTGGCACGCCGGTCCACGCCGGTGCCGGCTCAGTCGTCGTCACCGTCGTCATCGTCGTCGTGGCCGGAGTCGTCGTCGCGGTCGTCGTTGTCGTCGTCGTCGGAGTCGTCGTCATCGTCGTCGACCGGCTCCTGCTCGGCCTTGACCACCGCGCCGGTCTCCCGGTCCACGTCGACCTCGTGCTCGGTCCCGCCGGCGAGGATCTCGACGCTCCACACCGGACGGCCGTGCTCCTGCTCCGCCTCGACCTCGGTGATCTTGCCACCGCCGGCCGCGGCCAGCGCGATCTCGCCGGCCCGCTGCTGGTTCACCGCGTCGCCGCCGGTCGCCGGTGCGCCGCCGGTCGCGGCCGGGGAGCCGCTGGTCGGGTCGCCGCCGGGCGTGGCGCTGGTCGCGTTGTCGTCCGGGGTGGGGTTGTCGTCCGGGGTGCCGGCGGTGCTCGGCGCGGTTGTCGCGGCGGCCAGGGCGCTCGGCCCGGCCCGCTCGCCGTCGACCGCCGCCGCGCCGAGGGCCACCCCGGTCACCGCGAGCACGGCCGCGCCGCCGAGCGACGCCAGGATCAGGGAGTTGCGCTTCATCTCGGTCCACCTTTCCTCGGTTGTTGCTTCCGAGGATCCGGCGGAACGGGATAGCGCCGCGCTGCCCGGACGCTAAGGCCGGGTTAAGGCCAGCCGGCCCGGGTTCAGGCGACCGGCGGGCCGAACGTGAGCAGCACCTCGGCGCCGCCGCCGGGGGTGCTGCCGAGCTCCAGCCGGCCGCCGCCGGCCTGGGCCGCCCGGCGGGCGATGTCCAACCCGAGACCGGTCGACCCGGCCGGGCTGGCGCCCCGCCGGACCGTACCGGCCGGGATGCCGGGACCCTCGTCGGCGACGGCGAGCACCACCTGCCCCGCGTCCGCCTCGAGCCGGACGCCGAACGCGGTGCCGTCCGGGGTGTGCGCGAAGACGTTGCCGAGCAGCGCGTCCACGGCGGCGGCCAACTCGTCGGCAGGCACGGCGACCGGCAGCGGCCCGGGGGTCAGGTCGAGGGTGACCGCCCGTCCGGTGTCCTCGGCCAGCACCGACCAGAAGGCGACCCGCTCGGCCACGATCGCGGCCGCGTCCGCGACCGCGGCGCCCGCCGCCGGCGCCCGCCAGCGGGCCTGCCGGATCAGGCCGGTGACCGCCCGTTCCAGCCCGTCCACCGCCGCGGTGACCCGGGCCGCCTCCTGCGCGTCGCGCAGCGACTCGGCCTCTAGCCGCAGCGCGGTCAGCGGGGTGCGCAGCCGGTGCGACAGGTCCGCCACCCGCTCGCGTTCCTGCGCCAGCAACACCTGGATCCGCCTGGCCAGGTGGTTCAGAGCGCCGGCCACCTCCCGCAGCTCGGCCGGTCCCGCGGGTTCCACCCGGGCGTCCAGTTCGGCGTTGGCCAGCCGGTGCGACACCGCGGAGAGCTCGCTGATCGGCCGGACCAGGGTGCGCGCCAGCCGGTCCGCGACGGCCAGCCCGATCACCACCAGCAGCGCTCCGAGCAGGGCCAGCACCAGCCAGGACCGGGTCACCCCGGCGCTCAGCTCGGCGCGCGGGACCATCGTGCGGATCACCCCGGTGCCGTCCGGGCGGCCCTGTACCGCGATCACCACCTCCCGCCCCCGCGCCGACTCCGCGGTGAGGCTGCGCCCCCGCTCGGCCAGCGCCACCGCGGGCGTACGCGGGGCGGGGGCGCCGAGCACGGTGCCGTCCGGGAGGAAGACGCTGACCGGGCGGCCGGACTCGGCGGCGAGCTGCTCGACGGTCAGCCGGATCGTCTCCGGATCCTCCGTCCCCACCACCGGCACCAGGCTCTGCACGTCCGCGGTCGCCCGGACGGTGGCCCGGTCCTCGGCGACCGTACGCACCAGCAACGCCAGCGGCACCAGGAAGGCGACCAGGGTGAGCACGCTGACCGCGGCCACCAGCAGCGCCAGCCGCGCCCTCACCCGGCGTCCCCGGGCGACTCCAGCCGTACCCCGACCCCGCGCACGGTGTGCAGGTACCGCGGCTGCTGCGCGCTCTCGCCCAGCTTGCGGCGCAGCCAGGACAGGTGCACGTCGACGGTCTTGTCCGCGCCGCCGTACGGGATCTGCCAGACCTCGGTGAGCAGCTCCCGCTTGGTAACCACCTCGCCCGGCCGGCCGGCCAGGTGGTGCAGCAGGTCGAACTCGCGCGGGGTCAGCTCGACCGGTTGGCCGTCCAGGCTCACCTGGCGGGACCGGGGGTCGATCCGCAGCCCGCCGACGACCAGCGTCGGGTCGTCCGGGCCGGCGCCGGCCGGGCCGCGGCGCAGCACCGCCCGGATCCGCGCGTCGAGTTGGGCGGCGGTGAACGGCTTGACCACGTAGTCGTCGGCGCCCGCGTCCAGGACCCGGACGATCTCGGTCTCGTCGTCGCGAGCGGTGGCCACGATCACCGGCACCGCGCTGACCGCCCGCAGCATCCGCAGCAGCTCGCGCCCGTCCAGATCGGGCAGCCCGAGGTCGAGCACGACCAGGTCGGGCCGGTCGTCGAGGGCGTCGCGCAGGCCGGTCATCGCGGTCGACGCGGCCGCCACCGCGTGCCCGCGCTCGCGCAGCGCCCGGATCAGCGGCGTCCGGATCGTCAGGTCGTCCTCGATGAGCAGCAGGCGGGCCACAGCTGGCAGGCTATCCGCCGCCGGCCCGTCCGGCGGTGGACGTTAACCCTCCCTTAGGGTCGTCCGGTGCCACACCCAACCGTGGATCGGGGATAGTCGGGTGATGCGCCGCCGTTCGATCCTCGCCGTGGCCGGGTGGCTGGCCACCGCCGCGCTCGCCACCCTGATCGGGCTGGCCGCGATCCGGCTGGTGGGGGAGAGCATCACCGGCACCCCGGGCGGAGTGCTCAGCCAGCGGGAGGTCGAGCGGGCGCTGGCCTCCGCCGAGCCGCCCGCCGCGCCGCCGACCGGGGCGTCGCCCGCCCCGTCCACCGGTGCCGCGTCGCCGAGCGGGCCGGCCGTGGGCCGGCGGATGTTCACCACCGCCGGCGGCACCGCGACGGCGGAGTGCGGGCCCGGCGGGGTGTGGCTGGTGTCCTGGGCGCCGGCTCAGGGCTACCGGGTCGGCGAGGTCGATCGCGGGCCCGACGACGACGTCGAGGTGACGTTCGAGGGCCCGGCCGGCGAGTACGAGCTGAAGGTGCGCTGCGTGGGGCGGGAGCCGGTGGCCGCTTCCGAGGACTGACCCGGCACCGGCGCTGAGCTGCGGCGGAACGGCCGAGTGTCCATGATCGGACAGCGGCCGGCCTGGTTGCCAGGATCGGTCACGACATACGTTCGGTGATAAAGGGTGTGATCGGCGATGATCCTCCCTTGCCGCAACAACTGCCTCATGGCCGCTTGACCGGGCGGCCCGGGAGGGCACGATGTCCAGCCCCAGATCCCGGCGCGGGTCGGCACAGCCCGATCCGGGGGACGACGACACCGCCCGTGCCGACGCGGAGGTCACCACCTGCGCCACCGTCGGCCTGCCCGCGACCGCACGGGTGCTCTTCGCGGTGGTGACCGCCGACGGCGACCTGGTCCGCGGGCTCGGCGCGGCGCAGGCCACCCGCCTCGCCCGGGGCAAGTACCAGGTCATCTTCGACCAGGACGTGACCGCCGCCGGGTACATGGGAACGATCGGACTGCCCGGCAGCGCCGGTGTCGCGCCCGCGGGCCAGGTGGCCGTGGCCGGCCGGACCGGAATCCCGAACGGCGTCTTCGTCTCCACCTTCGCCGGCGACGGCAGCGTCGCGGACCGGCCGTTCCACCTGACGGTGCTCTCCTGACCGGTCCGGGAATCCCGCGGTCGCACAGACGAGCGCACGGCGCCGCTCGACCTGGGTCGAAACGTCGCCGCGCTCTGGCCGTCTCCCGCCACCGCAGCCGTACGGCGGTACGTCAGCGGGGACCTGGCTCGACCGGCCCGCTGCACCGGTCAAGGGTCACGATCCCCGTCCTCGGAGGATCCAAACCTCGATCCAGTGGCAAATTCCACCATTTGCCAGTCCCGGCGTGACGCGGGGCCGGACCGGGTATGAGCGCGGCATGGAGCATTTCACGATCGCGACCGTCGCCGAGAAGAGCCCGGACTTCCGGCGGGTGCTGTGGACCGGTGCGCACACCCAGCTGGTGATCATGACCATTCCGCCGGGCGGTGAGATCGGCGAGGAGGTGCACGAGGACATCGACCAGATCCTGACCTTCGTCAGCGGCACCGGCGAGGCCCGGGTCGCGGGCGAGAAGCGCGAGGTCGTCCAGGGCGACCTGGTGGTGGTGCCGGCGGGCACGAAACACAACTTCGTCAACACCGGCCCGAACCCGCTGGTCCTCTACACGGTCTACGGCCCGCCGGAGCACGCCGACCAGGCGGTGCACCGCACCAAGGAGGAGGCCGACGCGGCGGAGGCCGCCGGCGAGGACGAGCCGCCCACCTCCTGAACCCGCGCGGGGCGGACCGACCGGGCCGGTGCGCGTCGCCGGCCCGCCCGCGCCGGCGGCCCGGCCGCCGCAGCCGGCCGCGGGGACGACGGCCGTCTGAGGCGGGTGGATCCGGGTACCCGCAGCGGGTGACCCAGCCGGCGATCTCCGACTACGGCTTCCTCTCCGACTGCCGCTCCGGCGCGCTGGTCGGCCGGGGCGGCTCGATCGACTGGTGGTGCCCGGACCGGTTCGACTCCGCGTCGGTCTTCGGCCGGCTCCTCGGTCCCCGCGCCGGGCACTGGCTCCTTGCGCCGGTCGCCGCCGGCCAGCCCGGGCACCGGGTGGAGCGCTCCTACCGGCCGGACACGCTGGTGCTGCGCACTGTGCACCACACGCCCGAGGGGAGCGTCGCGGTGACCGATGCGCTCGCCGCCGAGCTCGGCGCCCGCGGGCACCAGTTGGGCATGAACTCGCCGGCGGTGCTGGTGCGGGTGGTCGAGGGGCTCAGCGGCCGGGTGCGGATGCAGCTCGACTGCTGCCCCCGGCCGGACTACGGACTGCTGACCCCGTACCTGCACGACCAGCCGGACGGCGGGGTGCTGGCCGCGTGCGGCTCGGTGACGCTGACGCTGCGCTGCGCGGACCTGCCGCTGCACGCCGGGAAGGACCGGGTCCGGCAGGAGTTCGAGGTCTCCGCCGGCGACGTGGTCGGCTTCGACCTGGCGTACGGGCACGCCTACGGGAGCCCGCCGGCGCGCCTGGACCCGGCCGTCGCGCTCGCCGAGACGGTGCAGGCGTGGGAGGCGTACCGGGAGCCGCACAACTACCCCGGCCGCTACACGGAGGTGGTCCGGCACAGCGCGACGGTGCTGACCGGGCTGACGTACGCCCGCAGCGGGTCGGTGGCCGCGGCGCTCACCACCTCGCTGCCGGAAGAGCTCGGCGGTGACCGCAACTACGACTACCGCTGCTCCTGGCTGCGCGACTTCGCGATGACCCTGCGCGCCTTCTGGGTGGCCGCCTGCCCATACGAGGCGTCGCGCCTTTTCGCCTGGGTGGCCCGCTCGATCGGCCAGGTCGGGGACACGCCGGTGCCGGTGATGTTCGGCCTGGCGGGGGAGCGGGACCTCTCCGAGCACGAACTCCTGCACCTGCCCGGCTACGCCGGCAGCTCGCCGGTGCGGGTCGGCAACGACGCCTGGCGGCAACGCCAGCTGGACGTACCGGGCGAGGTGATCTCGGCGGTCTGGCAGCTGCGCGACTACCTCGGCACCAGCTTCGAGAAGGAACTGCGCGAGATGGTGCTCGGGCTGACCGAGCAGGTGGCCGCCACCTGGCACCTGCCCGACCGGGGAATCTGGGAGATCCGGGACGTCGAGCGGCACTACCTGTCGTCGAAGGTGCTCTGCTGGGCGGCCATGGACAAGGCGGTGGCGCTGGCGCCCCGACTCGGCGACAGCGCCGACCCCCGGCGCTGGGCCGCGATCCGGGACGAGATCCGGGACACCGTGCTGCGCGAGGGCTGGAACGACCGGATCGGCGCGTACACCGGAGCCTTCGGCGCGACCGAGCTGGACGCCTCGGCGCTCTTCCTGCCGGTGGTGCGCTTCCTCCCGGCGACCGACCCGCGGATGCGCGCCACGATCGAGGCGGTCGAGCGGGAACTGGGCACCCCCGACGGGCTGGTCCGGCGCTGGAACACCGATCCGGCCGGCTTCCTGCTCTGCTCGTTTTGGCTGGTGGAGTGCCTGGTGATGGCCGGTGAGCGGGAGCGCGGCCAGCGGCTGTTCGAGCGGGTGATCGAGCACACCAACGATCTGGGCCTGCTCAGCGAGCAGATTGACCTGAGCAGCGGCGCGCAGTTGGGCAACACGCCGCAGGCGCTCTCGCACATCGGTCTGATCAACGCGGCCTGGCGGCTCACCGACCCGTCCGGCGAATGACGTCGGAGCCGGAATCCTGCAACAGACCTGCAAGCGCAATCCATTGACGCTCATGCACGCCCGGTCCAAGCCTTTCGGGTACGGGAAGGCCCTTTAAGACGGCTTTTGATCCTGTTCGTCCCCTCCGGAGTCCGGGCCTCCGGCGGGACCGCCGATCCCCAGGCCGCGGCACCGCGCGCCGGCTCCCCCCTGCGCCGCGCCACCGCCGTGGGGCACCACCACCTGTACCCCAGGAGGACACCCGTGCGATCCAGACACCGCACTCGCCGGCGCACACTGCTGCTCGCCGTGGGCGCTGGGGGGACCGTGGCCGCGCTCGCCGCCGGCATGACCACCTCGGCCTTCGCGGCCACCGTCTTCACCGACACCCTCAGCGACGGCGACACCGCCGGCTGGTCCAAATCCGGCGGCAGCGGGGCGGCGACCGACGGCCCACTGCACCAGTCCAACGCCAACAGCGAGCTGGCCCGGCTCTTCGCCGGCCAGACCGGCTGGACCGACTACCAGGTGCAGGCCCAGGTACGGCCGGGCGGCTTCGGCTCGTCCAGCGCCCTGGTCGGTCTGGCCGCCCGGGCCAGCGGCAGCACCAAGATGTACCGGCTGGCCCTGCTCCGCAACGGCCGCGCCGAACTCCAGGCGGTCAACGGCAGCCAGATCACCGCGATCGGCTCGGCGTCCATCGGGGTCAGTGCCGGCACCTGATACACCCTGCGCATCGAGGCCAGCGGCAGCACGCTGCGCGGCTTCGTCAACGTCACCCAGATCGCGTCCGGCAGCAACAGCCTCTCCGGCGCCGGCCGGATCGGCCTGGTCACCGCGTACGCCAGCGGCAGCTTCGACGACGTCACGGTGGACAGTGCCGGTGGCTCGACGCCGACCACCCCGCCCGGCACCACCGCCCCCGCGACCACGCCGCCGCCCACCACCCCGCCGCCGGCCGGGTGGCCGACGCCGACCGGCAACCAGAAGGTGGACGCCACCATCCCGGTTTCCGGCACCTTCGACGGCGGCCTGCGCCGCTACTACGGCATCGGCGACGGCGGGCAGAGCGAGAGCCAGGACCCGATGTTCGTGCTCGCCCCCGGCGCCACCCTGCGCAACGTCGTCATCGGCGCCCCGGCCGGCGACGGCGTGCACTGCGAGGGCAACTGCACCCTGGTCAACGTCTGGTGGGAGGACGTGGGCGAGGACGCCGCCACCTTCCGCGGCGGCACCACCTACACCGTCGACGGCGGCGGCGCCCGGGCCGCGTCCGACAAGGTCTTCCAGCACAACGGCTCCGGCACCGTGCACATCCGCAACTTCCGGGTCGAGAACTCCGGCAAGCTCTACCGGGCCTGCGGCAACTGCTCCACCTCGTACCAGCGGCACGTGGTGATGGACAACGTCACCGCCACCTCCACCAAGGTGCTCGCCGGCATCAACACCAACTGGGGCGACACCGCCCGGTTCACCCGGATCACCATCGTCGGCGACCCGGACCGCCGGACCGTGGTCTGCGAGAAGTACATCGGCGTCCCGAAGGGCGACGAACCGACGAAGATCGGCGAGGGTCCGGACGGGACCAACTGCCTCTACTCCGCCAGCGACATCACGTACCGCTGACCGACCCGGCGGCCCCGCGCACCCTCCCGGCGTCCGGGGCCGCCGCCGGCTCAACCCGTCGTACGGCCGTCAGGCCAGCACCGGCACCCCGGCCACGTCCACCGTCTCCGGGTACTTCAGGCCGGCACCGGTGTTGAGCACCACCACCCGTTCGCCGGCCCGGATCCAACCGCCCGCCCGCAACTGGCGGGCGGCGGTGAGGCAGGCCGCCCCCTCCGGGCAGAGCAGCAACCCCTCGCGGGCGGCGAAGTCACGCAGGTCGGCCAGGATCTCGGCGTCCTCGACCGCCACCGCGGTGCCGCCGCTGGCCCGCAGCGCGGCCAGGATCAGTTCGTCGCCGAGCGGGGCCGGCACGGTGATGCCGAACGCCACGGTCCGGGCGTCCGCCCAGGGCCGCGCCCGGTCCTCCCCGGCGGCGAAGGCCCGCACGATCGGCGCGCACCCGGTCGACTGGACCGCCACCAGCCGGGGCAGCCGGTTGCCGATCCAGCCCAGCTCGTGCAGCTCGTGCAGCGCCTTGTGGATGCCGATCAGCCCCACCCCGCCGCCGGTCGGGTAGATGATCACGTCGGGCACCTGCCACCCGAGCTGCTCGACGATCTCGTACCCCATGGTCTTCTTGCCCTCCAGCCGGTACGGCTCGCGCAGCGTGCCGGCGTCGAAGACCCCGCCCGCCGACCCGGCCACCAGCTCGGCCACCAGCCGGCCGGCGTCGCTGATCAGCCCGTCGACCAGGCGCAGGTCGGCGCCGGCGGCCACGCACTCGCGCCGGCAGATGACCGGCGCGTCCACCGGCATGACGATCGTCGCGCCCATCCCGGCCCGGGCCGCGTAGGTCGCCCAGGCGGCGCCCGCGTTGCCGTTGGTCGGCATGGCGATCCGTTCCACGCCCAGCTCCCGCGCCCGGCTCACGCCCACCGCCGCGCCGCGCGCCTTAAACGACCCGGTCGGGGTCAGCCCCTCGTCCTTGACCAGCAGCTCCGGGATGCCGATCTCCGCGCCGTACGCCGGGGCGCGCAGCAGCGGCGTCCACCCCTCGCCGAGCGTGGTCACGTGCCGCGGATCGGCCACCGGCAGCAGTTCGCGGTAGCGCCACAGGTCGGCCGGGCGCAGCCCGAACCGCTCCGGCGTGACCACCTCGGCCACCGCGGCCAGGTCGTAGCGGGCCAGCAGTGGCGAACCGCAGTCGCAGAGGTTGCGCGCCTTGCCGGCGTCGTGTTCCCGGCCGCAGCGTGGGCACTCCAGATGGGTCAGGTACACGTCGCTCCTCGCCGTCTCAGCTCGTGTCGATGCTCAGCCAGCGCCGGCTGCGTCGGCCCGGCTCGTAGACCGAGTCGAGCCGCTTGGCCACCACCCCGGGCAGCCCCTGCTCGCGCCCGGTGCGCAGGGCCTCGGCGCCGGTGCCGGGGAACCAGGGCGGAGTCTGCCAGTGCGGTCCGGTCAGCGCCAGGCCGTCGAGCAGCTCCCGGCGCTGCGCGTACGGCAGTTCGACGCTGGTCACCCCCTCCAGCCAGAGCAGATCGAAGATCAGGTACTGGGCGTCCGCGGTGGCCCGCCCGCCGCGCGCCGGCCGTACCCGGCCGGCGGTGTCGATGCGTACCAGCACGCCGTCCAGCACCGCCTCGGTGGGCGCCAGCTCCTCGGTGAGCTCCCGCAGCCAGGGGTACGACCCGGTGATCTCCTCGTCGGTCTCGGAGAGCAGCCGCAGCCGGCCGCCGGAGACGTACGCGACGGCGCGCACCCCGTCCCAGCGCAGCTCGTACCCCCACTGCGCCTCGTCCCGGGGCAGCTTCCCGCCGGGGCTGGGGTGCATCGGGCGGACCAGCTCCGGCATGCTCGTCCAGCCTTCCGGGGGCGGGTCGGTCCGCCGGACCATCCAGTCCTTCCCGTCCTTGCCGCCGGTGGCGAAGAGGACGTACCGGCCGCTGGTCCGCTCGCCGTCGAGCACGACGATCACCTCGTCGTCGCGCCACTTCTCCAGCCGGTACGTGCCCCGGTCGTGGATGGTCATCCGGCCGCCGCCGTACTCGCCGGCCGGGATCTCGCCGTGGAAGGTCAGGTATTCCATCGGGTGGTCCTCGGTGTGCACGGCGAGGTGGTTGCGACCGGGATCCCGGGGCAGGCCGCGTGGCACCGCCCAGGAGGCGAGCACCCCCTCGTGCTCCAGCCGCAGGTCCCAGTGCAGGCTGCGGGCGTGGTGCTGCTGGATGACGAACCGGGCGGTGCCGTCGGTCGGCTTCTTCCGGCGGGGGGCGCGGCGCGGCACCGGCTCCGGGGTGCGCGCCGCGTCCCGCTTGCGCCGGTACTCCTCCAGCCGGTCGGCCACATCCGCATTCTCCGGCAATCCGGCCCGGTCCGCCGCCCGGCTGACCGCCGACCGCCCGGATGCCCGAATCCCGGGCATGTCGCGGGCGATCACGGGTAGAACCGTCGGCATGGACCTCGACCAGCCCACCATCCCGCTCCCGGGTGAGGTGCGGATGCCCCTGCTCGGCTTCGGCACCTGGCAGGCCACCGGGAAGGCCGCGTACGACGCGGTGCTGGCCGCGCTGGACGCCGGCTACCGGCACGTCGACACCGCCACCATGTACCGCAACGAGGAGGAGGTCGGCCGGGCGGTGCAGGAGAGCGGGCTGCGCCGCGAGGACGTCTTCCTCACCACCAAGTTGCTGCCCGGGGACGTGGGTCGGGAGCGGGCGGCCATCGAGGCGAGCCTGCGCGCCCTCGGCGTCGACCACGTCGACCTGTGGCTGGTGCACTGGCCGCCGTCGAATCCGGCCGACAGCATCCCGGTCTGGCGGGAGATGCTCGCCGCCCGCGACGAGGGGCTGGCCCGCGCGGTCGGGGTGAGCAACTACAGCACCGCGCAGATCGACGAGCTGATCCAGGCCACCGAGGAGAGCCCGGCGGTCAACCAGATCCCCTGGAGCCCTTTCCTGTACGACCGGCAGCGGCACATCGAGCACCGGGACCGGGGCGTGGTGTTGGAGGGCTACAGCCCGTTCAAGGGGAGCGACCTGTCCCATCCGGTGCTCACCCGGATCGCGGCCGCGCACGACGTCTCCCCGGCCCAGGTGGTGCTCCGCTGGCACATCGACCACGAGATCGTGGTGATCCCGAAGTCGGTGACGCCGGACCGGATCCGGGCCAACGCGGCCGTCTTCCGGTTCGCGCTCACCGCCGAGGAGATGCGGGACATCGACGCGCTCGGGACCACCTGAGCCGGCGCCGCGCCGCCCGGCCCGTTTGCCAATTTCCTTCAGCCGAACGATCGGCGATGAAGGGTATCGACATAGACGCTCGTGACGATATACCGTGCGCGTCACGACGGTCGTCGATCCGTCGTACCCCTCCGCCCCCGCTGAAGGAGCGCCATGGTCACGTCACGATCCATCCGTCTGCGGCGCCGAGGTGTGCTCGGCATCCCGGCCCTGGTCGCCGCCGCAGCGACCGCCGTCGCCGTCCGGCCCGCCGCGGCGAGTGCCGCGCCGCTCGCCGCGCCGAAGCCCGAGTGCCTCGCCGACCTGCTCGGGGAGTCCTGATGGCCACCATTCCCTGGCTGGTGGACGTGCTGCGCGCGGCCGGCGTCCAGGTCGTCGTCGAGGGCGACTGGCTCAACCGGATGCGCCCCGGCTCGTTCGACCCGATCGGCGTGCTCTGGCACCACACCGCGGCCACCTCCAGCGCCACCAACCCGCACCCGGCGCTGAACATCTGCATCAACGGCCGGTCCGACCTGCCCGGCCCGCTCTGCCAGGCCCTGGTCGACTACCACGGCGTCTTCCACGTCATCTCCGCCGGCCGCTGCAACCACGCGGGCACCGCCAGGGCCAGCGGGCCCATCCCGGCCGGTGACGGCAACACCATGCTGATCGGCTGGGAGATCGACTACAACGGCGTCAACCAGGAGATGACCGCGGCGCAGTACAACGCCTCCATCGCCGCCACCGCCGCAGTGCTCAAGCGGCTGGGCCGGGACGCCAGCTACGCCCGGGGCCACCGGGAGACCAGCACCACCGGCAAGATCGACCCGTCCTTCATCGACCTGAACGTGATGCGGGCCGACGTCGCCGCCAAGATGGCCGGCGGCACGGCGTGGTCCTCGGTCGTGGACAACGCCACCGCCGGCCGGTTCACCGCCAGCGCCAACTGGGGGGTGTCGTCGTACTCGGGGCAGCGCTACGGCGCCGACTACCGGTTCGCCGACCCCGTCCTGGCCAGCGACGCCGCCTGGTACAAGTTCAACGTCCCGGCGGCCGGCAACTACCTGGTCGACGCCTGGTGGCCGGCGAACGCCGGCTACAACGCCTCGACCCCGTACATCATCGCCACGTCGAGCGGGAACCAGACGGTCCACGTCGACCAGCGGGCGACCGGCGGGCAGTGGCGGAACCTGGGCACGTTCGCGCTGCCGGCCGGGGACGCCAACCGGGTCGCGGTGAGCCGGTGGAGCTCGGCCAGCGGGCTGATCATCGCCGACGCCGTCCGGCTCACCCGGGTCTGACCGGTGCGGGCGGCGGCTCCGCACGAGCGCGAGGCCGCCGCCCGCCGATCGGTCAGCTGCGGGAGCAGGCGACACCGTTGAGGGTGAAGCTGGTGGGCGAGGAGTACGACCCGCTCAGCGTCCCCTGGTAGCCGAAGCTCGCCGTGCCGCCCGGCGCGATCGAGCCGTTCCAGCTCAGGTTGCGGGCGGTCACCGTCGACCCGCTCTGGCTCACCGTGGCGTTCCAGGCGCTGGTCACCTGCTGCCCGGCGGGCAGTGAGTAGGTCAGTGTCCAGCCGTTGACCGCGCTCGACCCGGTGTTGGTGATCTGCACGTCGGCGGTGAACCCGTTGTTCCACGCGTTGGGCGTGTACTTCACCGCGCAACCCGAGCCGCCCGGCGGCGGGGTGGTCGGCGGGGGAGTGGTCGGCGGCGGGGTGGTCGGGTTGCCGCCGCCGTTGACCGCTGCGGAGAACGAGGTCACCGCCAGCCCAACGCCGCCCTGCCACGGCTCGAAGCCGGCCTGGATGCTGGTCAGGTACCAGGAGTTGGTGATCGCGCCGCGGTTGCGCACGTCGTTGATGAAGTCGAGCACGCTGAAGCTCAGGCTGCTGATCGCCGACGGCGCCACGTACGAGATGACGTTGTTGGAGCCGTTGCTGCCCCGCCAGACCTCCCAGTTGCGCCCGGCCAGCGTGGCCGTGCCGACCGGCGAGCCGATGGGCTGGATGGAGCCCTGCCGGTTGAGCCAGATCATGATCTCCATCTGGTTCACCCCGTCCCGCTTCGGCGTCGGGTCCAGCCAGATGTCGTACGAGGCGTTGTAGGTGGCGCCGCTGACGTAGCGGTAGTTGATGCTGCTGGTGGCGCTGCTGATCTGGCTCACCTGGATCGGCAGGTTGGTGCCGGGGGAGCAGTTCGTGTAGTGGCAGCCCAGGTAGACCGAGGGGTACGCGGTCGGGGCGCCGTTGGTGGGGTTGCTGCCGTTCTGGGTGGTGATCTCGAAGCCGGTGTCGGTGACGTTGATGCACTGCTGGGCGGTGGTGCCCCAGCGGTTGTTCTGCACCACGTACCGGCCCTGGATGGTGGTCGAGCCGTACTGCTCGCAGATCTGGGTGTCGGCGGAGGCGGTGCCGCCGAGGACCACGGCGACGATCGAGCCGGCGGCGAGCAGGCCGGCCGCCGCGAGGGCCCGGAGTGGACGTTTCATGATGCTCCTTGGCATACGGCGCATGGACGCCGGACATGTCGGACGAGGACCGGGCGGGAGCGCTCCCACGTTTCGTCGACACATTTACACTTCTGAAACTCCGGCGCAATGGCACTGCGGTATTGGTGGCGAAAGTGAGGTTTGTCACGCTGGCGACGCGCGGTCGGCAGGTGGTCGTCCAGCTGATCGCCACCACCCGCCGAGGAGCGTCACGCGTGGACCGATTGACTCTGGTGTGAGTCGGTAGCGCCGAGTAGTGTCTTGCCTCCAACGCGTGCCGAACCCCTCCGGAGGCGTACACCACCATGGGTGGCTCTCCCCTGCGCATCCTCGTCGTCGGCGCGGGCATCGCCGGTCTGGCCGTGGCCCGGGCGCTGCGGATGGCGGGCTTCCGGCCCGACGTCACCGAGATGCTTCCCCCGGGCGAACTCACCGACACCGGTCTCTACCTGCCGGGCAACGCCGCCCGGGCGCTGCGCCGGCTGGACCTCGACGGCCCGGTCCGCCCGCTCGGCCAGGTCATCCACCGGCAGCGGTTCCTCGACGCGGCCGGGGCCCCGCTCTGCGAGGTCGACCTCGACGCCCTCTGGGCCGGCGTCGGCGAGTGCCGCGCCCTGCCCCGGGGCGAACTGCACCGGGTGCTGCTCACCGGGGCCGGCGGCGCCGTCCGGCACGGCGCCGAGGTCCGCACCATCGACCTGCTCCCCGCCGGCGTCGGCGTCACCTTCGTCGACGGCACCACCGCCGAATACGACCTGGTGATCGGCGCCGACGGGCCGCGCTCCTCGATCCGTACGCTGGCCGCTCTCGGCGGCCCGCCACGCCCCACCGGCCAGGTCGTCTACCGGGGAGTGGTCCGCGACGGCCCACCGGTCGCCGAGTGGACCGCGCTGCTCGGGCAGCGGGCCGGCTTCCTGGTGGTGCCGATCGGCGCCGGCCGGCTGCACTGCTACGCCGACGAGACCGGCACCGAGCCGCCGGTCGACCCGGTGGCCCGGCTGCACGAACTCTTCGGCTCGTACGGCGGTCCGGTGCCGGCCGTGCTGGAGTCGCTGGAGCACGTGCACGTCGGGGTCACCGACGAGGTCGAACTGGGGCGCTGGTCCCGGGGTCGGGTGCTGCTGGTCGGCGACGCCGCGCATGCCACCGCGCCGACGCTGTCCCAGGGCGCCGCGATGGCCCTGGAGGACGCCGTGGTGCTCGCCGAGTCGCTGCGCATGGCCGGCAGCGTCGAGGCCGCGCTGACCGCGTACGAGAGTCGCCGCCGCCCGCGTACCCGATGGGTGCGGGACCGGACCCGGGACCGCAACCGGACCCGGGACGTCCCGCCGGCGCTGCGCGACCCGCTGCTGCGCGGCCGCGGCGGCCGGATCTTCGGCGAGCACTACCGGCTGCTGCTCGGCCCGCTGTAGCGGCGCGACCGGCCGGCGACCGGGGCCGTCCGGTCCCCGTTGCCGGCCCGGGGGGCGGAGGGTACCCGGCCACCCCACGCGGCGCTGCCACCTGCCGGGGACTATCCTCCTTGCGGATGACGGCCCGCAGACAACAGCGCGTGCCGAGCGGGACAACCGAGAACCGGAGGCCACTCGTGACCACCGTCGCACCCAAGCCGGTCGTGACCCGGCCCTGGCCGGTCCGAACGCCGGTCAAGGGGTCGGCCATCGCGCGGCTGCTGCGTACCACGGACGCGAAGCAGATCGGGATCATGTACATGGTCACCGCGTTCGCGTTCTTCATGATCGGCGGCCTGATGGCCCTGGTCATGCGGGCCGAGCTGGCCCGGCCCGGGCTGCAGTTCCTGTCGCCCGAGCAGTACAACCAGCTGTTCACCATGCACGGCACGATCATGCTGCTGTTCTTCGCGACGCCGATCGTGTTCGCCTTCGCCAACTACATCGTGCCGATCCAGATCGGCGCGCCGGACGTCTCGTTCCCGCGGCTGAACAGCTTCGCGTACTGGCTGTACCTCTTCGGCGGCACCATGGCCACCGCCGGCTTCATCACCCCGGGCGGCGCGGCCGACTTCGGCTGGTTCGCCTACGCCCCGCTGAGCAGCGTGGAGCACTCCCCGGGTGTCGGCGCCAACATGTGGATCATGGGTCTGGCCATCTCCGGTCTGGGCACCATCCTCGGCGCGGTCAACATGATCACCACGGTGCTCACCCTGCGCGCCCCGGGCATGACGATGTTCCGGATGCCGATCTTCACCTGGAACATCCTGGTCACCAGCCTCCTGGTGATCCTGGTATTCCCGCTGCTGGCCGCCGCGCTCTTCGCGCTCGCCGCGGACCGCCTCATGGGCGCCCACGTCTACGACCCGGCGACCGGCGGGCCGATGCTCTGGCAGCACCTGTTCTGGTTCTTCGGCCACCCCGAGGTGTACATCGTCGCGCTGCCGTTCTTCGGCATCATCAGCGAGATCATCCCGGTCTTCTCCCGCAAGCCGATCTTCGGCTACAAGGGCCTGGTCGCCGCGACCCTCGCCATCGCCGCCCTGTCGATGAGCGTCTGGGCGCACCACATGTTCGCCACCGGCCAGGTGCTGCTGCCGTTCTTCAGCTTCCTGAGCTTCCTGATCGCCGTGCCCACCGGTATGAAGTTCTTCAACTGGATCGGCACCATGTGGCGCGGCCAGATCAGCTTCGAGTCGCCGATGCTCTGGTCGATCGGCTTCCTGGTGACGTTCCTCTTCGGCGGCCTCACCGGTGTGCTGCTGGCCAGCCCGCCGCTGGACTTCCACGTCTCCGACTCGTACTTCGTGGTGGCGCACTTCCACTACGTGCTCTTCGGCACGATCGTGTTCGCGGTCTTCGCCGGCATCTACTTCTGGTTCCCGAAGATGTTCGGCCGGATGCTCGACGAGCGCCTCGGCAAGGTGCACTTCTGGCTGACCATGATCGGCTTCCACACCACGTTCCTGGTGCAGCACTGGCTGGGCAACGAGGGCATGCCGCGGCGGTACGCCGACTACCTGCCCGGCGACGGCTTCACCACGCTGAACATGATCTCCACGGTCGGCGCGTTCATCACCGGTATCTCGACGCTGCCGTTCATCTACAACTGCTGGAAGTCGTACAAGGCCGGTCCGGTCGTCGAGGTCGACGACCCCTGGGGCTACGGCAACTCCCTGGAGTGGGCGACTAGCTCGCCGCCGCCGTTGCGCAACTTCGACCGGATGCCGCGGATCCGCTCCGAGCGGCCGGCGTTCGACCTGAAGTTCCCCGAGCTGGCCGCCGGTGGCCAGAGCCTGGCCGGCCCGCCCGAGGGTGGCGCCAAGCCGCTGACCAGCGAGTCCGACGGCGGTGCCAGCTACCGGGAGGACGTCGCCAGCGACATCGACCGCAACTGACGCTCAGCTCCACGTACGACGGGCGCCGCCCCCACCGGGGGACGGCGCCCGTCGCCGTTTCGGCAACGGCGCCCGGCGTGCCGCCCCGCCGCGACCTGCGGCAGGCCGGCCTGCCCTGCCGTGTGCTCGGCCTGCCCCGCGGCGTTTGCGACCCGTCCCGCGGCCAGCTGGCGCTGCTGCGACCGGGACCGCTCGACCTGCCGCAGGTCGGCCTCTCGCTGTCGTCGGCGACCGCGACATGCCGCGGACGGTCCGTCTGACCGACCGTCCGCCGGTGCGGAAAAGCGGCCGCGCGGCGGACGTTCACCCGGCGAGCGTTATTCCGCTGCGGCATGAATATGACGCTCTGGCATCGCGCAGGTCAGTGGTGGCGCTTCCTCCGGCAACAGGCGGCAAGCCTGGTGCTGTCGGGCAACGAGGGCACGCCTGGCGCCGCCGGTACCAGCGGCAGGGCTGGCCTGGCGGGGTGGCGCGGGCCGATGTGGGGTCGGTCAGGCGCTGGCGGTGGCCAGTTCGGCATCGGGCGCGTTCGGCACGGACGGGGACGCGGCGCGGCGGCGGCGCAGCTCGATCGGGAGCACGACCAGCGCCACCAGTGCACCGATCGCGCCGGTCACCGCGAAGCCCCAGAGCGGCGCCGAGGCGTCGATCACCGCGCCGGCCAGCGGGGCGCCCACGGCGATGCCGACGGTGACCGCCGAGCCGTGCAGGCCCATTGCCTCGCCCCGGACCGATGCCGGGGCGAGCCGGCTCACCGCGTCGGAGGTGGCGGCGATGGTGGGCGCGCAGAGCATGCCGGCCGGGATCAACGCCAGGCCGAGCAGCCACCAGTGCGAGCCGCCCAGCCCCACCGGGATGGTGAAGAGGCTGAGGGCGGCCATCAGCGCCAGCGGGGAGAAGGAGCGGCGCACCGCTCCGTACGCGAAGCCGCCGATCAGCGAGGCGATCGCCCAGATGGCCAGCACGGCGCCGGTCCAGCCGACCTCGCCGCTGTCCCGCAGCACGGCGACCACGGCCACGTCGGTGCCGCCGAGCACCAGGGTGCCGGCGGTGCTGACCGCCAGCACGGCGAGCAGCCGCGGGGTGATCCAGGCCCGGCGGGGCAGCTTCGGCTGCGGGCCGGCCGGCTCGTCGGCGCCCCGGGTGGGCGGGTTGAGCAGCCAGAACGCCACGCCGGAGGCGACGATCCCGGCGCCGACCAGGTAGAGGGTGGTGCGGGCGGAGATGGCGGTGACCGCCGCCACGGCGAGCGCCGGGCCCACCATGAACGACAGCTCCACCGACATGGAGTCCAGCGCGTACGCCGGGCGCCGCCGCTCGGCCGGCACCAGCGCGGCGATGGACTGCCGGACCACCGAGAAGATCGGCAGGGCCAGCATCCCGGCCACGAACGCGGCTGGCAGCAGCAGCGGGTAGGACAGCATCGGCGCGGTCGACCAGAAGATCGCCTCCACGATGCCGGTCAGCACCAGCACCGGCCGCAGGCCCCGGCGGTCCACCAGCCGGCCGAGCAGCGGGCCGCCGATCGCCGCGCCCACGGTGATCGCCGTGCCGACCAGACCTGCCGCGCCGTAGCCCCGACCGAGGTCGAGCACGACGAAGAAGGTCAGCGTGACGCCGGTCGCGGTGAGCGGGACGCGCGCGAGCACCGACACCAGCAGCAGCGACCGGAGACCGGGCAGGGCGAGCGCCGCCCGGTAAGGCTTCAAGTTCATGTCGGTGCGTACCTCCGCCCGACATCCTCGACCGGGGGTACGACACCCGCCAACCATTTACCGCCTCATGCGGCCCTGATCACAGGCTTCCCGCGCAGGGTGACCCCAGCGCCGTCCAGCGACCGCAGCGCCACGTCGGTGGTGTCCGGGGCGACCCCGGCGGTCAGGTCCAGCAGCACCGTGGTGGCGAAGCCCTCCTCGGCGGCGTCCAGGGCGGTGGCCCGGACGCAGTGGTCGGTGGCGATCCCGACCAGTTCCACCGAGTCGACGCCGTGCCGGCGGAGCCAGTCGGCCAGGCACTCGCCGGAGTCGGTGTGCCCCTCGAAGCCCGAGTACGCGGCCGCGTGCTCGCCCTTGTGGAAGATCGCCTCGACCCGGTCGGTCGCCAGGTCGGGGTGGAACTCCGAGCCCGCGGTGCCCACCACGCAGTGCCGCGGCCACGAGTCCACGAAGTCCGGCGGATCGCCGAAGTGCGCGCCCGGGTCGATGTGGTAGTCCTTCGTCGCCACCACGTGGTCCCAGCGGTCCGGCTCGGTGGCGAGCAGCCGGCTGATGCCGGCCGCCACGCCGGCGCCGCCGCCGACCGCCAGCGACCCGCCCTCGCAGAAGTCGTTCTGCACGTCCACGATGATCAGCGCGTTGCCCACCAGGGTGCTCCTTTCCTCGTTCGGTCCGCTGGCGCGATCCGGTTCAGTCCGCGGGTACGACGGTGACCGGCACGGCCGGGTCTCCGGCGGAGAGCTTCAGCCCCTCCCAGGGGATGGAGATCAGGCACTGCCGCAGGTGCTCCCGGGACTCGTCCAGCGTCGGCAGGCCGACCGGCTCGCCCCCGGTGAGGAACGGCCGCTGCAGCAGCCGGTCGTTCGGCTGCCGCTCCGGCTCGCCCTGCGGGACGATGACCTCCTCGGTGGCGGTGCCGGTCGGCTTGTGCCGCCGGACGGCCACCTTCCGGCCGCCGATGGTGGCCTTGCGCTCGGAGCGCTTCACCACCGCGCGCCCCTCGACCTCGACCAGTTTGTAGACCAGGCCGGCGGTCGGTGCTCCGGAACCGGTCACCACCGAGGTCCCCGCGCCGTACATGTCGACCGGCTCGGCGGCGAGCGCGGCGATCGAGTACTCGTCCAGGTCGCCGGAGACGATGATCTTCGTCTCGGTGGCGCCGAGCGAGTCGAGCAGCTCCCGGGACTGCTGGGCGATCACCGCCAGGTCGCCGGAGTCGATCCGGACGGCCCGCAGCTCCGGCCCGGCCACCGAGATCGCGTTGCGGATGCCCTGGGTGATGTCGTACGTGTCGACCAGCAGCGTGGTGTCCTTGCCCAGCGTGGCGACCTGCGAGGCGAACGCCGCCCGCTCGTCGTCGTGCAGCAGGGTGAACGCGTGCGCCGCGGTGCCGGCGGTCGGGATGCCGTACCGCTGCCCGGCGGCCAGGTTGGAGGTGAACCGGAAGCCGGCCAGGTAGGCGGCCCGGGCGGCGGCCACCGCCGCCTCCTCGTGCGCCCGCCGCGAGCCCATCTCGATCAGCGTGCGCCCCCGGGCCGCGGTGACCATCCGCGCGGCCGCGGCCGCCACCGCGCAGTCGTGGTTGAGCACGGAGAGCACCAGTGTCTCCAGCACCACGCACTCGGCGAAGCCGCCGGAGACGGTGAGGATCGGCGAGCCAGGGAAGAAGAGCTCGCCCTCGGCGTACCCGTGGACGTCGCCGGTGAAGCGGTAGTCCCGCAGCCAGGCGGCGGCCTGCTCGTCGACCACCCCGGCGCGGCGCAGGAAGTCGATCTCGTCGGTGTCGAAGCGGAAGTCGCGGATCAGCTCGACCAGCCGGCCGGTGCCGGCGACCACGCCGTAGCGGCGGCCGGTGGGCAGCCGCCGGGTGAACACCTCGAATACGCAGCGGCGGTCGGCGGTGCCGTCGCGCAGGGCGGCGCTGATCATCGTCAGCTCGTAGTGGTCGGTCAGCAGCGCGGGGCGGAGGGTGCTCACCGGCCCAGCCTAGAGTTCACTCCGGTTCGCCGCCCTCGTGGCCCGGGATCGCCCGCAGCGCCGCGCGCAGCTCGGCCCGCCCGGTCACGCCGAGCTTGCTGTAGATCCGCTGGAGGTGGTTCTCCACGGTGCGCGCCGAGAGGTAGAGCCGCTCGGCGATGGCCCGGCTGCTCACCCCGTCCGCGGCGAGTCGGGCCACCTGCCACTCCCGCTCGGTCAGCGACGGCATCCCGGCCTGCAACGCCGGGGTGCGGACCAGGTCGCAGCGGCCGAGCAGGGCGGCGAGGCGTTCCCGGGCCACCGCCGCGGCCGGAGACCGCTGCTCGCGCAGCCGGTGCAGGGCGCTGGCGGTCGCCTCGGCGGCGTAGACCGTGAGCTCCAGCGCGGCGAAGCCGTCGGCGACCGCCAGCAGCTCGTCGGCCGAGCCGCCCGCGGCGGCCCGGGCGTGCCGGGCCAGCAGCGGCGGCAGCACCCCGTCGACGCGCTCGGAGAGCTCGGCCAGCCGCTGCGCGACGGTGCGCCGGCTGCCGTCGGAGCAGGTCGGGCCGACCTGGGCGCTGGCCTGGTCGAGCCGGACCAGGTCGTGCAGCACGTGCACCTCGTGGCCGGCGAGCCCGTCCGTGCGCAGCCGCTCGGCCAGCTCGGTCAGCTGCTTGACCGCCCCGGGCACGTCGCCGCCGACGGCCAGCACCGCGCCGCGGGCCTGCTCCAACCACGGGTAGAGCACCGCCATGCCGGGCGCGTGGGTGCGGTCGGCTTCGGCCATCGCCTCGGCCGCCTGCGCCGCGTCGCCCCGCAGCGCCGCCGCCTGGGCCCGCTCGGCCTGCGCCAGCCCGGCGTAGACCCGGCTGGTCGCCAGCACCGCGCAGGCGCCGAGGCTGGTACGCAGCGCGGTGTCGCTCTGGCCGCGCAGCCGGGCCGCGTACGCCTGGAGGATGGCCAGGTAGCCGGTGCCGAGCCGGAAGTCGCCCGCGCCGGCCAGGTCGGCGAACTCGTCGGCCACGATCGCGTCGATTCCGGCCAGGTCGCCGGCGAGCGCCAGCCGGGTGCCGCGGGCCAGCTCCAGAGCCAGTTGCAGGTACGGCATGTCGGCCCGCCACCGGGCCGCCTCGGCCTGCACCTGGTTGATCGCGGTGGCGCTGCGGCGCAGCTGCCCCTGCGCGGCCTGCAGGTAGGCGACCGTGCTGCGGGCCAGCTCCCGGGCCGCGACGCTGGCCGCCGGCCGGTCCATGACGGTCCGCCCGAGCCGCAGCGCGATGCCGGTGTCCAGCCGGTGCAGCCGCATGATGCCCTCGAAGGCGAGCACCCGGGCCTGGTCGGCGGAGTCCTTCAGGGCGGCGCCGCGGGCGGAGATCTCGTCCACCGTGGATTCCCGGCTCAGCCCCCAGTAGCTGACCATGCCGCGCACCGTCAGCCAGCGGCTGAGCCGCCGGTCGCCCTCGATGTCGGCGGAGACCGCGTCGAGCACCTCGATCGCCTCCTCCGGCCGGTCGGCGAACATCAGGATGGTGGCCAGCAGCTCCGCGGCGTCGAACCCGCCGCCGGCGTCCAGCGCCGCGCGGGCCAGCCGGGTCGCCAGCGGTACGTCGTAGCGGGCGAACGCCTGCCCGGCCGCGTCGAGCAGCATGGCTGCGTCCTGCGCGGTGCCCGAGTCGAGTCGCCAGACCGCCACCCGGAGCAGGTCGTCGCGGCGGCGCTTGCCGACCTGCTCGAGCAGGTCGGCCAGCCGGGCCTGCAACCGGCGGGTCCGGCTGACCGGGCACTGCCGGCGCATCACCTCGCCGTAGAGCGGGTGGGCCAGCCGGACGTTGAGCCGCCGGTCGTGCTGGACCATCGTGATCAGGCCGCGCTCCTCGGCGGTCTCCACGTCGACCGGGTCGACGGCCTGATTGAGCAGCTGCAGGCCGAGCGGCTCGCCGAAGGCGACCAGCTCCACCACCGCCCGTACGCCGGGGGTGAGCTGGCCGATCCGGGCGTCGATCAGGTCGGTCAGGCTGGGCGCCAACTCGAACCGGCCGGTCCACTTCCAGATCCCGTACGTGCGGGTCAGCTCCCCGCTGCCGGCGGCGGCGTGCACCAGCTCGCGCAGCAGCAGCGGGTTGCCGGCGGAGAGCCGGCCCAGCCGGTCGGCGGAGGCGGCGTCGACCGGCCCCTCCAGGATGGCGGCGAGCAGCCCGGCGGTGTCGGCCGGCGCCATCGGGCTCAGCTCGGCGTGGTCGACCAGGTCGTCGGTCCAGAGTGCCCGGATGGGGAGCGGGATCTGCTCGCCGTTGCGCAGCGTGCCGATCACGATGGCGTTCTCGGCCCGGGCGACCAGGTGCACCAGCGCGGCCGACGGCGGGTCGAGCAGGTGCGCGTCGTCGATGGCGAGCACGATCCGACGGCCGGCGGCCTGCTGTTGCAGCACGTCGACCGCCCAGCGCAGGATGCCGGCGGGGGAGAGCCCCTGCGGCTGCTCGGCCGGGAGCACCTGGACCAGCCCGCCGAAGGGCAGCGCGGCGGTGGTGGCGCTGGCCGCGATGGACCAGACCGCGTACCCGTCGCGGGGGAGCGCGGCCACCCCCTCGCGCAGCAGCCGGCTCTTGCCGATCCCCGCGTTGCCGCTGAAGAAGATCCCACGCCCCTCCGTGCCGGTCACCGCCGACAACAGACGATTGAGCTCATCCGTGCGGCCGACGAACTTCCACCGACTCATCCGGGCAGCATATCGACCGGATTCCCTCCGCGCGCAGATCGTCACGCAGCGAAGTTGAGTAATCTAGCGATTACTGCTGAGTATCCGAAGTGTTCGGCTGGGGGGTCATACCGCCCGTACTCTTCCGGCATCCGGGGTGCAAACCGGATGTTTCCGCGCGGCCGCCGCAACCGGTCGCCTGCCTTGGAGGCCGCTTACCGATGAAGTCCGGTCTTTCTGGGGTTGACGTGCCCGGCGACACGGCCGGGCCCGCCGACCTGCCGCGGTGTGGGTCGTTGCCCACCCGGATCGGGGCGACCGAGCCGAGCCCGCAGGAATCGCTGGCCGTGGTCGCGGCGGGGCCCGGGGGCGCCGGCCGGCCGGAGGTGCTCGCCAGCCTGCTGCGGGTGGCGCGGGGGATGCTCGCCGTGCCGCCGGGCGGCTGGCTGGTGGTGCGACACGCCAAGGTGCCGACGCGCGCGGCGTACGTGCCGGGCTACCGGCAGCCGCACTCCTACGGCGCCGACCCGCTGGCCGCCGGTCCGGCGCTGGCCCGGCCGCCGCGGCGGGTGGAGCTGAGCCTGTCCGATCCGCTGCTGCGGCACTTCAACCTGGTCGACACGCCGGACACCGGTGCCCTCGGCGCGGCGGGCGGCCGGGTGCTGCTCGACGCGGTGGGCCGCGCCGGCGCGCTGCTCTTCGTGATCGCCGCCGACCAGGCGTTCACCGCCGTGGAACTGAACCTGCTCGCCGAGGTCGCCCGGGCCAAGGTCGAGGTCTTCTTCGCGGTCACCCCGGGCACCACCGGCTGGGCCCCGATGCCAGACGGCGCGGCGACGACGGAGGACGCGGGGGCGTCCGTCCCGCCGGCCGGCACCGGGGCCGCCCCGCACGGCCCCGGCGCCGACACGGTGGACCCGGTCGCGGTCACCGTCGAGGCACACCGGGCGGCCCTGCTGGCCGCGGTGCCCGCGCTCGCCGAGGCCCGCTGGTTCCCGGTCCGCGACGACGAGGGCGCCGACCTCCGCCGGGCCCTGGTGGGCTGGGCCGCCGACGAGGGGCTGCGCCGGGCCAGCGCCGAGCCGCCGGTGCTGCCCGGCGCGCACGGCCGGGTGCCGGTGCTCGCCGAGCCGGGCGACTGGTCCGAGGGGCTCGACCGGCGGGCCCGCTCCTGCGCCCGGCGGATCCGCCAGCACCTCGCGCTGGAGCTGGCCAACACCCACCTGCGGGTGGTGCAGGAGATCGTCTTCGGGGTCGGCTGCGCCGGCCTGCCGCAGCTGCTCGACCGCGAGATGGAGGCGCTGTCGCTGCTGGCCACCGCCCAGTGCGACCATGCCGTGCGGGGCATCGTCGAGGAGTGCGGCGGGCTGGTCTTCGGCGGGCCGCTGCCCGAGGGGGTCCGCCGACGGATCCTCGCCGCGGTGCGCTGGGGCCTGGCCGACCACCTCGCCGGCCAGGACCTGGACCGCGTGCTGCTGGTCACCAGCACGGCCGGGGTCGCCGGGCTGACCGGGGCCGCGGCCATCGACGCGCTCGCCGGCTACCCCGGCGCGGCCCGGGCCGAGGTGCTGTCGCCGGTCGCGGTGGCGCTCTCCGGCGGTTGCTGGCAGCACTGGCGCAGTCCCGGCAACGACGACCCCAACGCCGCCCGCGCCTGGGCCCAGCGGGCGCTGCGCGAGATCGAGCTGGAGCTGTCCCGGGAGATCTCCCGGCGGTTCGAGGTGGTCCGCCTCTCGCTGGGAGCGGTGCTGGCCGATGCGGTCGACCACGGCATCCTGCTCGCCTGACGGCGTCCCCGCCACCCCGGCCGGCCGCCCCGCCGGGGCCGCGGCCGCCCCCGCCCGCCGCCCGGTGGGGGCGGCCGCGGACGGCGATCCGCGCCGGGCCGGCGTTCCGGTTCCTCGGTTCGCCGAATCCGGTGGCACGATGGGGGGCATGACGGCTCCGCAGGTTGCACCGGTCGAGACGCCGGACACCGAAGAGGTGCCGGCTGCCGACCGGCCGTGGGTGACGATCGTGTGGGACGACCCGGTCAACCTGATGACCTACGTGACCTGGGTCTTCCAGAAGCTCTTCGGCTACAGCCGGGAGAAGGCCGAGCGGCTCATGCTCGACGTGCACCACAAGGGGCGGGCGGTGGTCTCCAGCGGCGCCCGCGAGCGGATGGAGCACGACGCGTCGCAGCTGCACGCGTACGGGCTCTGGGCGACGGTGGACCGCTCGTGAGCATGTTCCGCCGCCAGAGCGGCCGCTACGTCGCCACCTTCGCCGCCGACGAGGTGCGGGTGCTGCGGAAGGTGGCCTCCGAGGTGGTCGGGCTGCTCACCGACGGCTTCGACCACTCCGACCCGGTGGTGTGCCGGCTCTTCCCCGAGGTCTACCCGGACGACCCGGGCGGCACTGCGGAGTTCCGCCGGTACACCGAGGGTGATCTCAAGACCGCCAAGATCGACCAGGCGGGCGCGATCCTCGCCGCGCTGCCCGGCGAGGCCGGCGGCGAGGTGCGCCTCGACGCCGAGGCGGCCGAGGCGTGGCTGCGCGCGCTCAACGACGCCCGGCTGGCGATGGGCGTCCGGCTGGAGATCAAGGACGGCACCGATCTCGGCGAGGAGCTCGACGACGCGGTCGCCGAGGATCCGACCTCCAGCCGGGTGTTCCAGCTGTCGGTCTACGCGTACCTCGGCTACCTGCAGGAGTCGCTGCTCAACGCCTTGATCGACTGAGCGTGACCGGCACCACCTTAAGCTGCGGCCCGCCAGGCGTTAGGCTGGAGCGCGTGCTGAGCATCGACCGGTCGATCGTCGACGCGATCGTCGCCCACGCTCGCCGGGACCACCCCGACGAGGCGTGCGGCGTGGTCGCCGGTCCCGCCGGCAGCGACACCCCCACCCGGCACATCCCGATGGACAATGCCGCCCGCTCGATGACGTTCTACGAGTTCGACTCGATGGAGCAGTTGCGCACCTGGCGCGAGATGGACGACCGGGACGAGGAGCCCGTCGTCATCTACCACTCGCACACCGCGACCGAGGCCTACCCGTCCCGCACGGACGTCTCCTTCGCCGGTGAGCCGGGCGCGCACTACCTGCTCGTCTCCACCCGGGAGCCGGACACCGAGGAGATCCGCTCGTTCCGGATCGTCGACGGCGTGGTGACCGAGGAGCCGGTGCGCATCCTCGACGCGGGGGTGGACCCGCATGCCGTGCAGTCCTACATGTTCGGGCAGAGCCCGGCGACGGTCGACTACGAGTGTTCCGGCCGCTGATCCCGGCGCCGTAACACCTGTCCCACGTCCCGTCACCGACCGGCACACCCGAAAGAGGAGCACGACAATCATGGCCATCGAGGTTCGCATCCCCACCATCCTGCGCAGCTACACCGGCGGCGCGAAGGTCGTCGAGGGCACCGGCGACACCCTGGGCGACCTGCTCGCCGACCTGGACTCCCGGCACGCCGGGCTGCGCGGCCGCCTGGTCACCGAGACCGGCGCGCTGCACCGCTTCGTCAACGTCTACGTCAACGACGAGGACGTCCGCTTCCTCGGCGCGCTGGACGCCAAGCTCTCCGACGGCGACAGCGTCACCATCCTGCCGGCCGTGGCCGGCGGCGCGTTCGGCTTCGCGGCGGCGGCCGCGATCGCCCAGCACAACGCGACCGTCGCGCGGGCCGGCCGGCGCACCTCCGCCGCCGGCTGAGGAGGCCGCCGTGGCGCGGTACGACAGCCTGCTCGACGCCTGTGGCGGCACGCCCCTGGTCGGGATGCCCCGGCTCTCGCCGGCGGTGCCCGACGGGGCGCCGCCGGTACGCCTCTGGGCCAAGCTGGAGGACCGGAATCCGACGGGGAGCATCAAGGACCGGGCGGCCCTGTTCATGGTCCGTGCGGCCGAGGAGGCGGGCCGGCTCCGGCCCGGCGACACCATCCTCGAGCCGACCAGCGGCAACACCGGGATCTCGCTGGCCATGGTGGCGAAGCTGCGCGGCTACCGGCTGGTCTGCGTGATGCCGGAGAACGTCTCGACCGAGCGGGTGCAGCTGCTCCGGATGTACGGCGCGGAGATCATCTTCTCGCCGGCCGCGGGCGGCTCCAACCAGGCGGTCGCCACCGCCAAGCAGATCGCTGTCGAGCACCCCGACTGGGTGATGCTCTACCAGTACGGCAACGAGGCGAACGCCCGGGCGCACTACGAGACGACCGGGCCGGAGCTGCTGCACGACCTGCCCACGATCACCCATTTCGTGGCCGGCCTGGGCACCACCGGCACGCTCATGGGCACCGGGCGCTACCTGCGCGAGAAGGTCGACGGCATCCAGGTGGTCGCCGCCGAGCCGCGCTACGGCGAGCTGGTCTACGGCCTGCGCAACATCGACGAGGGCTACGTCCCGGAGCTGTACGACGCGACCGTGCTGTCCCGGCGCTTCTCGGTGGGCACCCGGGACGCGGTGCTGCGGACCCGGCAGCTGGTCGAGGTGGAGGGCATCTTCGCCGGCTTCTCCACCGGCGCGATCCTGCACGCCGCCCTGGCCGTGGCGCACGAGGCGGTCCGCGACGGCCGGCGCGCCGACGTGGCGTTCGTGGTCGCCGACGGGGGCTGGAAGTACCTCTCCACGGGCGCGTACGGCGGCACCCTGGCCGATGCCGAGGGCGCCCTGGAGGGGCAGCTCTGGGCCTGATCCGGGGCCGTTCGACAGCGGGGCCACCGGCGGTGACGCCGGTGGCCCCGGCGCGTCCGGCACCCGCGCCCGGTGCCGGGTCGGAGCGGGTGTCACGTTGGTGACAACTTGCAGCGGATCATTCTTGCCCGTGGGCGCGCCAGCGTAGGCTGCGCAGCGTGGCGTACGCGTCGGTAGAGATCATCGACGGAGTCCGGGCCGGCGCGAGCACTACGAAGCGTGACAGCGAGACGACTCGATGCGACTGACGGTCCTGGGCTGCGCCGGGAGCTTCCCCGGGCCCGAGTCCCCCTGCTCCGCCTACCTGGTCGAGGCCGAGGGCTTCCGGCTCCTGGTCGACTTCGGGTCGGGGTCGCTCTCCACCCTCCAGCGCTACGCCGGGCTGCACACCCCGGACGCCATCCTGCTGAGCCACCTGCACTGCGACCACATCCTCGACGCCGCGTTGTACGTGGTGGTCCGCCGGTACGCGCCGGAGGGCCCCTACCCGCCGCTGCCGGTGTACGCCCCGGCCGGCGCGCCGGAACGGCTCTCCGCCATCCACGGGCAGGACGACGGCGCGGTCGAGGACGTCTACCAGTTCTACGCCCTGGAGCCGGGCACCTTCCCGATCGGCCCGTTCGCCGTCACCGTCGACCGGGTCAATCACCCGGTAGAGACGTACGGCGTCCGGCTCGAGCACGGTGGCCGGGTGCTCTGCTACTCGTCGGACACCGCCCCCTGCGACGCGCTGCTGCGGCTGGCCCAGGACGCCGACGTCTTCCTCTGCGAGGCCAGCTACCTCGACGGGGTGGACAACCCGCCGGACCTGCACCTCACCGGCCGGGAGGCCGGCGAGGCGGCGACCAAGGCGGCTGTCGGCCGGTTGCTGCTGACCCACCTGGTGGCCGCCTGGGGCAGCGAGGCGCATACCGTCGCCTCGGCCGCCGCCGCGTACGCCGGCCCGCTCGAGGTGGTCCGCCCCGGCGCCAGCTACGACGTCTGACCCGGGTTCGAGCGGCCGGGTCGGGAGACCCCGGGACGGTTCGATCACCTCATTGCATAGGGTGCAGGCATGGCGCGACCTGACGGGCGGCAGCCCGACCAACTCCGACCGGTGACGCTGACCCGGGGCTGGAGCACCCACCCCGAGGGTTCGGTGCTGGTGGAGTTCGGCGACACCCGGGTGCTCTGCACCGCCAGTGTCAACGAAGGGGTGCCCCGCTGGCGCAAGGGCTCCGGGCTCGGCTGGGTCACCGCCGAGTACGCGATGCTGCCCCGGGCCACCAACACCCGCTCGGACCGGGAGAGCGTCAAGGGGCGCGTCGGTGGGCGCACCCACGAGATCTCCCGGCTGATCGGGCGCAGCCTGCGGGCGTCCATCGACCTCAAGGCGCTCGGCGAGAACTCGATCGTGCTCGACTGCGACGTGCTCCAGGCCGACGGCGGCACCCGGACCGCCGCGATCACCGGCGCGTACGTGGCCCTGCACGACGCGGTCGAATGGCTCGCCGCGCGCAAGACGCTGGCCGGCAAGCCGGAGAAGGTGATGCACCGCTCGGTGGCCGCGATCAGCGTCGGCGTGATCGCCGGCGAGCCGCGCCTGGACCTCAACTACGCCGAGGACGTGGCCGCCGAGGTCGACATGAACGTGGTCTGCACCGGCACCGGCGAGTTCGTCGAGGTGCAGGGCACCGGGGAGGCGGGCGTCTTCGCCCGCGACCAACTCGACGCCCTGCTCGACCTGGCCGTGGCGGGGTGCGTGGAACTGGCCGAGGCCCAGCGGAAGGCGCTGTCATGAACAAGGTCCTGCTCGCCACCCGTAACCGTAAGAAGCTCATCGAACTGCAGCGGATCCTCGACGGCGCGCTCGGCGCGCACCGGATCGCGCTGCTCGGGCTGGACGACGTGGAGGAGTATCCAGAACTGCCGGAGACCGGCCTGACCTTCGCCGAGAACGCTCTGATCAAGGCGCGGGAGGGCTGCCGGCGTACCGGCCTGCCGACCATCGCCGACGACTCCGGGCTGGCGGTCGACGCGCTCAACGGGATGCCGGGCGTGTTCAGCGCCCGCTGGTCCGGCCGGCACGGTGACGACCAGGCCAACCTCCAGCTGGTGCTGGACCAGATCGCCGACCTGCCGGACGAGCACCGGGGCGCGGCCTTCGTCTGCGCCGTGGCGCTGGTGCTGCCCGGCGGCAAGGAGCACCTGGTCGACGGCCGGCAGCCCGGCCGGCTGCTGCGGGCGCCGCGCGGCGACGGCGGCTTCGGCTACGACCCGATCTTCCTGGGCGACGGGCAGGACCGGACCAACGCCGAGCTGACGCCGGAGGAGAAGGACGCGATCAGCCACCGCGGCAAGGCGCTGCGCGAGCTGGCCAAGCTCGCCGCCAAGGTCCTTCCGCCGACCACCTGACCGCCAATCGCTCAGCGGTGCCGCAGCGTGGTCAGGTCGCCCAGCTCCCGCACCGCGACCCGGTCCTCCATGGCCAGCACGGTGAGCATCCGCTCCACCTCGACCAGGGTCGCGTACCGCCCGACGGACACGGCCGCCTCGGTGTCCAGTTCCTCCACCCACAGGCCACCGGGCTGCCAGGTGGTCTGCACGCAGCCGCCCGAGCGGCCGACGCAGGTGATGAAGTCGTAGCTCAGCGGGCGCATGGCCCGCACCAGGGCCAGCACCTCCGCCAGGTCCATCGGTACGTCCCGGTCGGAGCCGCCGGTATGGTCGGCGGACACCTCGAGGAAGCCGACCGGGGCGGGAGCCGACCCGCCGCCCGGCCGCAGTCCGCGCAGCCGCCGGACCAGCTCCATGCCGTCGTACCGGCCGACGGTCAGCTCCGGCACGCCCGGGTCGGCGTACGCCCCGACCAGGGCGTCGCCCTCGCGCCGGACCGTCACGGACCGGCCGCCGCAGGTGAGGCGTACCGGGACGGCGGCGGGCAGCCACGGCAGGTGCAGAGCGGTGAGGCGGCCCGCGGGCGTCGGCCCGTCCCCGGCGGCGTGCACCCCGGTCCACCCGCCGAGCAGCTCCACGTCGACCTCGATGTCGTCGTCCACCATGGCCGGTACGGCGGCGAGCCGCCCCACCCGGCGACGCCGCCACACCATCGGCACGTGGATGCGGCTGCCCGTCTCGCCGTCCCACCGCACGGTCAGCCCCTCCGCCCGCAGTGCCGCCGCCACCTCCTCGCCGACCGCGGCCGACGGCGGCTGCTCGAACAGCCCGTACGCGATGTGCACGCCCTCCCCGTCGACGCCGCGTTCGGCGTCCTGCCGGTGGTAGAAGGCGTAGCCGCGCGGGGCGATCGACCGCGGCACGTCCGCGCCGATCTCGTTGAGGCCGCAGTTCTGGCAGCAGGTGAAGTTCTCCCGGGCCACGATGCCGGCGGCGGTCAGTGCCCGGAAGGCGGCGGTCAGCCGGTCGCTGTCCGTCACCTCGGGCCAGCTCTCCTGCGCCGCGAGGTGTGCCCTCAGCTCCTCGCCCACCACCGGCCAGGCCAGCTCGGCGATCCGGGCCGGATCGGCCTCGTCGTCCAGGTATTCCACCGTCTCGGCGACCAGGGCCGCCGCCGGCAGCTCGGCCAGCGCCACCTGGCGGCGGACGAAGGCTCGGATCTCGTCGTCGAGCGCGTGCCCCTCGGCGTCGGGCGCGTGGGGGTCGCGGGCGTCAGCCGTCGGCGCGGCGTCGTCGTCGATCACGGTGGCGAACGGTAGCAACGGCAACCGACAGTCCCCCACCGGCCCGGGCCGGCGGGGCGGACGTCGGCGGACCGGCCCGCCGAGGCTCAGCCCGGTACCCGGTCAGCCGAGCGGGCCGATCTCCCGTTCGATCGCGGCGCGTAGCTCCGGCCCGGTCACCACGGATCGGGCGGCCTCCATGAGCGGGGCGAGGAAGACGTCCGGCCCCGGCTCGCCGGCGATCCCGCCGAGCGCCTCGACCGCCGCCCGACCGGCCGGCGACGGGGTCAGCGGCGCGCGCAACTGGAGCCCGCGCACCGCGGCCAGCAGCTCCACCGCGAGCACGCTGGTCAGGTTGTCCAGCACGGTGCGCAGCTTCTTGGTCGCCGCCCAGCCCATCGAGACGTGGTCCTCCTGCATGCCGCTGGTCGGCAGCGAGTCCACCGAGGCGGGCGCGGCCAGCCGGCGGTTCTCCGCGACGATGCCGGCCGCGGTGTACTGCGCGATCATCAGCCCGGAGTTGACCCCGGCGTCGGGGGAGAGGAACGCCGGCAGCTCCCGGGAGCGGGTGACGTCCAGCAGCCGGTCTACCCGCCGTTCGGCGATCGCGCCCACCTCGCTGGCGGCGATGGCCAGGAAGTCCGCGGCGAAGCCGAGCGGGGCGCCGTGGAAGTTGCCGGTCGACTCGACCCGGCCGTCCGGCAGCACCACCGGGTTGTCCACCACCGACACCAGCTCCCGCCCGGCCACCGTGCGGACGAAGTCCAGGGTGTCCCGGGCCGCCCCGGCCACCTGGGGCGCGCACCGCATCGAGTACGCGTCCTGCACGGCGTGCGCCAGGTCGTCCCGGTGCGAGTCCATCACCCGGGAGTCCTGCAGCAGCCGGTGGATGTTCGCCGCCGACGTGGCCTGCCCCGGGTGCGGCCGGATGCTGTGCAGCTCGGGCAGGAACGGCCGCTCCGAGCCGAGCATCGCCTCGATCGCCAGCGCGGCGGTCACGTCGGCCATGGTGAACAGGTGCGCGGCGTCGTGGATGGCCAGCAGCAGCATGCCGAGCATGCCGTCGGTGCCGTTGATCAGCGCCAGGCCCTCCTTGGCGGCCAGCTCGACCGGCTTGAGCCCGGCCCGGCGCAGCGCGTCCGCCGCGTCGATCCGCTCACCGGCCGGGCCGAGCACCCAGCCCTCGCCGAGCAGCACCAGCGCGCAGTGCGCCAGCGGCGCCAGGTCACCCGAGGCGCCGAGCGAGCCGTGCTCCGGCACCCACGGGGTGACGTCGTGGTTGAGCAGGTCGACCAGGGCCTCGGCGACCAGCGGGCGGACCCCGGAGCGGCCCAGCGCGAGCGAGCGGACCCGCAGCAGCATCATCGCCCGGACCACCTCGCGCGGCATCGGCGCGCCCACCCCGGCGGCGTGCGAGCGGATCAGCGCGTGCTGCAGCTCCGCCCGCCGCTCCGGCGCGACGAAGGTGTTGGCCAGCGCCCCGAAGCCGGTGGAGACGCCGTAGACCGGGCGGCCGGCGGCCTCGATGCCGTCCACAATCGCCCGGCTGGTGGCCATCGCCTCCACGGTGGACGGGTCGAGGAGCACCTTGGCGGTGCCGCGGGCCACGGCGAGCACGTCGGCGGGGGAGATTCCGGTGGGCAGGATGGTCACGGTCATTGCGGCACTCCGTTGTGCAGAACCTGGCGGATCAGTGGCACACCGGGCCGGTAGGCCAGGTGCAGGTGGGACGGGGCGTCCAGGACGACCAGGTCGGCCCGGGCGCCGGGGCGCAGCACCCCGACGTCGTCGCGGCGCAGCGCCCGGGCGCCGCCGGCGGTCGCGGCCCAGACCGCCTCCGCCGGGGTCATCCCCATCTCGCGGACGGCGAGCGCGACGCAGAACGGCATCGAGGAGGTGTACGACGAGCCGGGGTTGCAGTCGGTGGCCAGCGCCACCGTGACGCTGGCGTCGAGCAGCCGGCGGGCGTCCGGGTAGGGCGACCGGGTGGAGAACTCGGCGCCGGGCAGCAGGGTGGCCACCGTGGCGGTGTGCGGGCCGTCGGGGCTGTCGGAGTCGATCCGGGTCGAGGCGAGCGCGTCGACGTCGGCGTCGGTCAGGTGGGTGCAGTGGTCCACGCTGGCCGCGCCGAGCTCCACCCCGAGGCGTACCCCCGGGCCGGGGCCGAGCTGGTTGGCGTGCACCCGTACCCCCAGCCCGGCGGCCTGCCCGCAGGTCAGGATGGCCCGGGTGTGGTCGGCGTCGAACGCGCCCCGCTCGCAGAAGGCGTCCACCCAGCGGGCGTACGGCGCCGCGGCGGCGAGCATCGGCCCGCACACCAGCCCCACGTAGTCGTCGGGACGGTCGGCGTACTCGGCGGGCACCACGTGTGCGCCGAGGAAGGTGGTCTCGTCGCTGACCTCGGCGGCGAGCCGCAGCGAGCGGGTCTCGTCGGCCACGGTCAGGCCGTACCCGCTCTTGATCTCCATGGTGGTGGTGCCCTGCCGCAGCGCCTCGCCGCGCAGCCGGCGCACGGTGGCCCGCAGCTCGTCGTCGGCGGCGGCCCGGGTGGCGGCCACCGTGGTCCGGATGCCGCCCCCGGTGTACGGCTGCCCGCTCATCCGGGCGGCGAACTCGGCCGCCCGGTCGCCGGCGAAGACCAGGTGGGCGTGGCTGTCCACGAAGCCGGGCAGCACCGCCGCCCCCTCGGCGTCGATCCGCCGGTCGGCGGCCGGGGCGTCCCGGGCCGGGCCGATCCAGACCACCTCGCCCGCCTCGACCAGCACCGCCGCCCGGCGGCGCAGGCCCAGCGGGCCGCCCTCGCCGCCACCGGGCACATTGGTGACCAGCTCACCGATGTTGTCGACCAGCAGGGTGCTCACGGCGCCACCTCAGTTCGCGACTGCGGGGCTCGCAAGACCGGCTCACTCCTCGCGCTCACCGGGTCACCTCCGCGACGGCGCTGCGCAGCTCGGCCGGCACGTCGACGGTCAGGTGCCGCCCGTCGCGCACCACCGGGCGCCCGTCGACGACCACGTGCGTGACGTCCGCCGCGCCGGCCGCGAAGAACACCCCCACCGGCGGTACGCCGGCCGTGCGGGCGCTGTCCAGCCGGACCGTGACCAGGTCCGCCCGCGCCCCGGCGGCGATCCGCCCGGCGTCGGTCCAGCCCAGCGCGGCGTGCCCGCCGGCGGTGGCCGCGGTCAGCAGCTCCACGGCCGAGAAGTGCCCGCGCCGGCGGGTACGCAACCGCTCGTCCAGCTCCACGGCGCGGGCCTCCTCGAAGAGGTCGACCACCGCGTGGCTGTCGCTGCCCAGGCTCAGCGGGGCGCCCGCGTCGGCCATCCGCCGGGCCGGGCCGATGCCGTCGGCGAGGTCCCGTTCCGTGGTCGGGCATAGGCAGACCCCGCTGCGGTGCTCTCCGAGCAGCCCCAGGTCGCCGCTGGTCAGGTGGGTGGCGTGCACCGCGGTGGTGGCCGGGCCGAGCACGCCGCGCTCGGCCAGCAGCCGGGTCGGGGTGCAGCCGTGCAGCGCCCGGCAGGCGTCGTTCTCGGCCGGCTGCTCCGACAGGTGCACGTGCAGCGGCGCGTCGCGCTCCCGCGCCCACCGGGCCACCGTGCTGAGCTGCTCGGCGGGGACCGCCCGCACCGAGTGCACCGCGGCGCCGACCCGGGCGTGTCCGCCGGCCGGGGTGAACGCCGCGGCCCGGTCGCCCCAGCGCACCGCGTCGCCGTCGCCGAACCGCCGCTGCGGGCCGGTGAGCGGCCGGCCGTCGACGGTGGCGGTCAGGTAGCAGGTGTCCAGCAGGGTGATCCGGATGCCGGCCTGCGCGGCGGCCTCCACCAGCGCCGCGCCCATCGCGTTCGGGTCGGCGTACGGGACGCCGTCCGGGCCGTGGTGCAGGTAGTGGAACTCGCCCACGCAGGTGATCCCGGCCAGCGCCATCTCGGCGTACGCGGCCCGGGCCAGCGCCAGGTACGACTCCGGGTCCAGCCGGGTGGCGACCGCGTACATCTCGTCGCGCCAGCTCCAGAAGTCGCCCCGGCCGGCGTGCGTACGCCCCCGCAGCGCCCGGTGGAAGGCGTGCGAGTGCGCGTTGGCCAGCCCGGGCAGGGTCAGGCCGGGCAGCCGGACGGCGTCGGCGTACACCTCCACGCCGGCGGTGAGCCCGGCGCGGCCGGCGGTCAGCGGGGTGACCGAGGCGATCCGCCCGTCGGCGGTCTCGATCAGCACGTCGGGGGTCGGCTCGGCGTGCTCGGGCAGCCAGGCGTACTCGGCCAGCCAGCGGCTCGCGGTCATCTCCGTCGCCCCCTTCGGAGCCGGATCGTCCGCGACGTCGCCCGGCCCGCACGGCCGGTCGCCCGGGACGCTCCCCAGCCCCGCTGAATCGTCCGCGACATCAGCTCCACAGGGCCCAACGACCCCGCTCCTCCGGCGTGGCTCAGCGGCATGCCAGCTCCTCGAGCACCCGAGCCAGCGCCCGCACCCCGGCGGCGCAGTCGTCGTCGGTGGCCCACTCGGAGGGGGAGTGCGACACCCCGGTCGGGTTGCGCACGAAGAGCATCGCGGTCGGCAGGTACGCGGCCAGCACGCCGGCGTCGTGGCCGGCCCCGGTGGGCAGCACCGGCGCGTCGAGCAGCCGGGCCAGCCGGTCGGCCAGCCCGCCGTCGAAGGCGACCAGCGGAGTCGCCGACTCCTCGGCCAGCGCCAGCTCGGTGCCGTCCCGGCGGGCCCGCTCGGCCGCCTTGCCGTGCACCGCGGCCACCAGGCCGGCGAGCGTCTCCGGCTCGGCCGCCCGGGCGTCCAGCCACCCGGTCACCCGGGACGGGATCGCGTTGGTGGCGTTCGGCTCCACGGTCACCCGGCCCATGGTGGCGTGCGCCCCGCGCAGCCGGGCCTCCTTGTTCGCCGCGAGCACGGTGAAGGCGTAGGTGAGCATCGGGTCGTGGCGGTCGGCCATCCGGGTCGTACCGGCGTGGTTGCCCTCGCCGATGAAGTCGAAGCGCCAGCGGCCGTGCGGCCAGATCGCGCTGGCGACCGCGACCGGCGAGCCGGTCTCGACCAGCGCGCGACCCTGCTCGACGTGCAGTTCCACGAAGGCCGAGAAGCGGGCCAGCAGCTCGGGTCGGTCGCCCGCCGGCGGGGCGCCCAGCGCCTCGGCGAAGCTCACCCCGGCGGCGTCGCGCAGCGCCGCCACGCGGTCCAGCGACAGCGCCCCGGTGAGCAGCCGCGAGCCCAGGCAGGGCACGCCGAACCGGGCCCCCTCCTCCTCGACGAACGCGGCCACCACCACCGGCCGGACCGGCGCGACGCCGGCGGCCCGCAGCGTGTCCACCGCGAGGAACGCGCTGACGATGCCGAGTGGCCCGTCGTACGCCCCGCCGTGCGGCACCGAGTCGAAGTGGCTGCCGGTCAGCACCGCGTCGCCCGCGTCCGGGTCACCCCACCAGGCGAAGAGGTTGCCGTTGCCGTCGTCGGTGACCGGCATGTCCCGGCGGCCGGCCTGGTCGCGGAACCAGGAGCGCAGCCGCAGCTCGGGCTCGGTCAGCGCGTAGCGGAGGTAGCCGCCGCTACGCCCGTCCCGCCCGACCGGCGCGATCTCGTCCCAGAGCGCGCGGAACCGGCCGGCCAGCTCGTCGGACACGCTCACCCCTCCGCCATCGGCACGCGCACGCCGGTGCGGGCGGCGACCTCGCGCGCGTCGTCGTAGCCCGCGTCGACGTGCCGGATGACGCCCATCGCCGGGTCGTTGGTGAGCACCCGCTCGATTTTCTGCCCGGCGAGCGCCGTGCCGTCGGCGACGCAGACCTGCCCGGCGTGGATGGACCGGCCGATGCCGACCCCGCCCCCGTGGTGGATGGACACCCAGGACGCCCCGCTGGCGGTGTTGACCAGCGCGTTGAGCAGCGGCCAGTCGGCGATCGCGTCGGAGCCGTCGGCCATCGCCTCGGTCTCCCGGTAGGGGCTGGCGACGCTGCCGCAGTCCAGGTGGTCCCGGCCGATCACCACCGGCGCGGAGAGCTCGCCGGAGGCGACCATCTCGTTGAACCGGACCCCGGCCTTGTCCCGCTCCCCGTAGCCGAGCCAGCAGATCCGGGCCGGCAGGCCCTGGAACGCCACCCGCTCGCCGGCCATCCGGATCCACCGGGCCAGCGACTCGTTCTCCGGGAACAGGTCCAGGATGGCCCGGTCGGTGGCCGCGATGTCGGCCGGGTCGCCGGAGAGCGCCGCCCACCGGAACGGGCCCTTGCCCTCGCAGAACAGCGGCCGGATGTACGCCGGCACGAAGCCGGGGAAGTCGAAGGCCCGCTCGAACCCGCCGAGCTTCGCCTCGCCCCGGATCGAGTTGCCGTAGTCGAAGACCTCCGCCCCGGCGTCGAGGAAGCCGACCATCGCCTCGACGTGCTTCGCCATCGACGCCCGCGCCCGGTCGGTGAACTCGGCCGGCTTCGCCGCCGCGTAGTCCCGGGCGTCGGCCAGCTCCACCCCCTCGGGCAGGTACGACAGCGGGTCGTGCGCGCTGGTCTGGTCGGTGACGATGTCGATGGCGACCCCCCGGCGCAGCAGCTCCGGGAAGACGGTGGCCGCGTTGCCCACCACGCCGACGCTCAGCGCCCGGCGGTCCCGCTTCGCAGCGAGGGCCCGCTCCACGGCGTCGTCCAGCGAGTCGGCGACCTCGTCGAGGTAGCGGTCGTGCACCCGGCGGTCGAGCCGGCTGCGGTCCACGTCGACGATCAGGCAGGCGCCGCCGTTCATCGTCACCGCCAGGGGCTGGGCGCCGCCCATCCCGCCGCAGCCGGCGGTCAGCGTCAGCGTCCCGGCCAGCGTCCCGCCGAACCGCTTCGCCGCCACCGCGGCGAACGTCTCGTAGGTGCCCTGGAGGATGCCCTGGGTGCCGATGTAGATCCACGAGCCGGCGGTCATCTGCCCGTACATGGTCAGGCCGAGCTGTTCCAGCCGCCGGAACTCCGGCCAGGTGGCCCAGTCGCCGACCAGGTTGGAGTTGGCCAGCAGCACCCGGGGCGCCCACTCGTGGGTCCGCATGACCCCCACCGGCCGGCCGGACTGCACCAGCATGGTCTCGTCGTCGCGCAGGTCGGTCAGCGTCCGGACCAGCGCGTGGAACGACGGCCAGTCCCGGGCGGCCTTGCCGGTGCCGCCGTAGACCACCAGGTCCTCGGGGCGCTCGGCCACCTCCGGGTCGAGGTTGTTCATCAGCATCCGCAGCGCCGCCTCCTGCGGCCAGCCGCGGGCGGTGCGCTCGGCGCCACGGGCGGCGCGGACAACCTGGGACATCTCGGTCTCCTCTAGAGGAACAACTGACGGCGGGCGGCGGACGCCTCGAACGCCTCCAGCCGGCGCTGGGTCTCGGCCGGTGCGGCGTCGCAGATCGCCTGGAGCAGCACCATGGCCAGCGTCATCGGGGCGGTGTGCAGGTCGAACACGAGTTGCGCGCCGACCGCGGCGGGCAGCACCACGTCGGCGTGCTCGGCGGCCGGACTGACCGGCGAGTCGGTGATCGCCACCACGCGCAGGCCGGCGGCCCGGGCCTCGCGCAGCGCGTCCAGGGTCTCCCGGGGGTAGCGGGGGAGCACGAAGGCCAGCAGGGCGGTGGCCCCGGCCGCGGCGGCCTGCTCCAGGCGGTCGGTGAGCAGGCTGCCGCCGTCGTCGAGCACCCGCACGTCGGGGTGCACCTTGGCGGCGAAGTAGGCGAAGTACGCGGCCAGCGGCGCGGCGGCCCGCAGGCCGAGCACCGGCAGCGGGCGGCTGGCGGCCAGCAACCGGCCGCTCTCGGCGATCCGGTCCCGGTCGGCGAGCTGCCCGGCGAGCCGGTCCAGGTTGCCGATCTCGGCGCGGACCGCCTGCTGGAGTTCGTTGCCGGCGCCGTCCGCCCCGGCGGGGGTGGTGGCGGTCAGTTCGCGCAGCCGGCGGCGCAGCGCCGGGTAGCCGTCGTGGCCGAGCGCGACCGCGAACCGGGTGACCGACGGCTGGCTGACCCCGGCCAGCTCGGCCACCTCGGCCGCCGACAGGTAGGCCGCCGCCGGCGCGTGCTGGACCAGGCAGTGCGCGATCCGGCGCTGGGTGGGGGTGAGCCGGACCCCGTGGAACAGGTCCAGCACCTGCTCGCCGGGGGCGACGGCAGTTCCCTCATTCATGACGTGACTCTATGCATAAAAACTTTCACAAGCAAGCGCCGGCTCGGGTGGTTGCCGACGTGCGCCGCGCACCGCATCGCCGGCCAGGTGCGGGTCGCCGGGTTGCTTCCACAGTGCAATAACGGTTGGAGCGCGCCGTCTCGAACTGTGTCGGGCCGGCGACGGGCGGGCGGAGGGCTGAGCGTCGGCTCTGTAGGATCCGCACGGCGGTTCAGTAGAGGAGTAGGCATGCAGCCGGTTGGCCCGTACAGGTTCACCCATGTGCTGGGCGGGTCCACGGTCGGAAAGGCGTGGGCCGCCATCGACGAGCAGGGCCGGTTCGTGACGGTTGCCGTGCTGGAGGGCGCGGCGGCCGGTGACGCGCGCTGGCGGGAGGCGTTCGCCGCGATGGCGGACTCCCTCGCGCAGACGTCGGGCGGCCAGCCCTACGCGTACGCGGACTTCGCGGCGGACACGCCGTGGGTGGCGTACCCGGCCGAGGCCGGGCCGGGGGCGGAGAAACTGCTCCGCGCGCTCGGCGCGGACTACCAGCCGGTGCCCACCGAGGTGGAGAGCCAGCGGCCCGTTTCCGGCCTGCCGCATCCCACGCCGCCGCAGCCGACCTCCGGAGCGCCGGTCATGCCGTGGGCGATTCAGGTCGGCCCGGTGTCCGCCCAGCCGGTGTCCGCGCATCCTGTCTCGGCCCAGCCGGTGTCGGCCGGTCCGGCCTCGGGCACGCCCGTCTCGCCGGTCCCGCGCTCCGCGTCACCGACCGACGCGCCCGTGTCGGAGCCGCCGCAGACCGCGTACGACTCGTTCACCGCGACCGGCCGGCGGATCGCCCCGGTGCGGTCGGAGCCGAAGCGACGCGGCTGGATCTGGATCGCCGCCGGCGCGTTGGTGCTCACGCTGGTCGCCGGCACCGCGGGATACGCCCTTGGCATGGGTGCTGACGCGGACGAGCCGGCCTCCGCCTCGTCGTCCAGCGCCTCCCTGCCAGCGTTCGAGGCGACACAGTTCTCCATCAACAAGGCCAAGTTCGAGGGTGAACTGGCTCCGCTGGCCGAGCCGTGGCTGACTCGGATCGGCGGCTGCGCGGCTGACAGCGAGGTGGGTGGCCCGAAGCTGCCGGCCGACGAGGAGCGCCACGTCTTCTGCCGCTATGGCGGCGCGTCCCTGCATTTCGCGCTCTACCCAGCAAAGGCACAGAAGGACGCCGCCCGCGCGTACCGCCAGCAACTCAACCTCGCCGGCGGTGCCCTGGCGCCGGGCCTGCGCGAGGCGACCCGCGCGACCGGCGGCGTCACCGGTGCGTCCGGCAGCTACGTCGAGTACGCGTTCAAGGGCGAGGACGGTCGGACGATCTGCGGCATCTGGTGGGACCGCGACGACGTCGAAGGTGCGTTCTACGTCGAGACGCTCTGCGAGGCCGGCATCGCCGGCAACTGGGACGCCCTGCGCGACTTGTGGCGCCGCAACAGCTGACCGGGTCTGGCCAGCGCCCGCCGGCACATCCACCCATGAACCTTCGATCTAAGCGAGACAACATGACATCCCTCGACGGCATCCAACCGGCTGCCCAGCCGACGGTACGACCACCGTTGCTCGGCGACCGATCGGTGGCGATGGTGCACGAGTGGTTCGGCGCGACCGGCGGCTCGGAGAACGTGTTCCTGGCCATCGCGGACCTCGTGCCGCACGCTCGGCGGATCGTGCTCTGGGCTGACGAGGACGTCGAGGTCGAGCGGCTGGGCCTCCACGAGAGCTGGCTCGCCCGGACTCCGTTGCGCCGCAGCAAGGCTCTGGCCCTGCCGTTGATGCCGCTCGCCTGGCGGACCGTCGGCGACGAGGAGTACGACGTGGTCATCTCCTCCAGCCACGCGTTCGCACACACCGTCCGGCTCGGCCCGCCGGAGCGTACCCGGCACCTGAGTTACATCCACTCGCCCGCCCGTTACGTCTGGAGCCCCGACTTCGACGGCCGTGGTTCGGGGGCGCTGCTCAGCGGGCCGCGCCGCGTCCTACAGGCGGTGGACGTGCGGATGAGCCGGCACGTGCACGCCTACGCCGCCAACTCCCGCGAGGTCCAGAAGCGCATCCAGCGGTTCTGGAAGCGCGACGCCGCGGTAATCCACCCGCCGGTGGACGTTGACTTCTTCGACGGAACCGACGTGCGGTCCGCCGCGCCGCGCGACTACCTGCTGGGCGTCGGGCGGTGGATCCCGTACAAGAACTTCGACCTCATGATCGAGGTGGCCGCCGAGGCGGGGCTTCCCCTGACGATCGCCGGTTCCGGGCCGGAGGAGGCACGGCTGCGGCGTGCAGCCGCCGACGCCGGCGTGCCGGTCACGTTCGAGGTTCGACCGACCCGCGAGCGGCTGCGGGAACTGTATGCCGGCGCCCGGGCGCTGCTGTTTCCCGCGCACGAGGACTTCGGCATCATCCCCGTCGAGGCGCAGGCCTGCGGGACCCCCGTCATCGGCGTCAACAGCGGCGGGCTGCTGGAGACCGTGATGGACGGCGAGACCGGGTTCCTGGTCGGCTCGATGCGGCCGGCGGACCACGCCGCCGCGGTGCGCCGGGTGGACGAACTGTCCGCGGCGCGGATCCGCGAGCACGCCACGTCCTTCTCGACGCAGCGATTCGCCGCGCGGATGGCGGAGTGGATCGCGTATGAGACCCGCTGACGCGACCACGGTAATCGACTGCAGCGGAGTGGGGCCCGGCGGCATCACCCGGGTGCTCACCGAGATCACGCGGCACTGGCCCGGCGGGGGCCGCCTCCGGCTGGTCGCCGTCCCGCCCGGGTGGGAGCCCCCAGGCGGAACGGCCGTGGACGTGGAGGTGGTGAGCCAGCAGGCCGGTGACCGCGCCCGCGCCGTCGCATCCGCCACGACCACCCTGCGGAAGGTGACCAACGGGGTACGGGACGACTCGACCACCGTGCTGTCGCTGAGCCCGTCGATGGCCATCCTGGGCAGCCAGTTGGCGGTCGTGACCGTCGTCCACGACGTTGCGTTCAAGCTCTGGCCTCGCGACCTGTCGGCCACTGTGCGCCAGTACCGCCGGGCCAGCTACGGCACCGCGATCAACCGGTCCCGGCGCCTGCTGTGCGTCAGCGCCCGAACCCGGCACGACCTGCTTGGCCTCTACGGGGTGCCGGAGGAGCGCACGGTCGTCTGGCACCCGGGCAGCGACGTCCGCCTCGTAGCCGGCGGCCCCCCGGCGCGGGTACTCGCCGGCACCGGCGGCCGCCCGTACCTGGTGGTCGCCGGACACGCCCCGCACAAGGGGGTCGAGTTGGCGGTCGGGGCACTGCCCGACCTTCCCGGCCACGCGCTCGTGGTGCTCACCGGCGGGCAACGGGTCGAGCGGTTCGAGGAAGCCGTGGCCGCGTCCCCGGCGGCTGACCGGGTGCTCCTGCTCGACCGGCTCTCCGACGAGGACTACGCCGCCACGATCGCCGGCGCCGCCGCCTTCCTCATGCCGAGCCATTTCGAGGGGTACGGGCTGCCAGCGGCCGAGGCGCTGCGGCTGGGCACCCCGACGGTGATTTCACCCGACCCCGCCCTGTACGAGGCGACCGACGGCCGGGCCGTGCGCATGACGACCTGGACGGCGGCCGCGCTGGTGCGGGCGGTTTCCGAGGCGACCGGCGGGCCCCGGCCGGCCGCCGGCACGACGGGGCGGTCGTGGCGGGAGGCGACGCTGCACCTCGCCGACCTGCTGGCCGCCGACCCCACCCTCCCGGCGCCGGCCACCCCCTCGATCGGAAGGCAGGTCTGAGTCGTGCGGATCGCCATGGTCCACTCGTCGTTCGCCATCCGGGGCGGCGCGGAACAGTACGTCCGGGACCTCTCCAACGCGCTGCGGCAGCGCGGCCACGAGGTACGGGTCTTCAGCCGTCCCTCGCCGCACAGCCTGCCGGACGACGCGCCGGTCCCGCCCCGGGTGGCGGCCCGGCTGGCCCGACCCGGCACGCGTGCCGCCAAGGTCCTGACCCACCTCGGCGACCTGGTCGACCCGACCGGGTTGGCCGTCGACTCGCTGCGAGCCTTCGCGCCCGACGTGGTGCACGTCCACAACTGGCAGGGCCTCGGTGCGCTGCCGGTGGCGAGGCTCGCCCGGACCTGGCCGACCTGCCACACCGTCCACGACTACGCCCTCTGCGACCCGAACAACAGCCTCGCCAACCACGGGCGATCGGCGACGGTCGACCGGCTCCTCGGGCTGCGGTCGGCCTGGCTGGTCCGGCGACTGCGCGAGGTCTCGATGCTGTGGCCGGCGGCGCGGACGAGGGAGATCGCCCAGCGTCACCTGCCGGCCGGTCACCGGCTCGGGGGGATCGTCGTACCGCTGGCGGTGCCGGCTGACGACGCACCCGTGTCCTGGCCGGCCGGTGACCAGACGGTGTTCCTCTTCCTTGGGGCGCTGAGCGAACACAAGGGGATCGACCTGCTGCTCGACGCGTGGCGGAAGGTCGCCGGCGAGGGGAACGCCACGCTGCTCGTCGGCGGCGACGGGCCGCGGCGGGCGGCCGTCGAGGAGGCGGCGCGGCAGTTGCCGGGGCTGCACTACCTGGGCTTTCTGGACGCGGCGGGCAAGGAGGCGGCGATGGGGCGTGCGGGTTGGCTCGTGTTCCCCAGCCAGTGGGCCGAGAACTTCCCGATCTCGTGCGTGGAGGCGCTGCGGGCCGGCCGCCCGATCGTCACCAGCTCCGTGGCGCGGCCGCCGATGGCGTCGGACACGTCGGTGCGGGTCTTCGACACCGCGGCGGATCTGGCGGCGCTGCTGCGCCACGCGGCCCGGATGCCCCGATCGGAGTACGCCGCGAGCGCCGCTTCCGCCGCCGCGGACGGGCGCGAGATGGACTGGGACCGGCACGTCGATGCGGTGGTCGACGCCTACGTGGCCCTGCGCCGGAGGGACGGAGTGAGCCATCGACCCGCCGGAGCGACTCGACGATGACGTCCGGCGCACGCTCCGCGGCCCCGAGCCGGTGGCGCGATCGGCGGCTCCTGATCGCCGCCGCGGTCGCGCTTCCGGTGGCCGTCGCGGCGTGCGCCGTCGTCGGGCTTCCACCTCTGCTGCCGGCGTTCCTCGCCGCGCTCGGCTTGCTCGCCGTCCGCCCGGTGCCGGGCTTGGCGTACGTCTTCGTCGTGCTGAACGCCCCTCTGGGGCTGCGCTTCGCCGGAGTGGAGGGCCTGGTCGGGGACGCCTTCGGTGGCCGGGACTACGCGCTCGGGCTCTCCGCCGCCGCGGTGACCGGCGTGCACGCCCTGCGTACGGCGGTGCGCGGTCGATGGAGCCACGAACAGCTCATCGCCGGCGTGGTGGTGCTGGTCGTCCTCGGCGTGTGGAGCCTCATCGGCGTCGCGCACCACGGCCCGCCGCAGACCGTCGCCGGGCTCCGTCTGACGGTGATGCCGCTGCTCCTGCTGCTGGTCATGATGGCGCTGCCCCGGCCCGACGCCGTCCGCATGGTGACCGTCGCCGCCTGGCTCATGATGGCGAACGCGGCGGCCACGGTGGCTGAGCTGATCATCGGACCGGCCCAGCTCGTTGAGTGGGGCTTCGAGGAGGGGCGGAACGTCCGCTACATCGGCGACACCTTCCGGGCTCCGGGTCTCACCGAGTTCAACGCGGAGCTGGGCATCCTCGCCGGTGCGTATCTGCTCGGTTACGTGACGCTGTGGTTGGCTCCGGGAGGCCGCCCCACCCGCTGGTCCTGGCATCTCGGCGCGGTCTGTGCCGTGGTGTGCCTGGCGCTCAGCACGAGCCGCTCCGGCGCCTTGCTCGTGGTGGGCGGAGTAATCGCGGGCGCCGTGGCCAACCGGTCCGGCAGCGCCGCCGCTCGACGCCGTGCGCGGCTGGTCGGCCTGGGCGTCATCGTCTGCGTCCTCGCGGGTTTCGTGGTGGTGGGTGCTACCGGGGCCCGGAGCCTCTTCCAGCGCTTCGAGATCTGGTCGGATCTGCTCGGCGGGGACCTGCCGCTCTGGGGCGGGGGGATCGGTGCGGCCGGGGCCGCCACCGTTTCCCGCGTCGCCGGTGGCGCGCAGATTTTCGTGGACAACTACTTCGTCAGCGTGGCCCTCCAGTACGGGCTGCCGATGATGGTCGTGCTCGTCGCCGCCGTCGGCTACCTGCTCTTCTGGCTGTGGCGCCGCAGCGCGACGCGTCCGTCCGCGGTGCTCCACGTGGCCGTCCTGGCCGGTCTCTCCGGCGCGTGTCTCGTGGTGGAGGCCTGGGAATACCTGGGCGCGATGATGGGCCTGGCCATCTTCGTGGGCTATGGACGCCACCTCGACGCCGACAAGGACTCGCACGAGGTCCCCGCCGACCCGCGGACCGCCGGCCAGATCGACGCCGAGACCGTAGTGCTGCGGCCGCGGCGACCCGCGACGGACGCACCGACGGTCGTGATTCCCCGGGCCGCCCAGGCATTGCCGCCGCCGGCTGCTCGGCCCCCCTGGCCCGGTGCCACGCCTGGGCCGCCGGCGCCGTCCGCTGTCCCTCCTGAGCATCCGCCCGCAGCTGCTCGGCCCTACCCGCCCTCCGCAGAGCCGCGCCGGCGCCCGGCCGAGGAACCGCGGTGGCAACCAGGCGACGAGACGCAGTGGCAGTTGCCTGCCGAGTCGCGCCGCTCGCCGGCAGAACAGCCGCGCCGGCGTTCGGCTGGCGAGCCGTACGGGCAGCCGCAGTGGCCGCCGGCGGCCGAGCCGCGCCGTCCGTCGGTCGAGCCGCCGCGTCGGCGTTCGGCCACCGGGCCGTACCGGCCTCCGTCGGAGGATCCGTACCGGCTTCCGGCTGCCGACCCGTACCGGCACGCGGCGGAGCAGCCGGGTCGACGCTCGGGCACCGAGGCGTACGGGCCGCCGACCGAACAAGGGCGTTGGCGTCCGCCGGCGGACTCACGCCGGCGTCCGGCCGAGGAATGGCGCCGGCCCGTGGCCGAGGAACCGCACCTGCCACCGGCCGAGCCGCCGCGCCGGCGCCGGGCCACCCCACCGCCCCTCGACGGTGACACCGACATCCATCCCCCGGCCCGCCCGGCCTTCGGGCCCCCGGACACCCCCAGAAGGCGATGATTGTGCGCGTCCTCATCTCCACGGCGGCGCGACTGCAACGGTCACAGGTGTCCGTGCAGGCGCTCACCCGCTTGTCCAGCATCTCGCTGTTTCTGCTCGCCTCGTGGGCCGACGGTGACCGGCTGGCTCTGGTGGCCCTCCAGGGCACACTGCTCGCCGTCCCGTACACGTTGATGGAGGCGCTGGTCGGCCGGCCCCTCTCGGCCGGCGTGGTGCCGCTCGCGTGGAACGTCGAGAGCTGGGCCAAGCGGGTCGCGGCGTTGACCATGCTGCCGGTGGGCGTCGTGGCCTTCCTGTCCGTCTCCGTCGCTCTGCCGGACAGCAGCCTCACCGACCGCCTGTTCGTGATCGCGCCGGTGCTCCTGCAACTGCCCGTGGAGGCGCTGTTCTGGGCGTGCGCCCGCACCCGTGGGCCGGCACGCGCCAACCGTCTTCCCCAGCTCACGGCCATCGGGACGCTAGTGGCTGGAGCTGCGTTCGTCGCATTGGAGGTGCGCGTAGACATCGCCGCGCTGCCGGCACAGATGGCGGTGCTGGCCTGGGTGCTGCTGCGGCCGCGCACCGGCTCCGGAGGCCGGGCCCGTCCCGGGGTGCGGGCCAGCCTCTCGGTCGGCGCGGTGTACTGCATCGCGGCGCTGGTCGACCTTTCGTACACCGTGGCTCTGCCCTCGGTGGCGGGTGCGGTCGCCGGGCAGACCGCGGTGGTGGTGCTGCGGGCGCTCGACCTCGCGTTCGGTCCGTTCCACGTGGTGCTGTCGGCGAGCACCCGCGAGGACATCGTGGCCGGCCGACGTGCCCGGTGGGTGACCGCTACCCGGGGCCTCACCCTCGTGGCCTGGCTTATCGTGACCGCGGTGGTCGTCGCCAGCGAGTGGGTCCGTGGGCTGCTCGCCGCCGACCTCGCCGCAGTCGCTGCCGCAGTGGTCGCCGGTTACTGCGCGTACAAGCTGCTGCTCACGGTGTCGACCTGGACGTCGGTGCGGCACATGATCCGGGCGCATCCCCGGCGGTACCTCGTCTCGGCCATCGGGTCCAGGGTCATCGCGTTCGGCGGCGTGGCCGTGGCGTTGGTGTGGGCCACCGAGTTCTCCGACCTGGTGATCCAGCTCGTGGTCTGCGAGGCGTTGGTCGGGTTGTGGTTCCTCGCCCGGATGCGGTCGACCCCGACCGACGGGGCCGGGCCGGAGGCACCCGACGCGGCGTCCGAGTCGCGGACGTCATCGGTATCGGCGGCGCCGGCCTGAGGGACCACCGCCGCAACCGTCACGGCTCGGTGGCCATCACCTGCACGGCGCCGTTGGGGAAGAGCGCGCACAACTGGGTACGGCCGCCGGCCTCACGAGCGAACAGGCGGACACTCCCATCCGCCGGGCGATCCGGCGTCGCCTGCACCCGAAGGTCGAACGCCGGCCGGACCACGAGGTTCTTTTCCGGGTCCCCCAGCCCTTGACTGATATCCACTTCGGTGGTGGGGGCCGGCCGGCCGATCCAACCGCGGCCGGTGCCGGGGATCCGCCGGCCGTCCTCGGCCAGGGCACCGGGTTGAGAGAGGCTTACCCGGACCGTCGAGCGGCCCCGGTCGGCGCCGAAGTCGACGGCGGCGGTCCCGCAGTTGACGATCTTGCTGTCGACGAGACAGCCGGACGGCTCCTCCGGCTGCGTACCGGGCACGAACTGCACGCCGATCTCGGCGTTCGGATGCGACTGGTTGTAGCCGAGGATGTATCCGCCGATCCAGCGGCAGTCGTTGCGGGAGATGCGGACGCCGACGCCGCCGTTGAGGTCGGCGTAGCAGTTAACGCAGCCGACGCTCGTTGCCGCGAGGTCGAACGAGACGTTCTGCCGGATGCCCCAGCCGTGACAGTTGACCATCTGGGTACCCATGGCGTCGCCCGTGATGCGGAAGCCGGCACCGGCGTTCTCGAACGCCACACAGTTGAGGAACATCGAGTCGTGCGGGCCCTGGAAGTTCACGCCGTGGCCGTCGTTGCCATGCGTCCGTACCGCGGACAGCCGGGACTCCATCTGGTGTGAGGGCGCGGGCAGCGAAGCCGTCGGCCCCCACTCGCTGACGATGCCGTCGTTGCGGCAGTTGTGGACGATCACCTCGGTCAGTTCGTAGCCGTACCCGTACAGGCGCAGCCCGTAGCCACCCTCTGGGTTCTCCCCCTTGTTGCCGTCGAGGGTGAGGTCGCGCACGCTGAACAGGCTGATGCCGGCGTCGGAGCGGGTGCCGCTGAGCCGCGCGAAGCCCTCCGATTCGAGAATGGCCGAGTTGGCGCCGGCCCGCAGTTTCAGGACCGTCGAGTCGCCACCCGCACCGCGCAGGTGCACCCGGGAGCGCAGGGTCAACCGGCGGGTCACGTACACCCCGGGCGGCAGGAAGACGATCCCGCCCCGGGCGCTCAACGCGTCCAGGGCCGCCTGGAGCGCGGCGGTGTCATCGGTGGCACCGTCACCCGTGGCGCCGTGGTCCCGGACGTTGACCACGGCGCCGTTGCCGGACGAGAGCCCGTTCGCAGCGGCGGCACCCCCGAGGGCCGCGGTGCCGAGCCCCGCGGCGACCGCGCTACCCCGTAGCAGGGCGGTCCGTCGGGTTACGGCGGCGTGCGGCCGCGCGCTGCCCTCGTGGGCCATGGCATCCTCCCCCGTGACACGTGGACGGACGATGATCCCACGTCGGGGCGACCGGCCGGACATGCGGTGTTCGGCTCGTGGCGTCGGCGCAGGTCAGCGCCCGCCGCCCCGGAACACCTCCGCGACGGTGCGCAGCAGCACCTTGACGTCCATCCAGGGGGACCAGTTCTCGATGTAGTAGTTGTCGAAGCGCGCCCGGTCCGAGATCGGGGTGTCCCCGCGCAAGCCGCTGACCTGGGCGAGCCCGGTGAGGCCGACCGGGACGCGGTGGCGCATGGCGTAGGCGGGGTACTCGGCCGAGAACTTCTGTACAAAGTACGGCCGTTCGGGGCGCGGCCCCACCACGCTCATCTCGCCGCGCACAATGTTCCACAGCTGAGGAAGCTCGTCCAGTGACGTCCGGCGCAGCACCCGGCCGACCGGACCGACGCGCGGGTCGTGGGCGATCGACCAGTTGGTCTGCGACTCCTGCTCGTTGACGGGCCGCATGGAGCGGAACTTGATGACGTTGAAGGGACGGCCGTGCCGGCCGATGCGCTCCTGGTAGAAGAAGATGCCCCGACCGCCCTCCAGAAACACGGCGATGGCGCAGAGCAGCATGACCGGGCTCAGCACGACGAGCGCGGCGGTCGCGAAGACCAGGTCGAACGCCCGCTTGAGTGCCCACCGAGGGCCGGAGAGGGTGGTGTCGCCGATCTTGACGATCGGGATCGCGCCGATGTGGTCCGGGTTTCCGGCGGTCGAGCGGGAACCCCACAACCGCGGCACGGCCCACAGGTCGCAGCTCGCGCTCCTGGGCTGCCGCAGGATCTCCATCAGGGTCGACTCCGTGCCGGCCGGGTCGGCGAGGATCAGCACGTCACAGTGCAGCAGACGGACCAACTGTTCGAGGTCGTCCAAGCTGCCCACGAGCGGCACCTGGCCGCTCGTGGCCGGCTTGCTGTCCACGCATCCGACGAACCGGAGACCGTACTGCGGATAGCGGCGAAGCAGGCGTGCCAGTTCCCCGCCGATCGGCCCGCTGCCGATCACGATGGCGTTGTGCTCCACCCACCGCCGGCGGCGCGCCGTGACGACGAGGGTGCGCGTCACCGCCCGGCCGACCAGGACCAGGCCCGCGGACAGCAGCACGCCGCGCATGAAGTTCCCGACGTGCGCGGCGGAGTCGTTGCGCATCGCGGCGACGATCGCCACGGCCGACGCTGCCGCGAGCAACCGCCCGCTGAGGCCGGGCAACTCGTCGAGGATGCTCAGGTGTCGCCGGGCCCGGTAGAGGCCGCCGACCGCGAAGAGCGCGACCGTCAGGGCCGCCATGCAGAGCGTCCCCCGCCAGTGGCGGTCGCTGAGCAGCAACGGTGTCAGCAGCGCGGCGACGTCCACAGGCGCCGCCACCATCCAGGCCCGCAGCGGCCGCGTCCGCTTGGACGCTCGCGAACTGGCGTACGGCAGGACGGTGGTGGTGTCCAGGCCGGGGTGCGTCCCGTCCCCCTCGTTGAACTTTTCTGTCTCGGCTGGATCGGAGTGCGCCGACGCCGGATGGTCACCGGGCGCGGCCGCGACAAGTCGCGTCGTCGCCGACTGGCTCGACATGGATGGTGTCCTTCCCCGTTATGCCTCGGCGGTGCAGGGGGGCGCCGGGCGCACGCAGGATACGACCGCGCGCCTCGCCGCCGCCATGTCCGACAGGGTGGAGACCGTTCCTACAAACCGGTGGTCAGGACTGCGTCCCCGATTCCAGGATCTCCGGGACCGAGTCCCGCCGGACGGCGTCGAAGAACGTCCGTGCCTTCGCGGTGTCCGCGAGTACCACACTCTCATTGCCCATCCGGCCGGTGCCCTTGGTCGGGCACGTGTAGAAGCCGAGGTTGCCGCTGCGCAGATGACGCAGCTCCATTGCCATGTCCATGACGGATAGCGACTTGTCCACCGAGACCGAGTCGGCGGTGGCCTTGAGGAAACCGTTCAGCTTGCCGGGATTGGCCAGCACCCCACCCGAGGAGGCTTTGTCCAGGATTGCCTTGATGACCTGCTGCTGGTGGCGGATCCGGCTGAAGTCCCCGTCGGCGAAGGCGTAGCGCTCGCGGGCGTAGTCCAGGGCGGCGGCCCCGTCGATGGTCTGGCGGCCGGCCCGGAAGGTCCTCCGGCCGTCGGGGTTCAGCGAGTGGGTCGAGGTGAAGCCCTGCTCGATCGTGATGTCGATGCCGCCGAGGGCGTCCACGATCTCCTTGAACCCCGCGAAATCCACCATCGCGACGTGGTTGATCCGGACGCCGGTGAACTTCTCCACGGTCTGGACCATCAACGGAACCCCGCCCCAGGCGAAGGCGGCGTTGATCTTCGCGTCCCGGCCGCCGCTCTTGCCGTCCTTCGACCGTGGCACCCGGACCCAGGTGTCCCGCGGGATCGAGATGAGTTGGGCGCTGGACCGGTCCTTCGGCAGGTGGGCGAGGATGATGGTGTCAGTACGCGAGCCGCTGCTGTTCTCCGGATCGCGCGAGTCGCTGCCGAGAATCATGATGTTCAGTGCGCCCTTGGCCACCGCCTGCGGGCGTTCCGCCTCCGGCACCCCGGTGAAGGCGTCAACCCGCTCGATGTCCGACTCGACCGACCGCAGGTAGAGCCCGCCGGCGATCGCGGTTCCCCCTCCGAGGAGCATGACCACCAGCAGGGTGATCAGGGCGAACTTCCGCCACCGGCGCCGCCGCGGACGCGGCTCCGTGGTCGGTTCCGGCGCTGACTGCTCGTCGAAGAACCGGGTCTCGGGCTCCGCGTATTCCTGGCCATGGCGCATGGCGCGATGCTACTGAGTCTGGTTCCGGCTCGCGTACCCACCGTTCGTGCCGATGAGTTCGCTTCGCGAAGGAAATGTTCCGTCTCCCGCTGTTTCCCTCCGCCTGGTAGAACCCTCCCGTGGACGCAACGAAGCTCCGACGGGCCATCGCCCGCACCCCGCTCGCCCCGGTCGCCGCCTTCCCCAAGCGGCTGGCCCGGGTCGCCCGCCACGACGCCAAGGTGCTCCGGACCTCGGCGCGCTGGCTGGTCACGTCGCGCGAACATCACAACTACACCTACGACCTGACCAAGCTGAGCCGCCACCACCTCACCTGGTTCGTCAGCGTGGTCTGCGACATTCCGGTCAAGCAGGTCCGCGCGTACCTGGACGAGATCGAGTCCGACGACCCGCTGCGGCAGCACATCCAGCAGGCCACCGCCGGCGCCGCGCGGCGCGGTCTCGCCGACAAGCAGGTCCGCTACGCCCGCCGGATTGGCTGGTACGCCATCGTCCGGGCCACCCGCCCCGCGCACGTGGTGGAGACCGGCGTCGACAAGGGGCTCGGCAGCTGCGTGCTCGCCGCCGCGCTGCTGCGCAACGCCGCCGAGGGGCACCCCGGCCGGGTCACCTCGCTCGACATCAACCCCGAGGCCGGCTACCTGGCCCGCACCGCACCCTGGTCCGACGTGGTCGACCTGGTGATCGGCGACTCGATCGCCTCGATCGCCGCGCTGGACCGGCCGGTGAACCTCTTCCTGCACGACAGCGACCACAGCCGGGCCCACGAGAAGCGCGAGTTCGAGGCCGTGGAGAGCAAGCTCGCCCCCGGTGCGATCCTGCTCACCGACAACGTCACCGCCACCAACGTCCTCGCCGAGCACGCCGAACGCACCGGCCGGCGGTTCCTCGCCTACCGGGAGACCCCGGCCAACCACTGGTACCCCGGGGACGGCATCGGCGTGGCATGGTGACCGGATGCGGCTGACCGCCATCCACACGTACCCGGTCAAGGGTTGTCACCGGCTCGACCACGACGACGCCCGCGTGCAGCCGTGGGGCCTGGCCGGCGACCGGCGCTGGATGGTGGTCGACGCCGACGGCGTCGGCGTCACCCAGCGGGAGACCACCCGCCTGGTCGCGCTGCACGCCACGCCCCGCGACGGCGGCCTGCTGCTGCGCGCCGAGGGTCGGCCCGACCTGGACGTGCCCGAGCCGGCCGGCGGCGAACCGGTCGCGGTGCGCACCTTCCGCAACCGGAAACTGCCGGTCCCCGCGCTGCCCGCCGGGCCGGCGGCCGACGGCTGGCTCGGCGCGCTGCTCGGCCGGCCGGTCCGGCTGGTCTGGCTGGCCGAGCCGACCCGGCACATCCCCGCGGCCGACCGGGAACACGACACCGGCGACCAGGTCAGCTTCGCCGACGCCTACCCGCTGCTGCTGGCCAGCACCGCCTCCCTCGCCACGCTCAACGACTGGCTCGCCGAGGCCGGCGAGGAGGCCGTGCCGATGACCCGGTTCCGGCCCAACCTGGTGGTCGACGGCGCGCCGGCCTGGGCCGAGGACGGCTGGGCCGGGCGAGGGCTGCGCATCGGCGGCGTCCGCTTCCGCGCCGCCGGGCCCTGCGACCGCTGCGTGGTCACCACCACCGACCAGGAGACCGGGGTACGCGGGAAGGAACCGCTGCGCACCCTCGGCCGGCACCGCAACGTCCAGCAGAAGCTCCTCTTCGGACTCCACCTCGTACCCGAGGAGACCGGCACGCTGGCCGTCGGCGACCCGGTGCGCGTCGACGGCTGACCGGCCGCCGGGCCGTCATCCGGTCAGGGGCTTGCCGGCCGCCCCCGCGGGATCGATGATGGCCGAAACGGCCACACCGACGAAGGAGTCGACATGCCGGTGATCCACCAACCCCGGGTGGCGTGGGACGCGGCCCGGGTGCTCGTCGGGGCGGTGGCCGACGACGCCGTCCTCGACCGCCTCGGCACCGGGCTCGGCGAGCTGCTCGGGCCCGGCTACGAACAGTCCCTGCGCGAGACCCGGGACCGGCTGCGCTGGAACACCGACGGCGACCGGCTGCTGGTCGAGGCCGGCCTGTGGCGGGTCCGGCTGGAGGACGCGCTGCGCACCCGCCCGGAGGTCGCCGAGCCGATCCGGCAGCTGACGGAGGCCTGCGCCCGGCTGCTGCGCGACCGCCAGCTCGCGGGTTAGCGGTTGCCGGGCAGGACCTTCCCGACGGTGTCGGGCAGGGACTGACCGTCAGCCGGTCCCGGCCATCGCCGCGAGGCGGCGGGCGAGCAGGGCGGCGGCCTCCCGCAGCTCCGGAGGCTCCAGCACCTCCGCCTCGAAACCCAGCCGGGCCACGTGCATGGCGAGCCAGTCCAGGCGCTCCCCGCCGACGACCAGCACGCACCACCCGTCGCGATCGTCCTCGACGCGCCCCACCTGGGGCGGCACCAGCTCCCGCACCCGGTCGGCGTGGGCGCGCACCCGCACCCGGGCGAGATACCGGTACGGCGACTCGGTCACCGACCGCTGCACGAAGGCGACCGGGTCCGGATGCTCCCTCGCCCGGAAGCGCCAGGTCGTCGCCACCACCTCGCGCATCCGGTCCAGCCGGAAGGTGCGCCAGTCGTCGCGGTCGACGTCCCGGGCCATCAGGTACCAGCGGCGGCCGGTGGTGACCATCCGCACCGGCTCGACCGTGCGCTCACGCTCCCCGCCGTCGCGGCCCGCGTACCGGAACCGCACCCGCACGGCGTCGCGACAGGCCCGCGCGAGCGTCACCAGCAGCTCCGCGTCGATCTCGACCCCGGGGCCGACAAGGGTCTCGGTGGCGCCGTGCACCGCCCGCACCTCGGCGCGCAGCCGGGCCGGCATCACCTGGTCGAGCTTCGCCAGCGCCCGCAGTGCCGCCTCGCCCGCCCCGGCGACCGTGCCCCCCGACGCCAGCCGCAGGGACACCGCCGTCGCGATCGCCTCCTCGTCGTCGAGGAGCAGCGGGGGCAGCCGGGTGCCCGCGCCGAGCTGGTAGCCGCCGCCGACGCCGGCCGTCGCGTGCACGGGATAGCCCAGCGCGCGCAGCCGCTCCACATCGCGGCGCACCGAGCGGTCGGTGACCCTGAGCTCGGCGGCCAACTCGGCGGCGGTCCAGGACGGCCGCCGCTGCAGCAGCCCCAGCAATCGCAGCACCCGCTCGGTCGTCGCCTCGACGGTCACCCGCTCATCGTTCCACAGATCACGGACCGATCCTGTCCGCTATCTGCGGGAGGCTCGAACCATGACCGACCAGACCTGGAATCCGCTGCTCCGGGACCAGCTCGTCTGGCACTGGACCAGACAGCTGCGCGATCGCCTCGGCGGACTCACCGACGACGAGTACTTCTGGGAGCCGGTGCCCGGCAGCTGGAGCGTGCGCCCGCGCGGCACCGGCGCCGCACCGGTGCAGGCCGGGTCCGGCGCGATGACCATCGATTTCGCGATGCCCGAGCCGGACCCGCCACCGTTCACGACGATCGCCTGGCGACTCGGGCACGTGATCGTCGGCGTGCTGGCGGTGCGTAACGCCGCGCACTTCGGTCGCGCCCCCACCGACTACCAGTCGTTCGAGTACGCCGAAACCGCGAGCGAGGCGCTGGCCCAGCTCGACACGGAGTACGCCACGTGGCTCGCCGGGGTCGAGTCCCTCGGCGAAACCGGCCTCGCCCGCCCGTGCGGGGAGGCGGAGGGACCGTACGCCGAGCGCCCCCTGGCGGCGCTGGTGCTGCACATCAACCGCGAACTGATCCACCATCTGGCCGAGGTGTGCCTGCTGCGCGACCTCCACCGGCACACTTACCAGCAGACCCGACGGGAGGCGAGCTGAGATGGCCCGCGACGTACAGATCACTTTCGACTGCGCCGACCCGGCCGGGTTGGCGGCGTTCTGGGCCGAGGCCCTCGGCTACCGGCTGCAGGATCCGCCCGGCGGCTTCGAGTCGTGGGAGCTGGCCCTGGACGCGATGGGCGTGCCGCCCGAGAGCCGCAACGACGCCTCGGCGCTGGTCGACCCGGAGGGCTCCGGGCCGCGGCTGTTCTTCCAGCGGGTGCCGGAGGGCAAGCAGGCCAAGAACCGCGTGCACCTCGATGTGCGGGCCGCCCCCGGGCTCGAGGGCGACGCGCGGATGGCGGCCCTGGAGGCGGAGGTCGACCGGCTGGTCACCCACGGCGCCACCCGGCTCAGCCGCCACGAGCCCGCTCCTCCGCTCGCCGCCGGTCACATCGTGATGGCCGACCCCGAGGGCAACGAGTTCTGCCTCGACTGATCAAGCCGCGCGGCCGGGCCGTCGCCCATCAGCACGGCCCGGCCGCTCGCGGCCGCCCCCGGGCCCGCCCCTGATCAGGCGGCGGGGCTCCGGTCGACCAGGTCCAGCCACATCAGGATCTCGTCGCGGTCGTCGCCGGGGGCGACGCGCAGCGCGCCGGGCAGCCGCCCGATCTCCCGGTAGCCGAGGCCCCGGTAGAACCGGTCCAGGCCGAGGCCGTCACGCAGCGTCACGTGCAGCGCCTCCCAGCCCAGCTCGCGGCCGAGCCGCTCGGCCTCGCGCATCAGCGCGGCACCGTATCCGCGGCCCTGGGTGTCCGGGTGGACCATCACCCGCTTCAGCACGCACCAGTGCGACTTCAGGTCGAACCGGTTGTCGCTGAAGATCAGCACGGCGACCAGTCGCTCGCCCGCGTACCCGATCAGCAGCCGGTCCGGGCCGTCGATGATGCCGGCGAACGCCGGATCGGCGGCGGCGCGGACCTCGGCCGCGGTCACCGGCGCTACGAAACCGACCGCACCGCCGGCGTTGCTGACGTCGACCCAGAGCGCGACGATCCGCTCGCGCAGCTCGGGGGTCAGCTCGGGGTCGAGGACGAAACGCAGACTCACGCCCGCCATCCTGGCCCGGCCGGTGCGCCGGTCGCCCGCGATCGTGACGCTCCCGACAGCACCGGCTCACGGCGTGGCCGGCGGGGATGTCGCTACTGCGACAGCCCTCCGGCCCGCAACCACCATCGGTGCGGAAGAGGGGACTTGAACCCCTACGCCCTCACGGACACAGGTTCCTAAGACCTGCGCGTCTGCCGATTCCGCCACTCCCGCCTGCGTCCGAGAGTCTAGAGCGTCTGGCCACGACGGTGTTGAGGCCTTCCTTCCGGAGGATGTTCGAGATCGTTCCGTGACTGACGCGGCATCCGCCCGGCAGATCGCGAAGCAGACGCGCCAGCGGCTTCGGCCCGAGTTCCGGGTGCGCGAGCGCTTGGCTGAGCACCATTTCCCGCTGCACGGTTGGCGACCGGACAGCGGGTCGTGGCGCGACCAGTCCGGCCTCGCGCAAGCGCTCACGGGCCTGATACAGATGGGCGCGGGAGCAGCCGAGATCGCGGGCGGCTGCCGTGATCGTCAGCTTCCCCGCGTCCACGCGCTCGAAGAGTTCGACAAGCTGCTGCTCTGCCAGGCCCGTTCGGGAGCCGGAACGGGTTCGCCGCCGAGCGGCCGGTCCAGGGGCGGCCTCGGCCGATCCACTCCCAGCCGGTACCCGTCGGTTGCGCCCGGCGTTGGTCGCGGTCTGGCAGTGGCAGTTCGGGCAGAGGATGCGCAGGTTCGGCGGGCGGTTGTCGAGAAAGTCGCCGTTGACGTGGTCGACGTGCAGGACGAGCGGCCGGCCCCGCCAGCTCGGCCCGATGCCGCACTCCTCGCACTCTTCGGGCGGGCCGATGGTGCCGAGGGCCCACTTCAGCCAAGTGCCGGGGGTGCGGCGGGATCCCTCGGGCAGGCGTACCAACAGCTGCGCGGAGGTGGTGCGCCGCTCGCCCCGGCGGCCGCGGGGGTGGGCGCTGCCCGTGAAGTGGAAGGTGTCGATGCCGAAGCGCTTGAGTTGGCGACTGATGTGCGCGTGCGAGCCACCGCTGACCCGTACGCCGAGCAGCCGCATCACCTCGGTGACGCTGCGCGCGACCGCCGCCGCGGCGGCCAGCGCCTCGGGGCTGTACTTGTACCGGACCACGTACGCACGGTAGTGGCCCGGTACGACAGCCTCAGTCCAGGCCGAGTTCCCGGCGCAGCTTGGCGACGTGCCCGGTGGCCTTGACGTTGTAGAGCGCGCGTTCGATCTTCCCGTCCGCGTCGATCACGAAGGTGGAGCGGATCACGCCGGTCACCGTGCGCCCGTACATCTGCTTCTCGCCGTAGGCGCCGTACGCGGTGAGCACGCTCTTGTCGGTGTCGGCGACCAGCGGGAAGGTGATGGCGTCGCGCTCGCGGAACTTCGCCAGCTTCTCCGGCTTGTCCGGGGAGATGCCGACCACCTCGTATCCGGCGGCCTGGAGCGAGGCGAGCGAGTCGCGGAAGTCGCAGGCCTGCTTGGTGCAGCCGGGCGTCATGGCTGCCGGGTAGGCGTACAGCACGACCTTGCGTCCGCGCAGGTCGGCCAGGGAGAGGGTGTCCCCGGTGTCGGTGGGGAGGCTGAACTCGGGCGCGGGGTCGCCGGGAGAGAGTCGCTCGGGCGCGGTCATGGCAGAGACCCTACCGCCGCCCGGCGCGACCGGGCTGCGGGCGGCGCGCCGGGCGTGGACGGCCGACCGGCCCCGGCGGTCCGCCGGCCGACCGACGCCCGCGACCGGCGATCGTGATCAAGACCATGGCTTGTTGCAAGATATTGGCAACAGCGAGGCAGGGGAAATAGGCTGAGCCCGCCGGCGTGGAGAGGCCCGCCGTCGCGTGGGAGGTCGCGTGGAAACCCTGGCGATGCACATCTCGAACGGGATCATCGACGGTCCCGTCGCCGCGGTGTTCGCGGCGGTAGCGCTGGCGGCGATGACGTTCTGCGTCCTGCGCGGCCGGCGCGACCTGGACGACCGGCTGGCCCCGATGGCCGGCCTCGTCGCTGCCTTCATCTTCGCCGTGCAGATGCTCAACTTCCCGATCTTCACCGCCGGCGTCAGCGGCCACCTGCTCGGCGGGGCGCTCGCCGCGATGCTGGTCGGCCCGTGGGTCGGCGCGCTCTGCGTGGCGGTGGTGCTGATCGTGCAGGCACTGGTCTTCGGTGACGGCGGCGTGGCCATGCTCGGGCTCAACATCACCAACATGGCGGTCCTCGGCACCGCCGCGGCGTACCTGCTGATCGCGCTGCTGCTGCGGGTGCTGCCCCGCACCCCGGGCGGTCTCGGCGTGACCGCCTTCGTCTCCGCCCTGGTCAGTGTGGTGGTCGCGTCGATGGGCTTCGTGTTCCAGTACTGGCTCGGCGGCACCACCGACCTGGGCGGCAATCTGGGCGGCCTGGCCGGCACGATGGCCGGCGTGCACCTGCTGATCGGCATCGGCGAGGGCCTGATCACCGCGACCACGGTGGTCACCGTCGCCAAGGTGCGACCCGATCTCGTCTACGCGCTGCGCGGGCTGCGGCCCGCGACCGCGCCCGCCGTCGCGGCCGTCGGAGGTGTCCGGTGAGGAAGCGTTCCTGGGGATTCGTCGTCGGCGGCCTGCTGGTGGCCCTGCTGCTCGCAGGGGTGGTGAGCAACTTCGCCTCGTCGCACCCGGACGGCCTGGACTCGTCGCTGCGCGAGGGCTGCACGTTCGACGCCGACGACAACATCACCGGCGGCAGCTGCCCCGCGCAGCGGGAGAAGGAGCACGAGGTCGGCGGCCCGCTGGCCGACTACGGCATCGCCGGCGTCGACAACGAGTTCCTCTCCACCGGCCTGTCCGGGGTGGTCGGCGTGCTGCTCACCTTCGCCGTGGCCGGCGGCGCGTTCTGGCTGGTCCGTCGCCGGGGCCCCGAGACCGCCGTCGAGGCCGGGGCCGCCGACGAGCGGCAGCGCGCCGGCACCGCCGGCTGAGCGGGGGTACCTCGATGGGCGCCGGGCACGCGCACGTGCTGTACCGGGAGTCCGGCTCCCCGGTGCACCGGCTGCCACCCGAGGTCAAGATCGTGGCGATGGTGGTCTTCACCCTCGCCGTGGTGGCCACCCCGCGCGCGGCGTTCTGGGCGTTCGGCGCGTACGCGCTGCTGGTCGCCGGGGTGGCCGCACTGGCCCGGGTGGGCCCGGGCTGGCTGCTCAGCCGGGCGCTGATCGAGCTGCCGTTCGTGCTGTTCGCGGTCGCGCTGCCGTTCCTCGGCGCAGGCGAGCGGGTGGAGGTGCTCGGCCTGCGCCTGTCCGAGGACGGCCTGTACGGGGCGTGGAACATCCTCGCCAAGGGCACTCTGGGCGTGCTGGCCTCGCTGCTGCTGGCCGCGACCACCACCACCCGGGACCTGATCGTCGGCCTGGACCGGCTGCACTGCCCGCAGATCCTCACCCAGATCGCCACGTTCATGCTGCGCTACCTGGACGTGCTGGTCGGCGAGGCCCGCCGGATGCGGGTGGCCCGGGTGTCCCGGGGCGACGACCCGCGCTTCCTGTGGCAGCTGCGCGGCTTCGCCGCCGGCGTCGGGGCGCTCTTCCTGCGCGCGTTCGAGCGTGGCGAGCGGGTCTACCTGGCGATGCTGTCGCGCGGCTACTCCGGGCGGATGCCGGCGGTGTGGCAGGGCGCGGGCGCGGCGACGGCCGGGCAGTGGCTGGCCGGGGCCACGGTGCCGGTGCTGGCGGCCGGCGTCGCCGCCACCGCCGTCGTGCTGACATGATCGGCGTCGTGCAGCCGACACCTCCCAGCCTGGACGTCCGTGGCGTGCGGTACGCGTACCCGGACGGGCACGTGGCCCTGCACGGGGTCGACCTGACCGTGCCGCGCGGCGAGCGGGTGGCGCTGCTCGGGCCGAACGGCGCCGGCAAGACCACCCTGGTGCTGCACCTCAACGGCATCCTCACCCCGACCCAGGGCAGCGTGAGCGTCGGCGGGCTGGCGGTGAGCCAGGACCGGGCCACCCTCGCCGAGGTGCGCCGGCGGGTGGGAATCGTCTTCCAGGACCCGGACGACCAGCTCTTCCTGCCCACCGTGGCGGAGGACGTGGCGTTCGGCCCGGCCAACCTGGGGCTGCGCGGGGCGGAGCTGGCCGCCCGGGTGGACGAGGCGCTCGCCGCGGTGGGGATGGCCGAGCACCGGGACCGGGCGCCGCACCACCTCTCCTTCGGGCAGCGCCGCCGGGTGGCGGTGGCCACCGTGCTCGCCATGCACCCGGAGATCCTGGTGCTCGACGAGCCCTCGTCCAACCTCGACCCGGCCGCCCGGAGGGAGCTGGCCGAGATCCTCCGCGGCCTGCCGGTGACCCTGCTGATGGTCACCCACGACCTGCCGTACGCGCTGGAACTCTGCGAGCGCTCGGTGATCCTGGACGGCGGCCGGATCGTCGCCGACGCCCCCACCCGCGACCTCCTGACGGACGCCGACCTCCTGACCCGCCACCGCCTCGAACTGCCCTACGGCTTCACCCCCACCCCGCGCTGACGCCCGCGCTCACAGTGCAAGATCGCGGAAACATCAGGGGCGGGGCGCCGGCCTGGTCGCCGGGGCGGTGGGGGTGCGGGTGGTGGTGTGCAGGCGGAGGGCACCGGCCGCGGTGGCGCCGGCGCCGCTGACGAGGACGACCGCGATCAGGAGCCGGGCCGTCGTCGCGGGCCAGGGGACGGGGGCGATCGCGCGCGCGAAGACCGCCGCGTTGGCCACCCCGGCGAAGAGCGCCAGGCAGGCGCCGGCCAGCGCCAGCGCGAAGTCGGCGGCCGGCCGGCGGGCCAGCGCGTAGCTCCCGGCGGCGATCGCGCCGAGCCCGGTGAGCAGCGCCCACACCTGCCCGGCCAGCAGCCCGGTGAGCAGCCCGCCGACGCCGCGGGCGCCGGCGTCGAGTTCCCGACCCACGGTGAACACGACGGCGGCCAGCCCGCCGGCGACCAGCAGCGCGCCGAGCCCGGCCAGCGCCCGCCCGCCCGGCGCGGACCCGGCCGGCAGCAGCCCGAGCGCGCCCACCGCGAGCAGCCCGACCGTGGCCACCACCCACCAGGTGTACGCGTCCGGCGGCGGCACCCAGTCGAGGGTGCCGCGGATCTCCACCGCCTCGGTGCCGTCGCGCAGCGGCACCACCCAGTCCCGCACCCGGTGCTCCCGGTCGGGGGCCGCCCGCACCTGCGGCGGCGGGGCGGACTCCCGCCAGAGCGCCCGCTGGTCGTGCCAGCGCACCGTCGACGAGTCGTCGACCCGCCGCCAGTCCGGCGCGGCGGCCGGATCGGCCCCGGCCGGCAGCTTCGTGTCGCCGGCGATGGTCCGGTTCAGGTACGTCGCGGGGGAGCGGCGATTCTCGTACACCCCGTCCGGGCCGATCCGCAGGTACGGCTCGCCGGAGTAGCCGAGCACCTGCACGGCGCGGTCGCCGGTGTTGGTCAGCTCCAGCCGCGCGCCCGCCTCCACCACCCGTACGCTCAGCCCCGGCCGGGCCGGGGTGACAGCGGTGACCTCGGTGCGGTAGTCGGTGCCGTCGGGGGCGTCCGCGCCGTGCGCGGCGGCCGGCGCGGCGGTGGCGAGCGTGGCGGTGAGCGCCCCGGCGAGCACCAGCCCGGCGCGGGTCAGCAGGTTCCGGATCACCGGCCCGCCGCCTCCACCGCTGCCCTGAGCCCTGCCGGGCTGCGGTCGGCGATCGACTCGCCGTCGACCAGGATGGTCGGGGTGCCGGTGACGTTGGCCTTGCTGGCCTCCTCGGTGACGTGCTCGGTCCACGGCTTGAAGGTGCCCTCACGCAGGCAGGAGCTGAAGCCGTCCCGGTCGATGCCGGTGCTCGCCGCGATGTCGACCAGCTCGTCGTCGCTGAGCCCGGCGCCGCCCTCCGGCGGTTGCCGCTCGAACAGCGCCTTGGCGTACTCCCGGTACCGGCCGCCCTCGGCTGCGCAGCCGGAGGCCGCCGAGGAGCGGGTCGAGTACCCGGTGGTGGAGAAGCGGTTGAGGTAGGCCACCGGGTGGTAGACGACCCGGACCTTGCCCTCGCTGATCAGCTGGTCGATGGTCGCGCCGCTGACCTGCTCGAACTGCTTGCAGGCCGGGCAGAGGAAGTCCTCGTAGATGTCCATGGTGACCGGCCCGGAGCCGGCGACGATCCCGGTGCCGGCCTCGTTCGAGCCGGTCGGCGCGGTGAAGTCGTCGGAGCGCTGGCTGGAGTAGACGCTCCAGCCGATCAGGCCGGCGACCACCAGCACGACCACGGCGGCGATCGACACCCAGAGCGTCCGCTTGCGCCGCCGCTCCCGGGCGAGCTGTTCGCGGACTACCCGGGCCGAACCCTTCTGCCCCTTGCGACTACTCATCCTCGTCCTCCACGGGTGCGTCCCCGGTCAGCCAGCCGTCCACCGAGACGGGCGTGCGGGGCCAGATCAGCAGGAATCCGGCCAGCGCCAGGAATCCCAGGTCCCGGAGAATCTCCGGGAGGTAGCTCGGGGCCTGCCCCGTTTCGAGCTGGCCGCCGCTGCCGAAGCAGCCGCAGTCGATGGCCAAGCCCCGGCTCCAGGCCGAGGCGATCCCGGCGATGAAGACCACCAGCAGCGCCGCGGAGACCCCGGCGGTGAGCCGGGTGGCCAGCCCGAGCAGCAGCAGTACGCCCAGCGCCAGCTCCACGAAGGGCAGCGCGGCGCCGACCACGGTCGCCACGTCGTACGGCAGGAGCTGGTAGGCGTGCACGGCGCGGCCGGAGGCGGCCAGGTCGTCGACCTTGGAGCCGCCGGCGAGCAGCCAGACGGCGGCCAGGCCCAGCCGCGCGGCGATGCCGAGCCAGGGCCGGACGGCGGGCCAGCGGGTGGCCCGGGTGCTCGGTGCGGTCACGGTCATTGGTCGTCCCGGCTCCGGTGGAAGTTCCCGGGTCACCCGGCGAGGGCGTCGCCGACCGCCTCGACCAGGTCGGCGCGGGCCCGGGCCACCCGGGAACGGATGGTGCCCACCGGCACCCCCTCCACGACGGCGGCCTCGGCGTACGACAGGCCGAGCAGCTGGGTCAGCACGAACGCCCCGCGCCGCTCGGCGGGCAGCCGGCGGACCAGGTCGGCGGCGCCGAGGTGGCCGGCCGGGTCGGGGTGCGGCCGGTCGGTCCAGGCGTGGGCGGCCAGCCGTTCGTCGAGCCGCCGCCGGCGCACCACGGCGCGCAGGTGGTCGGCGCAGGCCCGGCGGGCGATGCCGAGCAGCCAGGTGCGGGCACTGGAGCGGCCCTCGAACGCCGGCAGCGCCCGGAACGCCCGCAGGTACGTCTCCTGGGTCAGGTCGTCCGCGCTGTCCGGGTCGACCAGGGCGGCGGCGAAGCGCCACACCTCGGCCTGGGTGAGCCGGACGAAGGCGGCCTGGGCCACCGGGTCGCCGTCGCGGGCGGCCAACGCCCACCCGGTCGCCGACTCCCGCCCGGCGGCGCCGGCCGGGTCGGCCGGACCGGCGGCGGTGGCGTCGCGCGGGGCGGGGATCACGACAGACCAGGTTACGCGGCGCCGTGGTACGGGGGAGGGCCCTTCGGCTCTTCCATGTCCTGCGCCACGTCGGGAACTTTTCCCGGACCGGGGCCGACTACCCGCTCATGACATGCGACGACGTACGCGCGGCGCTGTCGGCGCGGCTGGACGGCGAGGATCCGCAGATGGCGCCGGCGGCGCTGGACGCGCACACCGACGGCTGCCCGGGCTGCCGGGAATGGCTCGCCCGGGCCGAGCAGGTGACCCGGCTGGTGCGGGTGCAGGCGGTGGCCGTACCGGACCTGACCGCCTCGGTGCTGGCGGCGGTGGCCGCCGACCCGCTGGCCCCCGGGCGGACGGCGCAGGCGGCGGTGCGCGCCCGCCGGCAGGTGCTGCGGGTGGCTGTCGCGGTCGCCGCGGTCGCCCAACTGGCCGTCGCGCTGCCGATCCTGCTCGCCGGGCTCGGCGTGTCGGTGGACCCGCACACCAGCCGGGAGATGGCCTCGTTCGACGTGGCGCTCGCCGTCGGTTTCGCGCTGGCCGCGTGGCGGCCCGAGCGGGCCCGCGCGTTCGTGCCGGTGGCGCTGGTGCTGGCGGTCTGCCTGGCCGGCACCAGCGCGGTGGACATCGCCAACTCCACCACCGCCCTGGTGCACGAGGTGGGCCACCTGGCCGCCGTGGTCCAGGCCGGCCTGCTCTGGGCGCTCGGGCGGGTCAGCGGCGAGCCGGACCGGCCGCTGTCGACGGCGGTCGCGGCGGGGCGCGGGTGACGCCGGGTCGCCGCCAGGGGCCGTCGTCGGCGAGCATGGCCGGCATGACTGCCGCCACCCGCCGCCGGTTCGCCCGGCTGACCGCCCTCGCCGGCCTGCTGGTCACCGTCGTCGCCCTGCTGATCGCCCCGGCCGCCCCCGCCAGCGCCCACGCGGTGCTGGTGAGCAGCAGCCCGGTCTCCTCGGCCGTGGTGCCGAACGCCCCGGCCGAGGTGGTGCTGACCTTCAGCGAGTCGGTACGCAAGGTGCCCGGCAAGATCCGGGTCATCGCCCCGGACGGCGATCGCGCCGACCGGGGCGAGCCGACCTTCGAGGGCGCCGTGTTGACCATCCCGGTCGACCCGGCCGCCGGGCGCGGCACCTACCTGGTCAGCTTCCGGGTGATCTCCGCCGACAGCCACCCGGTCTCCGGCGCGTTCACCTACTCGGTCGGCGCGCCCTCGGCGCCGCCGGTCGACCCGGGTGACGACAACCGGGCCGACCCGGTGGTCGGCACCGCCGTCAAGGTCGCCAAGTACGTCGGCTACGCCGGCCTGCTGCTGCTCGTCGGCCCGGCGCTGGTGCTCGCCGCGCTCTGGCCGCGGCGGCTGTCCCGGCGCGGCCCGGCCCGGCTGGCCTGGCTCGGGCTCGGCCTGGTGGCGCTCTCCACCGTGGCGAACCTGCTGCTCCAGGTGCCGTACACCGCCGGCGGCGGGCTGTTCGACGTGACCGGCGAAGGGCTCAGCTCCGTGCTGGGCAGCACGTTCGGCGCCGCGCACCTGGTCCGGCTGGGTCTGCTGGCCGCGGCGGCGTTCCTGCTCCGCCCGCTGTTCGCCGGCCCGGTCGGCCGGGCCGACCTGGTCATCCTCGGCGTCCTCGGCGCGGCCGCGCTGCTCACCTGGCCGGTGGCCGGGCACCCGGCGGCCTCGCCCGCGCCGGCGGTCTCGGTGATCGTCGACGCGGTGCACCTGGGCAGCATGGCGGTCTGGCTGGGCGGGCTGGTGATGCTCGCCGGGTTCCTGCTGCCCCGGGCCGACGAGCGGGAGCTGGGCGCCATCCTGCCGATCTGGTCACGCTGGGCGGCGCTGGCCGTCTCCGCGCTCCTGCTCGCCGGCACCGTCCAGGCGCTGATCGAGGTGGCCACCCCGAGCGCCCTGGTCGACACCACCTACGGGCGGCTGGTGCTGGCCAAGATCGGGCTCTTCGCGCTGGTGATCGCGGTGGCCGCGTACTCCCGGCAGCTGGTCCGCCGGCGGATCGGGCCCGAGCGGCCCGGGCAGGTGCGCCGGGCGGTCTGGGTGGAGCTGGCGATCGCCGCCGTGGTGCTCGGCGTGACCGCGACCCTGGTGCAGATCACCCCGGCCCGCACCGCCGTCACCGACACGGCCGGCGCCAGCGCCGGCTACTTCTCCACCACCGTGTCCAGCCCGCTGTTCTCGTTGCAGGTCGAGATCGACCCGGCCGAGCGGGGCAACAACTCGGTGCACTTCTACGCGTACACCAAGGACAACCGACCGCAGCCGGTGGTCGAGTGGAAGGCCACCGCCGCCCTGCCGTCGGCCGGGATCGAACCGATCGAGATCCCACTGCTGCCGCTGACCGACAACCACGCCACCGGCGAGATCAACCTGCCGGCGGCGGGGGAGTGGCAGCTGCGCGTCACCGCCCGGACGTCCGACATCGACCAGGCCACGGTGACCGCCACCGTGCCGATCCGTTAGAGAGGTCCCCGTTCATGATCCGTCACCGGCGTTCCATGACCGCCGCCGCGGCGCTGGCGCTCGGCGCCGTCGCCACCGCCGTGTTCGGCTTCGCGGCGCCCGCGTCGGCCCACGTCACGGTCAACCCGAAGGAGGCGACCCAGGGCGGCTACGGCCGGTTCGCGTTCCGGGTGCCGAACGAGAGCGACACGGCGTCGACCACCAAGGTGGAGGTGGTGCTGCCGGAGAACGCGCCGGTCGGCTCGGTGTCGACGATGCCGGTGCCGGGCTGGACGGTGACGATCGAGAAGCGCAAGGCCGACCCGCCGGTGGAGGTGCACGGGAGCCAGCTCAGCGAGGTGGTGTCCAAGCTGACCTGGACGGCCTCCGGGAACGCCGGGGTCAAGCCCGGCGAGTTCCAGGAGTTCCCGGTCTCGATGGGGCCGCTGCCGCAGGTCGACCGGATGGTCTTCAAGACGTTGCAGACCTACTCCGACGGCAACGTGCAGCGCTGGATCGAGGAGCCGACGCCCGGCGCCGAGGAGCCGGAGAGCCCGGCGCCGGTGCTCACCCTCACCGCCGCCGGCCCGTCGGCCGGCCCGACCGGCGGGGCCGCCGCGGCACCGGCGGACGACGACGATGACGACGACGAGGCCGAGGGCGACGACGCGGTGGCCATCGGCCTCGGCATCGCCGGCCTGGTCGCCGGAGCCGGCGGCCTGCTGCTCGGCGGGCTGGCCTTCGCGCGTACCCGGCGGACGCCGAAGTCCTGAGTCGTGAGTCGACATGTCGGCCCGCCGGTGACCCGGCGGGCCGACGCCCTTTTCCGATCCTCGACCGTGGATATCCACTGATCAGGTGGCCGACGTCGGTAAGGTCGGCCGGGTACCTGGCTACGGAGGGGGACGGAGCGGATGCGGGTCGTGCGGGCGCTGGTCGGAACGCTGCTGTTGATCATCGGGATTCCGGCGCTGCTCGCCGGTGGCACGCTCTGGATGCTGGCCCGGCACGCCGAACCCGACGGCGCGTTCGCCGCCCGGTTCGAGACGGTGCAGACGGCCGGGCACGCCGTCGTGGTCCGCGACGTCGACGCGTTGCTGCGCACGGAGGCGCCGTTCACGCGGGTCGGTTCGGCCCGACTCCGGCTGGAGGCGCGCACCGCCGACGGGCCGGCCTTCGTCGGCCTGGCCCCCACCGACGAGGTGCGGCGCTGGCTCGACCCGGTCCCGCACGCCACCGTCCGCCGGGTGGCGCTGTCCCGGGGCCCGCTGCCGGTCCGGCTGGACCGGGCCGGGCCCGCCGTGCCCGCGCCGGCCGCGGGGTCCGCGCCGGCCGCGGCCACCGACCCGGTCGGCCGCCCCTTCTGGGTACGCGAGGGGATCGGTGCGCTGGAGTGGAGCCCGCAGGAGCTGGCCGGCCAGCGGCTGAGCCTGGTGGTGATGCGCTCCGACGGCCGGCCCGACCTGGCCCTGCAGCTGCGCGCCGAGCTGCGCTCCGGCTGGACCGCCCCGGCGACCGCCGGCCTGCTGGCCGGCGGGGTGCTGCTGGTGACGCTGGCGCTGCTGCTCCTGCTGCGGCCGGTCCGGCTCCGGGAGGTGGTCTTCGTGGTCGAGCCGGACCAGGTGCCGGTGCTGGCCGGGCGGCTCGGGGTGAGTTCGCTGAGCGGGCTGGGCGCCCAACCGACCCGGGACACCGACCGGTCCCTGGTCGGCGGGCGCCAACTGGCGGCGGTGGGTTCCACCGGCGCGCCCCGGCCGGCGATCGGGCCGGTGCCCGCGCGCCGGCCGGCCAGCCTGGCCGACCTGACCGGGCCGGATGCGGCGGAGGCGCCGCGCCCGCCCGGGGTGACCCTGACGCTGGCCTGGCCGCCCAACGGACCGGAGGAGACGGCCCGGCCGGTCCCGATGGACGGGCGGCTCCGCCCCGCCACTGCGACGGACGACCCCGACGCCACGACCTGACCTCCCCGCCCGTCGTGGCGGCGGTCCCGCCGAAGACGTCGGGCGGGACGTCCCACCAGCCGGCCGGCCGGACACCGCGGGCCCGCGCCGGCACCTCGGCCTGTGCGCAAACGGCGAGCGGCCCTCCGCGCTGCCGACGCGGAGGGCCGCCTTCACCGGGGGATCGGTGCTACCCGAGAGTCGTCTGAGGTAGTTGAGACCAGATTAGCGGTGAAGTGTGCTAGTCGGGAAGATCGTCCATTTGATGCGACTTTTCCCGACCCTGCGGTGACTTCTCCCGAGCAGCTCCGGGCCGCGCCGGCAGCGTGACCAGCAGCAGCAGGCTGAGCAGCACGTACGTGTTGCGCACCAGGAACTCCACGGGCGAATCGGTGCGGGCGGGGGCGACGCCCCAGTCGTAGAAGGTCACCACCCCGTACACGATGAGGGCGGCGGTGCCGACGGCGAGCGCCGCGAACAGCTTCCGGCGGCGGACGCCGGCCGCGCTCGACGGGTCGGCGCGCAGCGCGGCATCCGCCAGCACCACCACCGCCGGGATGAACCAGTAGATGTGGTGTGTCCAGGTGATCGGGCTGACCAGCGCACCGACCAGGCCGGTCAGGGTCAGCCCGGCGAGCGGGTCACCGGCGCGGGCCGCCCGCACCGCCCGCCACAGCCCGTACCCGGCGACGACCGCGACCAGCAGCAACCAGATCAGCCGGGCGGGCTGCTCCGGGGCGGTGATCCGGCTCAGCAGCCCGAACAGCGACTGGTTGCCGGTGTAGTCGGTGCGGCCGACCCGGTCGGTGGCCCACAGCTCGTGGGTCCAGAACCGCCACGAGTCCCGCGGCGCCACGGCCGCGGCGAGCAGGGTCGCGACGGCCGCAGTCACGCTCGCCACCACCGCCGCCCGCCACCGCCGGGTCGCCAGCAGGTAGACGATGAAGATGCCGGGGAAGAGCTTGAGCGCCGTCGCCAGCCCGACGCCCACCCCCGCCCAGCGCCGCGCCTGCGGTACGGCGAAGAGCAGGTCGGCCAGGACCAGCACGACCAGCAGCATGTTGATCTGCCCGAAGGTGATCGTCTCGCGGGTGCTCTCCACCGCGAGCACCAGCAGCACCGCCACCACGAGGGTGAACAGCCGGGGCAGGTGGTGCCGGTCGATCACGGGCGTGACCAGCCACCGGGTGGTGACCACCACGGCGAGCCCGGTGAGCACCGTGAAGATCGCCACGGTGGCGCCCAGCGGCAATGCCGCGAACGGCAGCAGCAGCAGCGCACTGAATGGCGGATAGGTGAAGTAGAGCTCACCCTGCACCCGGTCCGGCTGGACGTAGTCGTAGAGCGGGTTGCCGGCCGCCCACCACTCCATCGCCCGCATGTAGATCTTCAGGTCGAAGAAGTCGTGCACCAGGCCCGGCAGGTAGAGCGCGGGCAGCACGGCGGCCAGGGCCAGCACGGCGAGGAGCCGACGAACCGTACGGCCGCCGGTGTCGTCGTCGGTGACGGCGGGCGGCGCGACAGATTCGGCTGGCACGCAGAAACCCTAACGGTCCGCTCCGCCGGGAGCGCGCAGCCGCGGGTCGTGGGCTGCAGCGTAGGCTGTCCCGGTGGCTGATCTCCTCGTCTGGATCGACTGTGAGATGACCGGATTGGACCTCGGCAGGGACAAGCTGATCGAGGTCGCCGCGCTCGTCACCGACCCCGACCTCAACGTCCTCGGCGACGGCGTCGACGTGGTGATCCACGCCGATGAGGCGGCGCTGGAGGCGATGCCGGAGATCGTCGCGACGATGCACGGCAAGTCGGGGCTGACCGAGGAGGTCCGCCGATCCACGGTGACCCTGGCCGAGGCCGAGGACATGGTCCTCGACTACGTCACCCGCCACGTGAAGGATCCGCGTACCGCCCCGCTGTGCGGCAACTCCATCGCCACCGACCGCGGCTTCATCACCCGGGACATGCCGCGTCTCGACGCCCACCTGCACTACCGGATGATCGACGTCTCCTCGATCAAGGAGCTCTGCCGGCGCTGGTACCCCCGGGTGTACTTCGGGCAGCCGCAGAAGGGCCTCGCGCACCGGGCGCTGGCCGACATCCAGGAGAGCATCCGGGAACTGGAGTACTACCGGCGCACCATCTTCGTCCCGCTGCCCGGTCCCGACGTGGAGAGCGCCAAGGCGATCGCCGCCGAGCTCTGAACCGGGCCGCCCGCCGGCGGCCGGAACCCGCTGGACGCGGCGGGCCGGGGTGAGGCTATGATTGGTCCGCACCCGCCCGGGGCGATCGACCGGGTGGACGGCATGGTGGCTGTAGCTCAGTTGGCAGAGCACCGGGTTGTGGTCCCGGTTGTCGTGGGTTCAATTCCCATCAGTCACCCGGCTAGTGGATCTTTTCCACACGAGTTCAGGCCCCCTCAGGCGAGGGGGCCTGAACTGTCGTAGGGGGTGTTTAGGGGGTTCCCGGTGGATCTCCTTGCGCGGATCTTGCTGCATGCAATTTTGCCGTCTTCGTCCCTTGACCGAAGTCCCTTTTTGTAGCCGCTACCGTTTGCTTCCCCTTGATCACTAACGATCGTCGACCTTGGTCGCGTCCTGAAGACCCGATACGACGGTCAAAGCCGAGGAGCTGCGCCGTCGCTAGGCGGAACCTCTGCCCCGTGAGAAGGAACTTGCGCTGATGCGGGGACGGCATCATCCGCCACCCCGTCAGGAGGTCACAGACACCACCCCATCACGTCGGGGCGGAGGCAAACGAGCGGGAGTCGTAGATCCTCATCGTGGCGGTGAATGGCGGGGGCTGGGCTACCTGCGCCCATCGTTGATGCGAGTGGAAGCCGTAGAGCCGAGGCTCTGGGGGTAGACCTGGCCTCGGCTCGGCGCATTTCTAGGCGAGCTACAGGGCGCGAGGCGTCCGGGTGGCGGAAGCCGAGGCTCTCCCGGCCTGTCTCAACCTGTCTCTTTGTCTTTTTCTTTGCGACAGGGCCAGCCAAGGGCTATGGTTGTCTCATTCAAAAAGACATAGGGACAGCGATGACGATCTACACGACACCCGGCCTGACCAGCAAAGACCGGTCTGTCCTAGCCGAGATATACCAGATGCGAAGCACGTTGGCCGATGTCCTCCGCACGCCTCGCCGTTGGACCGGCGGGCTGCGAAGGACGATGCTCGCCCGGGCCATCCTCGGCTCCAACAGCATCGAGGGGTACGTCGTCGCCGAGGACGACGCGGCTGCGGCGCTCGAGAATGAGGAGCCGCTGAGCGCCGACCAGCGAACCTTTGCGGAGATTCGCGGCTATCGGCAGGCGCTCGGTTACGTCCTGCAGAGCGCCGGCGATCCGTACTTCCGCTACGACACCTCGATCATCCGCAGCATGCACTACATGATGTTGTCGCACGACCTTTCGAAGAGCCCAGGCCAGTACCGCCGCGGGCCGATCTACGTGCACGACGAGCGGACTGACCGGCGCGTCTACGAGGGTGCCGACGCGATCGAGGTGCCCGGGTTGATGGACGAATTGGCAGAGCGTCTGCGCTCCGACGAGCATGTCGATCCGCTGGTGAAAGCAGCGATGGCGCACCTGAACCTGGTGATGATCCACCCGTTCCGGGACGGCAACGGACGCATGGCCCGCGCCCTCCAGACCCTGGTGCTGTCTCGGGATGCGATCGTTGAGCCGGCGTTCTCCAGTATCGAGGAGTGGCTGGGGAGCAACACCGAGGACTACTACCGGGTCTTGGCCGTCACCGGCAGAGGACGTTGGAACCCGCACGAGTCGGCGCACCTGTGGGTGTCGTTCAATCTGCGCGCCCACCACATGCAGGCGCAGACCGTGGCCCGGCGATTCCAGGAGGCACCTGCGATCTGGGCCGAGCTCGACGCCCTGGTCGCCTCCGAGAAGCTGCCGGAGAGGGTGACCGGCCTGCTATATGAGGCCGTCCTCGGATACCGGGTCCGGCGTCCCCTCTACGTGAAACTCGCCGAGGTCGAGGAACGGACCGCCACCCGTGATCTCGCGCGTCTCGCGGATCAAGGACTGCTAGAGGCGCGCGGCGAGCGGCGTGGCCGTCACTACGTCGCTGGCGTCGCTCTGGACCAGGTCCGCCGGCGGATCCGCGAGCAGCGGCGGCCCATCAAGGACCCCTATCCGGCGATGCCGGTGGTTCTCGCCACCGAGGCGGCAGCCCTCACCGGGGGTGGGCAACTCGCCTCACCACCCATAGCCAGCGCGACCGAGGCCGGGTACGTAGATCAACTCTAGGGGGGAATCAACATATCTCGCGATACCCGTTAATGGCCGAAGTGCCCACTATCTGCCGGTCAGCGGTGGCGGGCTTCTGGCCTCGAACGTGATTTGGGTTCAATTCCCATCAGCCACCCGGCGAACGGAAGCCCCCTCCGCGGAGGGGGCTTCCGTCGTTTCCGGCTCCGGCCGTCCGGGGCGCGGCCTCAGGCCGTCGGGCTGGCGCCCGGCGTGAGGTCCGGATCCGCCGTCGCGTCCGTGCCGGGCTCGGCGGGCGGCTCGTACGGCAGGGCGCTGCCCTTCACGTACTCGTCCCAGCTCATGTTCCAGTCCGTCCAGCCGTTGCCGTTCTGCAGTTTCCGCTCGGTGCCCTTGACGGTGATCGGGTCACCGATCCTGGTGTTGGCGAACAGCCACGCCCCGTTGGCCATCGAGACGTTCACGCAGCCGTGCGAGACGTTCACCCGGCCCTGCTGCCCCTCCGACCAGGGCGCGGCGTGGATGAACTCGCCACCCCAGGTGAGCCGCTGGGCATAGTCGATCTTCGTCCGGTAGCCCTCCTCGGGGCCGAGCTCCTCGAAGGTGTCGAAGACCGTCTTGCGGAGCTTTTCGATCACCACCATGGTGCCGCTGGACGACGGGGTGCTCTTCTTGCCGAGGCTGATCGGGATGGTCTTGACCACCGCGCCGTTCTTCCGGACGGTCATCCGCTTGGTCTTGTTGTCCACCGTCATGATCAGCGAGGGGCCGATCTTGACGTCGACGGTCAGGTCGGCGCGGCCGTACCAGCCGTCACCCATCGGCAGGCCGCCGGCCTGGACGCGGTAGGAGACGGTGCTGTCGGCCTTCCAGAACTCCTTGGGCCGGTAGCGGATCTCGGTGGGGCTGACCCAGTGCCAGATGCCCTCCTGCGCCGGCGTGGACGTTACCGTCATCCGGCGCTGGACGTCGTCGCGGTAGTCCTCCGGTACGGCCCGGCTGAACTTGACGATCAGTGGCATGCCCACGCCGACCACCTGGCCGTCGCCGAGGAAGCTGCTCACCCGGACCTGCTTGTCCGGCTTCTCCATGGTGGTGAAGGTGTTGGTCGCGGTGGCCGGTCGCCCGTCGTCGCCGGTGGCGGTGACGGTGGCGGTGTAGGTCTCGCCATACTCCAGCGCCCCGGCCGGCAGCCAGCTCTTGCCGTCCGCGGCGAGCTCGCCCTCGACGGACTTGCCGGTCGAGTCCTTGAGTTCGACGGTGGTCTCCTGGGCGTCCTTCGTGGTGAAGGTGATGCCGGTGGAGGCGGGCACGTCCTTGGCGTCGGCCTGCGGTTCGGTGATGGTGGCGGCGGCCTTCGGCGCGGCGCTCTGGCTGCCGGCCTGCCACCCTGACGGCTTGTCGCCGCCACCGTCGGTGCAGGCCGCGGTCAGCGCGAGCGCCGCGGCGAGCACTGCCGCCGCGAGCCCGCGGCGTCGCCCACCGTGGCGCTTCAGCTGGTCCTGGACAGCTCGCATGATTCCCTCACAGTCGTGGTCCCCGGTTGCCCATCGTCTCTCAACAGACGCATGAGGAGGGATACCCGTTGCCGGGGGTGCCCTGAAACACCCCAACCATCATGCCCGAAATCGGATAATTCCGGCATTCGATACGGCCGCCCGCGACCCCGGCCGGTCGCGGGCGGCGTTCAGGCGTTCAGAGGGCCGGCCCGGCGCCGCCGTCGGGCACCGGCAGGGCGCTGCCCTTGACGAACTCCGACCAGGTGAGGCTCCATGCCGTCCACCCGTTGCCGGGCGCCAGCCGCCGCTCGGTGCCCTTGATGGTGATCGGGTCACCGATCTTGGTCTTGCCGAACAGCCACCGGGCGTTGGCCATGGACACGTTGACGCAGCCGTGCGATACGTTCTGCCGGCCCTGCACGTGCTCCGACCAGGGTGCGGCGTGGATGTACTCGCCGCCCCAGGTGAGCCGCTGCGCGAAGTCGATCTCGGTGACGTAGCGGTTCGCGGGGTCGGGATCGTCGCGGGTGTCGAAGACGGTCGACTCCTTCTTCTCCATCACCACCATGGTGCCGCTGGAGGAGGGGGTCTTCCGCTTGCCGAGGCTGACCGGCAGGGTGCGGACCAGGTTGCCGTCCTCGTACACCCGCATCTGCTTGTCGGCGTTGTCGACCTTCATCTCGAACGCCCGGCCGATCTTGGCGGTGGCCTTGCGGTCGACGTTGCCATAGCGGCCGTTGCTCAGCGGGATCCCGGCCAGCGCGATCCGGACCGTGAGCGTGGTGCCCGGCTTCCAGTACTCCGGCGCCCGGTAGTAGGCCTGGGTGCCGTTGTCGACCCAGTGCCACGCGCCCGGCTGCGGGGGGTCGGTGCGGACGAACATCCGCTTCTGCACCGCGGCCCGGTCCTTCTTCGGGATGCCCGGGTGGAACTCGACGACCACCGGCATCGCCACGCCGTACGTCTTGTCGTCGAAGAGGTAGAGCCCGGAGCTGATCATCGACCTGGGCTTGGCCATCGTGGTGAACGTGCTGGTGCCCTGGCTGGTCTGGCCGTCGGCCCCGGTCGCGGTGACGGTGGCGGTGTAGCGGGTGCCCCACTTCAGCGGGGCCGAGGGCACCCAGGACGAGCCGTCGGTGCGCAGTCGGCCGTCGACCTGCTTGCCGTCCGCCGTGGTCAGCGTGACGCCGGACACCTTCCCGCCGTCGGGCAGCCGGGCGCTGATCTCCGAGCTGACCGGCCGGTTCTTCGCTCCGTCGGCCGGGCTGAGAGCCAGCGCCGGGCCGGTCGGGGCCGCCGGCGCCGCCGGGTCGGCCGAGGGGCCCGCGGTCGCGCTCGGCGCCGCGCCGTTGACGAACTCGGCCTTCTTCGGGTCGTCGCCACAGCCCGTCAGAGCCAGCGACGCCATCAGGCTCAGGGCGCCCACCATCGCCCCGGCCCGCGCGAACCTGCCCATCCCCACCTCTGTTCTCGCGTACCTGGCGGACATCGTGCCGCATGAGCGCCGATCCGCTGGTCCCGGCGGCCGTGCGCCGGGGGTGTTTGTCGCTTTCGCGGCTTAAGCTCGACCGAAGGGTGGAGCCGGGGATCGGATTGGAACCCGCCTCGGGGGCCGTGCTAATGTTCTCCCCGTTGCCAGCGAGCGCCGCTAGCTCAACTGGCAGAGCAGCGGACTCTTAATCCGCGGGTTCGGGGTTCGAGTCCCTGGCGGCGCACCAGCGAGAACACATCAGGCCCGGTCCTCTTGGACCGGGCCTGACCCCATTTCTTGACCCCAACGTCAGGCGTCGAAGAGAAAGCCGAGCTTGTCGACGGACGAGCGCTGAGACTGCCGGGTGACCTCTACGTAGATGAGCTTGGTGATGGTCGGGGAGCTGTGGCCGAGGATGTCTTGGATCTTCTCGATGGGCACGCCCTGCTCGTAGAGGAGCGTGGCGCAGGAGTGGCGTAGATCGTGGAACCTGATGCGGCGCAGCCCGGCATGCTCCAGCAGCCGCACGAAGTGCCGGTTCAGGTTGCGCGGTTCGATCGGGGTGCCGATGCCCGTGGTGAAGACCAACCCCGAGTCCTTCCAGTCCTTGCCCACGCTCTCGCGCTCTGCGTTCTGACGCACCCGGTGTTGCCGTAGGGCAGCCAGGCACGGGGCAGGTAGGGCGATGACTCGCTCAGACTCGTCGGACTTGACCGGGCCGAAGACGAGCTTGCCGCCGAGGCGTTGCAGCGTCTGCCGGACGAAGATGACGCCCTCGACCAGGTCGATATCTTCCCAGCGGAGTCCCAGCGCTTCCCCGCGTCGAAGGCCAAGCGCCAGGGCGACGGCATAGAGCGCATAAAGCCGGTCACTCTTCGCGGTCTTCAACAACAGCTTCGCTTCCGCGCCGGTCAGCGGCGTGAAGCGTGGCCGGTACCGGTGAGCCAGACGCAGATTGCGGGCCGGGTTGTCCGGGATCAGCCCGTCAACGACCGCATCCTGTAAAGCGGCGCGGATCATGCGGTGGAGATGACGGATGGTGCCGTCGGACGGCATTTGCTGGCAGCACGAGCGCGGACGCCTGGCACAACACCGAGCCTGCTGCCCCGCGCTCAACCGCCCAGCATCCTTGCCCTGCGCACAGCACTGGCATGTCTCCTTGGCCCGGTTGAGGAAGCTACGCACCGTCGGCGGTTGCAGCTTGCCCAAGCGCTGATTGCCAAGCAGCGGCACGACGTAGCAGCGCGATAGCCACTCGTAGGTGCGGAGGGTGCTGGGCCGCACGCGGTCCTGCACCACGTCCCGCAGCCAATAGGCCATGAAGTCGCTGACCGACTGGATGCTACCGGCGACGCGGACGCCAGCCTGTGCCTTGGCCTTGAGCGCCGTCAGCCTCTCGTGGACCTCATCCCAGGACGTGCCGTAGACGCTCTTTCGGATCTCGCGGCCGTCGCTCGTGAAGACCCACGTGCGGCCCTCCCATCGGCCATCCTTGCGCTGCCGGATGTTGCCCTCACCGTTCACGTTGCGTCGGGGCATCAGGCGGCCTCTTCGATCAGCCGAGCCTTGTAGGCCTCGACCGACTCAGGAATGACCCGGCGAGCGCGGCCGATCTGCACGCCGGTGATCTCGCGGGCCTTGATGAGCCGATACACGGTCCAGTACGACACGTTCAGCATCGCAGCGACCTGGTCGATGGTGAGCCAGGAGTCCTGTTGCTTTTCCACTTCCGTCCTCTCGATATCAGCTTGGGTTCGGACTACGGGTTGCTCACGCCGCAATCGGCGATCCGGCGCGAGACACGTTCAAGCCCTCTTCGTGGGCGAGTTCTTCGCGGCCGGCGGCGTGTCGGGCGCGGGCGAGGGCGGCGGCGGTGTTGGCGAGGAGTGCGTCTCCGGTGGTGTGCCAGCCGACGCCGGCGAAGGTGAGGGTGCCGACGATGAGGGTGGTGTCGTCGAGGTGGTCGACGGCCTTGACGGCCTCGCCGGCGCCCTGGTCCTGGTCCTCGCTGCGGCGGTAGGTGACGCGGGTGTCGCGCAAGAGTTGGAAGGTCACGGAGTAGCGGCGGGCCTTGGTCAGGAAGTGGCCGCCGAAGCCGAGCATGTGTGCCCACCGGCGCAGCCGGGCGTAAGGGTTGCCGGTCGCTGGTTTCGTCGGTTCGGCGTCAAGGGCGGCTTGACGTTCGGCGAGGCAGACGGGGCAGGCGGCGTAGCGGGTGTGCGTGCCGCAGTCCGGGCACTCCCAGCGGTTGAGGAAGCCAGGCCGGGGCCGGTGATCCCGGGGGCGCTGGGACAGCGGCACGGGTGTGCCGGTGGGTCGGCCGATGCGCCAGCAGGCGTCGATGAGGCGGGCGGTGTGGTCGCCGTCGGGGTCGGCGTAGTCGCCGATGCTGTCGGCGTCGAGCCTGACGGAGCGGTGCCCAGTTACCTCGGTGCTTTTGGTGGCGTACTTGGCAAGGTATCCGGCGACCATGCCGTCGGTGACCTCTCCCCGGCCGGTCAGGCTGATGGGGCGGATGTCGACCTGCTCGCCCCAGGCGATCGGCCAGCCCTCGGGCCGCTCGGGGTGACCGGGCGTGGAGAAGGCGACCTGCTCGACGGCGGCCCGGATCGCGTCTTCCAGGTCGGCCACGGTGAACCCGGCCGGCGGGGGGACGACGGCGGCGGGGTCGTCGGGGTCGACGCCGTCGAGGCGCACCAGGGCGTGGAAGTGGACCGCTCCCCGTGCCTGGAACTCGGCGGCCTTGCCGTGGGAGAGCCGGACCGGCGGGACCTTCCGAACGTTCCCGGACGCGGTGACGACCTCGACGCGGGGGATGCCCCGGCGGCGGGCGAGCTTGGCGAGGTGGCGTTCTGCGGCTTGCTTGGTGCGGTGCCACAACTCGCCGGAGAACAGGTTCCAGACGACCTGGTGATCGTGGTCGTAGCAGTCCAGGCACAGCGGCTGCCCGAGCACGGCGTCACTCGGTTCATGGCGGGCCCAGCAGACGGCGGGTCGGCCGTGCTCGCAGAGGCCGGCGTCGCGTCGGGCGTGGCAGGGCTCGGGCCGGCAGTCGCAGCGCTTGCGGTTGGCGCAGGTGTGCCGCTTGACCGCCCGGATGTGCACGGTTCCGAAGGACGGTGCGGTGAAGGTCGGGAAGACGGCCGGGTGTCGGGACACGGTCTCAGGGACGCCTTTGCCGCCGATGAGGCCGGCGCGCAGGAGTTGGTAGGCGTCGCGCTGATAGGTCTGCGCGCAGGCGGGGCAGACGGTGGCGCGGCGGTTGCCGCACGCCTTGTAGATGGCGGCGTCAGGCATGGCATCGGTGTGCCGGGCGTCCAGGAGCCGGCCGGTGGCGGGTTCGACGGTGAGGAGCTGCCCGGCGAGGCGGATGGGGCGGGTGCAGCCGGCGGCAGCGCGGACGTGTTCCAGCCAGCCGAAGTAATCGGGTCCGGTGGCGCGGGTGAAGGCGGAGCCGGCGGCGGTGTAGCCGACATACGGGGTGACGGTGTCGGCGTTCGAGCCCACACCCCGGGCCGAAGCGCGGGGTGTGAGGTCCAGCGTCGAAACCATCAGGCAGCCTCGCTAGCGAGGTGCCGGGTGGTGATGGTGTGTTGGGTAACGATGATCCGGCAGGCACCGCACTGGCGGTCGGCCGGCTCGTGCCGGTGGCACGCGATGGTGGCGGTCACGTCGCCGCAGCGGATGGTGACCGGGGTGCGGCAGGGGCCGCCGGGGATGACGTCGATGACGGTGCGTCGGGTGTCGTAGGGGTGCGGCTTGTCCGGGTAGGCCGGGCAGGTGTGGGTGGTGTAGTCGATGTCGACGACATGGATGGTCATCGGGCACCGCCGACGGGGGTGCCGTTGACGGCCGTGGTGTGGCCGGTGATGGAGTGCAGCAGTTCCCGGGCGATGCCAGGAGTGACGGAGAGCAGGGCGGCGAGTTCGTCGGCGGTGATGGGCCGGCCGTGGGTCTGCTCGTGCTGGCGGATGGCGAAGCGGGCGGTGGGCACCAGGTGCGCCGGGACCTCCGGTCGGGTGACCGGGATCGGGGTGAGCGCGGGTGCCTCGATGACAGCCGTCGCGACGGCCGGCGGCGTGGTGTCCGGCGTGACGGCGGGCGGGGCGTCGGTGGATTCGGTGGTCTGCTCGTTCTTGGTCGCGAGGTTGTGGGCGGCGGTGAGCAGGGCGGCGGCTTCGGCTTCGATGGCGGCGAAGTCGGGGCGGATGCGTCCGGCGACGAGTTCGACGCCGATGACGAGGACGACGACCAGGGCGAAGACCAGGCGCAGGCCGAGGCTGCCGGGGGAGGCGAAGTTGATGGTGGCCGACAGCAGCGCGGCGGCGGCGAAGACGACCAGGGCTCCGCGTTTGGCATCCTTGGCGATGCCGGAGGTGCGGACGACGGTCAGCATCGACACCATGGCGGCGTCGAAGATCAGCGGCACGAGGTAGGCGAAGTAGCCGGCGTTCTGGGTCCACAGGTAGTGGGCCTGGTGCAGGTAGCTGGTCAGCAGCGCGCCGAGCAGAACGAACCGGTTGTACCGCTTGATCGAGTTGATTGCCTTGAGCATCGTGGGCACGGCGTTACGGGCGTACTCGGCGGCGAACTGCTCGGTGACGGCGCTCGGGTCAGTGGTCGACATGGGGAGTCACCTCCGGAGCCGGGATGGTGTCGATGGGGATGAGGTCGACCACGCCGGAGCAGTGGGCGCACATGATCGGGGCCAGGCCGAGGGCGGCCATCTGCTCCCGGAAGCAGGACAGGCAGGTGAAGTCGGCCGGGAACAGGCCCTCGCCCTCGCACAGGGCGCAGGGGCCGAGGCAGACGGGGCAGGGCTTGTAGACCGGGCCGAGGATGTCGTGGATGCCGGCGGGCGAGCTGCCCTCGATGCACCACAGGCACGGGTCGGAAAGGTGGAAGCTCATCGGGTGCCTCCATGGCAGTCGAGACAGCAGCCGTAGCGGCGGGGGATGTAGTAGGGCTGCACCACGCCGCAGGTGCGGCAGGTGCGGCGGGCGCGTAGGGCCTTGGCGATGGCGGCCCGCTGGGCCGGGGTGGCGGTGCGCTTGGGCGCGGCCAGGTCGAGCCGGTAGAGGTAGGCCAGCCGCTTGCCGCGTCGCCACAGGATTCGGGCGACCGGTTCGTGACCACCTGGGCGAAGACCAGCGGCGCGCAGTTGCCGGCGCGTGGCCAGGCCCTCGGGGGCCATCCGGTAGGGGTAGGTGGGGAAGCCGGTGCGGGTGCCGGTCGGGTCGTAGATGACAGCGGTCATGACTGGCCTCCCCAGCGCTGCTGGGCGGCCTGCTTAGAGATGCCGAGCCGGGAACCGATCTCGGTCCAGGAGTAGCCGAAGGCCCGCAGGCCGATCACGGCCTCTCCGATGGCCTCGTCGAGGTTGGCCGACAGGGCGACCAGGTCGCGGAGGGCTTCGACGTCACCGGCGGCGACGCGACGGCCGTGGGCGCGGATGATGCGCCGAGCGAACGCGGCGAAGGCGTCGTTCTCGACGACCTCGCGGCGCTTCTGCCGGGGGGTGTGCGTCAAGGACGCCTTGACGGTGAACATCAGCGCTCGCCTCCCTGGGTGTGGAGGCGGTCCCAGCGGTCGGCGGCGTAGTTGAGGGCGTTGATGACGCCGGTGAGGGTGCGGCGGGGGTTGTCGTTCCAGCCGAACAGGTCGGTGGACGAGTTCAGGTCGAGGTAGTCGATGAGCGCCCACACGGCGGCGCGGTAGTCGCGGCATTCGGGCCGGTTGGTGAAGAAGGGCAGATCGGTGGGAGTGCCGTAGGCGGCCATGCCGATGGCCCCGGAGACGCAGGCCCGGGGGGTGGTCGCGTCGAAGACGATCGTGTAGTAGTCGCCCTGGGTCCAGCCGTGCCGGCGCAGGTAGAGGGCGGCGAACCGGAGAAGGTCAGCGGGGGTGACCTGGACTGCGGTGGTGGGCGGTTGGTGGGTAGCCTTCATGGCAGCCACGTCCTTTCGGGGCTGTTGGTGGGAGGTCGGCAGGACCAGCTCTGCTGCCAGGCGAAACCTGGTCCTGTCGGCCGTTCTTGTTGGCGGTCAGCAGCCGGGGCAGTGGCGTTTGCCGCTGCCGGTGGTGCCGTGCAGGGCGGCGAGGATGAGCGCGGCGACGGCCAGGAGGCCGGCGATGATGGCCGCGTGGTCGATGAGGAACGCCACCAGGTAGACGACGGCGGCGATCAGGCCGGCGACCATGGCGGTGGCGGCGGTGGTGGTGATGGCGATGACCCGCCGGGTACGACGGCGGCGGTGGGGCCGGACCCGGTCGGTGATGTGGGTCCGCAGGGACGTGACCCGAACCGGACAAGGGCCGGCGGTGGTGTCGACCAGGCGCAGGGCGACCCGCACACGCGGGTCGGTGGCCGACACGGGCCGGGGTGCGGTCATCGAAACCAGGGTTCCGGCGCTGTGGTGGTTGCGGATGACGTTGGCGACCTGCTCGGGTGAGCCGATGAGGGTGTGGTCGCGGTAGCCGATGGTGGTCATGCGGCGATCTCCCAATCCATGCGAGAGCCAGCCGGAGCCGGGGTGCTGCCGGTGGTGGGGCGGCGGGTCCAGGCGGCGTAGTCGGCGATGTTGTAGATGTCGGTGTCGGTGAGGTAGGCGGCCTTGATGCGGCGGGGAACGCCGCCTTCGGCGAGCAGGTAGGCCGCGCCCTGGTTGGTGGGCGAGATGTCGGAGGCGGTGTAGCCCTGTTCGGCCCAGCCCTGGCCGAGGATGATGTTCGAGCTGTTCAGCGAGGTGCAGCGGAACGCTGCCCGGTAGCCGAACAGGTCCCGCAGCGAGGCGGGGATGATGTCCCACGAAGGCCGCTGAGTGGCGGCGACGACGGGCATGCCGCAGGCGCGGCCGAGGGAGACGAGCCCGCGCAGGAGGGTGGAGAACTCTTCCTGCTGTGCCTTGGTGCCGAGCACCGTGGAGAACATGGCGAGTTCGTCGATGACGGTGAGGATGACCGACATGCCGTCGCCTTCGGCGAGCTTGCGGCGCCGGTTGGCCAGGAGCCAGGTGTAGCGGTTGGTGGCCACGACCAGGAGCCGGCGTAGCACGTCGATGCCCTGGTCGATGTCGGGGCCGATGAAGGCGTCGGCCAGGTCGCGCCAGGGGCCGAGTTCGACGAGCTTGGCGTCGAACAGCACGAGGCGGGTGTTGTCGCACAGGACGCCGTGCCCGCAGATGTTGTTGACCAGTCCGGACTTACCGCCGCCCGGCTCACCGGCGGCGAGGAGGTTGTGGTAGATGACGTCGAGGTAGACGGGCTGGCCGAACTCGTCGATCCCGATGAAGACCGGGTCGAACATCGACAGGCCAGCACCCACCGGTACCGCCGTAGCGGAGGTGGGAGATGTGATGGTCATGAGATGCGCTCCTTAGGTGGGCGCGGAACCTCACGGGGAGAACTCCGCGCCCGTCGCAGTGATCAGTCAGAAGGGGTGCAGGTGTGCTCGCGCTGCGAGCCGTGGCAGCCGCAGGCGAGGTAGCCGGCGGAGTCGAGCAACGGAAGCTCGGTGCCGGTGTCGCACCGGCCGTCGATAAGGCCGGACGAGTTGTGCTCTCGCACGTCCACGCCGCACTCACGGGGGCAGGACATGTAGTCGGATCGGTTCATCGGGGTTGCTCCCTCAGATCCAGTCGGAGACGTCGTCGGTGTCCGGCGACGCCGAAGAGGCCGCGGGCTTGCTGCCGTTGGCGGTCGTGGCCGGGGCCGGCTTCTTGCTGGCGGGCTTGCCCTGGGTCGTAAGGGTGATGACGTCGGGCAGATCCAGGGCGGTGGGCACCGACATGGGCGATGCCGAGACGGGCGCGGTCGGGTCGATCACGTCGACCAGCGGGGAACCCACGGTGGCGGTCAGCACCTCACGGCGCTTGATGTCGAACCGCAGGTAGGCAGCGTTGTTCTCCGAAGCGCGCTCGATGAGCACGGTGGAGGCGTGGCAGGTCACGGCGATCTTGTCGAGCCGGCTTTCCAGGTCCTTGGCCGACAGGCCGGGGCGCAGGTAGACCCAGACCCGCTCGCCGACCGGGGTGGGACGTGCCCACAGGATCAGCGGCAGGCTGCCGGACTGGTTGGCGATGATGAACTGCGCGAAGCAGACGCGCAGCCGGTGGCGCACGATCAGGCACCACGTCCAGGCGACCACCCGGCGGCGAATCGCGGGGATGGCGGCGGGAACGCCGACGACCAGGGCGACCACGAGCAGGGTCACCACGGTCGGTGTGTGGTTGGCGAGCTGCACCCAGCAGGTGAGCAGCAGCACCGCGAGGAGCGTTTCCAGGCTCCACCACCACAGCAGCCGGATCACCGGCCACACGCGCACGAGCAGCCAGGCGGCGGCACCGGTCGGAACACCGATCAGGGCACCGACGATCAGGGCCACGATCGGGTGCCAGTAGGAAGCGGCCACCACAGCCGAGAGAAGGCCGACGATGACCGCCGTCAGGATGAACGCCAGCTTCGCGCGGCGAGCGGAGGAACGGTGAACCTTGGCCTCGATGACCGTCACCGTTCCGGTTGACTTGCCGCCGAAGCGGCGGGGGCTAGACTTGGACACGACGAGTCCTCCCAAGCACATTGGGTCGGATGAGTTGGGCGGCACCGGGGTCGGCAGATGTAGGAGTCAGTACCGACCCCGGGCCATTTCCTTGGTTGTCACCACCACCGGTGATGACCAGGTGCGGGAATGCAGGAGTCAGAAGCACTCCCGAACCCGTTGCAGTGAGATCAGCGGACCGTCAGGCCGCTACGGGTTGCCACGGACACCAGTGGCTCACACAGCACGTCGTGCGATGGACCTACTTGGCCGGAGTACCGTTCTTCGGCTTCAGCGAAACCGCCCGGAACGCGACGCCGTTGCGCCCGTTGGTCGCCCACGGAATGGCCTCCAACTGCTCGACGGCCAGGAAGTCGCCCACCTTCACACTCGGCTTCTCACCCGCCGTGGTGATGGTGATGACCTCCCCGCCGTTCTCGTCGAGGACGAAGACCTGGGTGGACCACATGAGCCGGCCCGTGTTCTTCTCGGACTTCTGGTTGCCGTTCTGGTCGTTCTTCGGCTCCGGGTCCTTCGACGCCGTCACCTGCTTGCTCGTGGTGTCCACGTACAGCTTCACAACAGACCTCCTGTGTCTGAGCGCGTCCCCAGTGGACGACTGCTCTTGTGCGGCTTGTCGCTCGCACTTCAAGGAGACATCGACGCGGGTGACGCCGGAACGCCTTTACGCGGACGGTTGGGACGTTTACAGTGGTGGAAACGTCCCCATCGCGAGGAGCGACGATGGCAAACGATCGTTTGCGAGATGCGCTTGAGCGGTCCCGCGTTTCGCCGGCTGAACTGGCGCTTCTGACGGAGTGCGATGTCAAGACCGTGAGTCGTTGGCTCGCTGGCAGGGTTCCGCATCCTCGCACGCGCTATCAGATCGCGAAGCGGTTGAAGGAGGACGAAGACTACCTGTGGCCGGGAGCGCATAGAGCCGCCGCCGAGGTATCGGACTCGGCCGGGATGGTGCACTTCTACCCGACGCGAGGAGCGGTGCCACCAAACCTCTGGGATCGACTACTCGACGGAGCGACAACAGAAGTCGGCATCCTCGTATACGTCGGGATGTTCCTTACCGAGAAGCCTGACCTCCTGGACCGCTTGCACAAGAAGGCGACCTCTGGTGCGACGATACGCATACTGCTCGGCGACCGTAACAGCAGCGTGGTCAGGCAGCGGAGTGCCGATGAGGGGATCGGACGGGAAACCATCTCCGCGAAGATCGACCAGGCCAACGCCTTCTTCGGCTTGCTAGACGATGTGCCGAACATCGAGGTGCGCAGCCACTCGACGGTGCTCTACAACTCAATCTATCGCTTCGACAACGACATGATCGTTAACCCGCATGTCTACGGCAAGACCGCACCTATGGCGCCGGCGATGCATCTCCGCAAGACGACAACGTACGGCCTCTTCAACACGTACGCGGACAGCTTCGAGGCAGTCTGGGGATCGACAACGCCACGTGAAAGCAGGAGCTAGTAGATGCCCAAGACTGACTACCTGAACGATCCGGCCGCACCCCAGGCCAACTCCCTTGTGGTGGCTGTCACGGTCTTCGTTCAGGATGAAGAAGGACGCGTCCTGCTCATCAGGCGATCCGATAACAGCCTGTGGGCCTTGCCTGGAGGGGCGCAGGACGTCGGGGAATCCACCGCGCAAGCGGCCGTGCGCGAAGTCGAGGAAGAGACGGGCCTCCACATCGAACTAACCGCGATCTCTGGCATCTACTCGGATCCTGCTCACGTAATCGCCTACGACGACGGCGAGGTACGGCAGGAGTTCTCGATCTGTCTACGCGCCCGCGTAGTCGGCGGCACGATTCGAACTAGCAGCGAGTCATCAGAGGTGAAGTGGGTCGAACCAGAAAGCATCCAAACTATTCCGATTCATCCGTCCATGCTTCTACGGATCAAGCACGGCTTGGAGAACGACGCGCCCTACCTGGGTTAGCCGGCGAACTCGCTAAGTCGGCTTGTCGTCCTGGCAATGGCGTCGGCCAGATCCTGCTGGGCACTGTCGATGAAGGCGGTAACCACGTCATCTGGGCCGTACCGTTTCTTGATTTCGGCAACCCTACTCGCAAAATCCGTAGGGTCTCCGTCAGGCGTCGTGGTGAGGTCACACATCCACAAGGCGTCTCTCACCGGCCCCTCTTCGTCCCGAAAGTCGGCCAGATGACGTTCCAAACCCCGAAGGCGGGCCTCCCTAACTGCGCAGGAGTGATGCGCGACGAGATGAACGAGACGGTCGGGCGCGTCCACACCCCTCAGATAGATAGCACCATCGAGTGGATGGAATCCCGTCCTCACCAGGTGAGGCGCGTAGCCGACATCATGAAGGATCGCGGCGGCTTCTAACAGAGGAGCATCATCACCGACAGCCGCGGTGAGGGTGCGCGCTTTCTGGGCAACACCCTGCACGTGAGCCCAGCGGCGAGGCAGGGTGCCCGAGAGGTTCTGACGGGAGACCTCATAGGCCCACGAAACCAGCGACATGCATAGACCATAACGCCGCCGCTGGCCTGTCAGTACTCCCCATCGGGACAGCTGGCCGGCACGGCTGCCGGCGAAGTGGTTCAAAGTTTCTGTACGTCTTCAAGGCGGCCCGCAACGGGCCGCACGCGCCGCCGCCTGGGCGCGCGGCCTTCTCTCCGCTGTCGCTCCGCTCCGGCCACGCAGAACGCCTGGCGGCTGGCGCGGAGAGCGGGAAGCCCGGTGGGCCGCCGCAGAACGACAGACCGTTGGCCGGTGGTGTGTGGGGGCGGGCAGCCGGCCGGGCCGCGCGGCCACGAGCCCGCGCGGCGTAGGGGAGCGCACGCCGGCCGCATCGGCGAACTAGCGGCGGTTGCGAGGTTGCGGGTAGTGCGCCTCCGGCGGGGGCGCTCCGGCTCCAGGATGGCCGGGGCTGCGTCGGCGGGTTGCGGTCCGTGGGTGGCTGCGGTGGGCCAACCCGCCTGCCATCGACCCGGGCAAGCCGAGCAGACCACCGCCCGGCCCGCCAGCGTCCGTACGAGCCGTCAAGGTCCGCTTGACGTGGCAGGCCGGGCGACGGCCCGCTCCCCAAGAGGGCGGGTCGACGGCAGACGGGATGGCAGATGCAGCTCGGGCTATGTTCATGAAAGTCTGTCCGGCATGACGGCCAGGCGCAGCGGTCCGAAGGATCCTCAGGAAAACATGACGGTCAGAGGATCCCTGTTGTGGCAAGTATTCACAGCAGTCCTCCTTGCTGCATCTGTTGCGACAGTAACCACCATTCTGTTTTGGCTGCTGTTAGGGCGCCCGAAGCTTGCTGTATCAGGTGCGGCCCTCAGCGTCTCCGACTTCTACGCTGGGCTTCGCATTTCGCTTGCTGTTGTTGCCGGACTCGGAGCGGTCGTAGCACTTGTCGTGGCATATCGCCGTCAGCGTTTCAACGAGGCGCAGCACTTCCTGTCCAAGGCGGCGGAGGCTCGCGAATCTACGAAGCTCTACGGAGAGCGGTTCAAGTCTGCTTCTGAGCAGCTCGGTTCCACTGATGCCTCCGTCAGGCTCGCTGGCGCTTACGCCATGCTGAACCTCGCCGACGACTGGAAGTCAAACCGGCAGATGTGCGTCGATGTTCTCTGTGGTTACCTACGCATGCCCTTCGATATTCCGGACGATGATAGTGAGTTGTCTTATTCGCGGGTCTATTCTGAGGCAGTAAAGTTCGGGCCGACTGACACCATCGCCAACCGCCTTTCAAGGGCCGATAAGGAGATTCGCCAAGAACTGCAGGTGAGGCTGGCAATCCAGAGAGCTTTGGCGGCTCATCTTCGGAACCCAGAAAAGAAGCATAAGCATGGCCAGGAGATGCTGGAATTTTGGCCAAGCGTGCGGATTGACCTCTTCGGAGCAACACTATGCAACTTCGACTTCGAAGGCTGCGAGGTTTCTCGGGCCGACTTTCGCAGGGCGACGTTCCTTGGTGATGCAACGTTCTGCGAGTTCCACGTCTCGGGGCAGGCCCACTTTGCGCAAACGACGTTTTTCGGCGGGGCGGGTTTTCGGGGTGCCGTCTTCGATGGTGACCTGAATTTCGTCGATTCCCGCTTCAAGCGGAAGGCGATCTTCGCCGGAGCGAAGATCGGAGTTGATGGCGAGTTTAACGATTCAGTCTTCGAGTCGGATGCGAACTTTGGTGGCAGTAGGTTTGGTGCAGGAGCGTATTTTCCGGACGTACGCTTCATGGCTACTGTGTCATTCACGAACAGTCGGGCGAAAGACGGGCATGACCTGTCAGATGCGGTAGTCGCGAATGTAGAAGCCGCACACAAGTTGCCGTCAGGATTTAAGCTGGTCGACGGCCGGCTCCAACCGGTCAAGTAATGCGCCCTCGCCACCCCGACGTCAATCGCTATCACTGGCCGCGTAGCCGCAGCTTTAGAAGAGCGCCATGGAGCCGGTGTGGGAGAGGCGCGAAGTTCCAATGAGCCGCTTGCCAGGAGGTTCGGCGGCGATGCTTCCTTCGTCAATCAATAGCCGTGCGGCGCTTAGCGTCTGTCCAGGACGGAAGATGGTCCTATGGAGAGTGAAACGACGTAGCTCGTCTAGCGTGGCGCTCTGGCTTGGAAGGGTGGTCAAGTGCTCCAGAATGAGTCGACGCAACGGACCTAGCTGCGGCTCAGGCCGGATGGGTAGGGTCTCCTGGTTCGGATCTCGGGGGTCCCGGTAGCCAATTCCCTGGTAGGGGTCGACGCGCCAGATTGCGTCCTTCATCTTCTCGAAGCCTCTGTCAGAATTTGTGCCAAAGACAAGGTAGAGAAGGTTATTGCGTTCGTCGGCTAATTCGAAGTCCAGGACGTATTGAAACCCAGCCTCGGTCAGGACTCGGCGGTACTGTGACTTGATGTATTGAGCTTTCTTGTCTTTAGGTTGGGCTTGAACGTCACGCCATACCACTGGTCCGAACACTCGGTCTCCGTAGTGCCGAGGGTTGGATGCGAACCGCCAGAATTGGCTCGGTTGTATGGTTACGATCACCTCGCCAGCCTTGCTGTTGGCGGTCCGCTTTAGGATCTCAAAGTCGACGGCGGAGCCCCAGGTGTCGAGGACTAGTAGCAGTGGTTTGTTCCAGACCCTGTGCTTGTCGAGCAGGGGAAGGAGGTCCTCTTTGCAGTTGCCTTTCTGAAGATCAACCACCAAGCCTTGAGCTGCGAGTTCAGTTCTGTCGAGCGTCCCAAGCTCCCGCAGAAGGACGCCCTCCAAGTGGTCGACCCGTGTCTGATTGTCCTCTAGGAGCAGGAAGCGACCTTCTCTGCCTGGCCTTGGCGCGGCAATGCAGTGGAGGGCTGATCTTAGGGCGATGATTGGAGATCCCGGCGACCCATCCTTGTACTCGCCAGGGCCGGAAAAGCCCTCAGCGTAGGTGACGCCCTTCGAGCCATACGCCGACTGAAGCAGGATGGGGAACCAGGCGTCGAAGTAACTGCGGTACACGAGGTGCTTCGCAGCTGTGTGCGGATCCTTGTCCCACAGCACTTCGTCAGGCGTCGGCAAGGTTCCCCCTGTCTACGGTGCGCAGTTGTCCCGACACCGTATGACATGAAGGTCTGGTCGGCTACCCCGCTATCCGGCGGCTGACATGGCGGGAAGCTCCGGCATCTCGTCCCAGGTCTCGCCATCAAGGTCTCGGCCGCCTGCCTTTGGTGTCCTGCCACCCCACTGCTTGAAGAAGAAGGCGACGCCGTCCGTTTGGCACTGGTCACGGAGGTCCCGGACCCATGCGGGGTTAACTGGCCGGGCGCCCACCCCTGACTCGCCTCCTGCGATGAGCCAGTGGATGCCGGTTAGGTCGAGGGGAGTGACAGGGCCGAGAAGGGGTTCAGCGGAGATGAAGCGCACTGCTGCCGGCACGGTCCGGAGGTGATCGATCCGGCTCGCCTCGGAGGCGTCCTCGACGCTCACGCCCATCCAAACGTTGCTCGGCCAGGTCAGACGCGGAGCAAGTTTCGCTAGCCGAGAAGCCCGCTTCGTGAGTACCTGGTAGGTGTGCTGGGGGGTTGCTGCCATGACTTCAAAGACTCGCCCGACGAAGTCGAAGGGCACCCTGGCGTGGAACAGGTCGCTCATCGAGTTGACGAAGACGATCCTGGGCTCTCGCCAGCGCAGGGGAAGAGTCAAATCTGCAGGGTGGATGGCAACGCCGAAGCCTGGGCCGGAGGTTCGTGCGTCTCCGTCCGTCTGGTACTTCGGTGAGCCCATGGCCTTCAGTCGCTTCGCCAAGGTGAGTGCGTAGCAGTGATCGCAGCCACGCGAGATGCGGTCACAGCCGGTCGTTGGGTTCCATGTGGCTTCGGTCCACTCGATGGAACTCTTGTCTGCCATGACCACACTCCCCGACTGGTTGAGCCGATTCTGTCGAACGTGCGTACGGATTGAAAGGTGTGGAGGCGATCTTTCTTGTTGGGCTGGGGCGGCGAGTCGCATTGCCCATGCTCGGGTCGATCAACGCGGGAGAGGCGGCGTGAGACTCGGCTAGGCCGTCACCAGGCCGTCGCAGGCCGATCAGTGGCGACCAACGACGACCACTGGTGACGATGTTTGCCCAGGTAACAAGGGGTGGCGGCTCGACCACCAGGCCGCCAGGAGCCTTCTTACCTGTAGTCGGTGAACTGGTGTGCGAAAACCCTCAGCCCCCTTCCTCCCGACCAGGGCCGCCAGCTGTGCCACGACTGCCGTCAGGGCGACAGACCTGAGTGCGGTGCAGAGCGCCGGCGACCTCGCCAACGCGGAGGCGACCTTGCCGCCGTGGAGCGGCACTAGATCACTCTCGGACACCGTCAGACATAGCCGAGCCAGTGTTCCAGGGTTTATGCTGTGGCACGCAGCGACCAAGATCTCACGTATGTCCGCAGCGGACAGATGTTCACGGCATGGCTGCGTCGCGCCCGCCCGGCCCCACCAGTGGCATGTCAAACGGTCGCCGCCGTCTAGCGTTCCCTGCGGTGCAGAAGGGGCCTCGCATGTTCGGAAGACGGACTGCACCACCTGCGGAGGTGGTGCGAAGTGAAGACTTAATTCCGGACAATCGTCTCGGCGAGGATTACAAAGACCTTCTTGAACACGAAGCCATCGCCAAGGGCGTTGCCGAGATCGCACTGAAGGCGCAGTCCCCAGTTAACATTGCTCTCTTTGGGCCTTGGGGTTCGGGTAAGTCCAGTGTCTACTCGATGATCGAGAAGCACCTGAGTGCCGTGGCCGGCAAGAAGGTTCGGGTTGCACGCTACGACGCCTGGAAGTACGGCGGTCAAGACCTCAAGCGGAACTTCATCGACTCTATATCCGACGATCTCGGTTTAGGTAAAGAGGAAGAGTTCAACGACGGCCTCCACCAAGAGCAGACTCAGACGCATCTGAGCATTCTGAAATGGGTGAAGGAGAACTGGCGTTCTCTGCTGGCTGGTATCGCGCTAGCCGCCATCGTCGCCACGTTATGGGTCGTCTTGCAAGCCGCGGCCGCCGAGGCGTTCACGGACGACAACTTCAAGGCCGCCGTCAAAGCTCTCCTGCCTCAGGCCGGGACGGTCTTCGGCCTGGCCCTAGTGGCGGTCTTGGTTGGGCCCAAGGCGTTCGAGGGTGCCGTCACTACCAGGAAGAAGCCCGCGCCAGTTGGGGCCGACCAGTTCGCTAAGAGGTTCCATAACCTTGTGAAGAAGGTCCTCTCCGGCAGGACCGAACGGCTCGTGGTCTTCATCGACGAGCTCGACCGATGTGCTCCTGAGGACGTCGTGGCGACCCTGATCGACCTCAAGACCTTCCTTGACCAGGACGGTTGCGCATTCATCGTGGCAGCCGATCGAGAGGTACTCGAAAGAGCCCTGCGGAAGCTTCCACAGGCCAAGCCCGTCCGCGAAGACGAGCCGTACTACTCAACACCAGGCGCATTCCTCGACAAGATCTTCCAACACCAGATCGCGCTTCCGCCGCTGCGGTCCCGCGCTCTGACCAAGTTCGCCCGCGATCTTGCCGACGCACGCGGCGGCATTTGGGAGGAGTTGCGAACCAGGAGCCAGCAGGCCTACGAACTCGCCATCTTCGCGCTCATTCCAGTCCATGTCCGAAGCCCTCGGCGGGTCAAGGTGCTCCTGAACAACTACGCGACCACTGTGCGCATTGCCGAGGCACGAGCTATTCCATGGCTGGATCGGGCACACGAGTTAGCCGTGCTAACCGTGCTGCAGACGGAATTTCCCGTCGTTGCTGACGAGATGCGACGCGTGCCTCGGCTCCTCGCGTATCTGAGGGGAGACGAGGGTGCTCAGACGGACGAAGCGCGTGACGCCGTTCGGCGGTTCTCGATAAAGCCAGAGCCTGCAAAGCGTGACCCCGACGCTGGGGAAGAGGCTCCAGCGGGTGAGTTGCTCGCCGATGCGGCCGAGGGACGGTCGGGCCAGGTTGAACAGGCGAATGACACGTTGCGCCGCCATCTTGGCACATACCTAGCCAAGGTTGCCGCCGCAGGGATCGGCGACCCGCGTCCCGACCTCTTGTATCTCCAAGGCGCAGCGGGCCATGAAAACCTAGGGGACCCGCGCCTCGGTGATGTCATCGACTTCGCAACTGATACCGCCCCCGACCAGGTGGTCGCCGAGTTCGAAGCCCAGGGATCATCGACATTGGCGATCGCCATCCCACTCTTGGTTACTGAGGGTGACAACACGACCGGGCCGGGCCGGGTCTTCGCTTACGAGGCCGCGTGCAAGCTCATCGAACGCGTCGACCCGGACTACGGCGAGATCATCGCTCGCGAGGCTGCACCGTCGCTCATCGCAGCTCTCAAGGCAAGAACCCTCTCGAGGGAGTCCCTGCCAGGCGCTCTCCTAGTTGCTTGCTGGTCCGGCGCCTCTGACGTGGTCCAAGACACCCTCGACGGCCTTCGGCGAGAGCCCAATCCAGAAGACCTCCTCGGCAGGTTTGCACTGCTCCTACCGCACATGGAAGGCGATGCGTCACTGGTCTTGGTCGAGATGCTCGCCGACAGGTTCAACGACCTTCCGCAGCCGTTGCTGACAGCACTGAATAAGGCCCCCATTGAGAGCGCCGAGACCCTCTGGCATCGGGTGCAGGACTCCGTGCTCAACACTCTGAACGACCTCGAGACGTCCGAGCCAGCACCGGTTCAGCCCGGGCGTGCCCGGCCCGCCCCGAAGCCCGAATACACCGGCAAGGGCGTCCAGCGGCTCGAGGAACTGGTAGATGCCATCACATCCCGTCCCGACGGCGAGAGGCTACTGTCGTCAGTCTTCGCGTTGGCGCAGTGCGCGACCGCCTGCGCTCCGCTCCGTCAGTGGGCCCTACACAATGCGGATAAGCACGTGGCCACGATGGGCTCTCCAGTCCTGCGCGCCCGACACGCGCTGCTTGGCCTACGCGACTACCCGATGGAAGACGCCGCCGTCTGGTCCGCCATGCTCCCAAGCAACCCGACCGAGGATGACGCCGAAGTTGCAGCGCTTGCTGCCGAGGTGTTCACCTCCACGCTCGTGCCCTCTCTTGGGGCCGCTATACACCCCGATGCTTTGTCGCAGTTGCCGCTGCTGGCAGCCAAGGTCCATGACCTATCTGCGATGGACGTCGAAAAGGTAGCCGAAGTGCTGACACAGACGTTGTCCTCCGTGGGATGGGAGGGGGCCGCTGATGACGACGAGGCTGCCGCGCTACTGTGGGCGCGCAAAGAAGCACTGTTCGCGACAGCCGCAGCCTTGTTCTCGCCTGAAACCGAAGCGCGGCTGGCGGAGCCCTTGGTAAACGACCTAGCGCTAGTGCCGGAGACAATTCAGCTGCCGCCATCAGTGACGACGAACTGGGTGAGGCTGTGCGCGAAACTCCCGGCAGCCGCCGCTCGTTCGTTGTCCGCTCGCGTCGACGAGTACAAGCCGGCCGACGGCGAAGAGGCGGCCGTCCTGCGGCTCAAGCTCGGTGTACGAGCAGTATTTGACGGTGACGCCCCAGCGGCGGCCGAGGTCGCACGCATCCCTGGGGCAGAGCAGACCACGGCGATCACTGACGCCTGGTTGGCGCTTTCGCCCGCCCCCAACGAGGTTCGTTCTCTGCTCGGTAAGGTAGCCATCACGCCCCTCGCCCTTGGTCGCTACTGTGTTGGTCTGAGCACCGTCGACCGCACCCGGATATGGGTGGCCGTCGCCGAGACGAACGGCACGGCGGCACTACTGCAGGCGGCCGGACAAGCCGGAATCGGAGCCGCAGCTGTCGAATATGCCCGTACTGTCATCAAGAACAAGACTCGCGAGGCCGAAAGGACTGAGCAGGTCGAAATCTTGATTGAAGCTCGGGTATCCCCCGATTCCGGTGTAGCCACCCAAGTCAGGAAGGCCGCTAGCGAGCTGGCCGAAGACCTCTTGGCCAGAAACGTTGCCGGCGATCTGCGGTCGGCGGCCAGAGTCGTCGTGTGGGCTGGCGGTGCGGGCTATGGTCACACGCTTTCATTGCGCGACGGGTTCACGGCGGGGGTCAAACAACACAACAATGCCTTGTCGAAGTCCTTGGCGAAGGACCTCGCTGACCACGGGCTGCTTACAGTGGCCAAGAAGAGCGCCCTCGCAAAGCTACTCGGGCGCTGACCGAAACCTTCCTCGTGGATCGCCGGTGTGTTCGGTGGCGCGACTGGTCGGCTGTCGGCCCAGGGGGTGGTGCCGACAGCAACGGTGACAGCAACCGAGGCGGCTGGCATCGTCCCGAGACCGGCTGTCGCAACTAGGCGGATTGAGGCGGGAAACGATGGGGCATCACGCCGGCTATGCCTCTTAATCCGCTGGTCCGGTCGACGCAGGGTGTAGCAGCGGCTGTAGCAACGATGACGGACGACGGCGCACGATCACGGGCTCGTGACGGGTCGGACGGGGACGGACCAGCCGGGGATGGACGCGGCGGGACGGCTGCCCAGAACTTACAAACGAGGGGTCGTAGGCGAGGTTGACCCCTACGTGACCCCAACCTGCCGCCAGGACAGCACGACGAGCCAAGCCAGCAGCGGACCGCTGCCGAGGCAGGGACGGTTGGCCACGGCCGGGCGCGTGTCCTCTTAATCCGCGGGTTCGGGGTTCGAGTCCCTGGCGGCGCACCAGCAGGAACACCCTCAGGGCCGGTCGGTTAGACCGGCCCTGACCTCTTTTGGGCGACCCCTACGTCAGGCATCGAACAGATAACCCCAGCTGGTCAGTGGTGGTCGACCGCTGGGCCTGCCGGGTCACCTCCACGTAGATCAGCTCCCCGATGGTCGGGGCGCTGTGCCCGAGCACGTCCTGGATCTTCTCGATCGGCACGCCCTGCTCGTAGAGCAGCGTCGCGCAGGAGTGGCGTAGGTCATGGGACCGCACCCGACGAAGAAGTCCTGCCACCGCTCGCCCGTCACTCTGCGCTCTGCCTCCTGCCTGACCTTGTGCTCTCGGAGAGCGGCAAGGCAGGGCGTCGGCAGACCGATGATCCGCTCCGACTCGTCGGACTTCAGCGGGCCCGAAGACGAGCTGAACGCCGAGGCGTTGCAGGGACTCGTGCACCACCCTCCAGGCGGCAGCGTTGAACAGCCCGCCCAGCGCGGCGTGGAGGGATACCGGTTCCCCCGTGACCTCCACGATGTCTGCTTCGGCGGCAGCACAGACGTCGGCGGCCCCGACCCGTCCGGGTCACGGCCGCCGACGTCCCCGCGGCTGAGCGCTGCTGCAATGGACCTCCGCCGGGGAGATCAGGAGTGAGCGAGCACCGGCTCGGCGTCCTCGGCGCCCCCCGCGCTCTCGGCGTCCTCGGTGACTGCCTGGTGTTTGGGGCGCGGGGTGTTCATCAGGACAGCGATGATCAGCGCGCCGGCCAGGAGGATTCCCGCGGCCCAGGTGCCGGCTGTCACGAAACCTTCCAGCATCGCCTTCTTGGCGAAGGCCGGGCTCCTCCCTTGCAGGGCATGCGAGGCCAGGTAGTCCGCGGTCGCGCTGGTGGCGATGGTGTTGAGCAGCGCGGTTCCGATCGAGCTGCTGATCTGCTGCGCGGTGTTGACGCTGGCCGAGGCGACGCCCGCGTCGCGCTGGTCGACGCCGTGCGTGGCGTAGTTGAAGGCCACCGGCATGATCATGCCCGCCCCGAAGCCGAGCAGGAGTCCCGAGACCAGCACGCCCTCGACGTAGCCGGTGTCGGTTTCCATGGTGTGCAGCCACAGCATGCCGGAGGCGATGAGCAGCATGCCCGGCACGATCAGCATCCGCGGCGGGACCTTGGGCAGCAGCCGGGTGGCGAGCCCGCCGGCCGACATCAGGACCGCCACGGTCATTGGGAGGAAGGCCACGCCCGTCCTGATCGGCGAGTATCCCTTGACGACCTGCAGGTAGTAGGTCATGAAGAGGAACGCCCCGAACATTCCGACCATGGCCAGTCCCACGCTCAGATAGGCGCCGCCGCGGGTTCGGTTGGCGATCAGGCGCGGCGGCAGCATTGGCTGCGACACCCGGCTCTCGACGAAGGCGAACGCGGCGAGCAGCACCGCGCCCCCGGCCAGCAGACCGATGACCTTCGCCGAGCCCCAGCCGTCGGACTCCGCCTGGCTCGTGCCGTACACGATCGCGACCAGCCCGCCGGTCACCAGCAGCACGCCGGGGATGTCGAACCGGGCCCTGCCCCTGCTCCGCGACTCGGCCAGCATCGCGTACCCGCCGACCACCGCGATCAGGGCGATCGGGACGCTGACGTACAGGCACCAGCGCCAGTCCAGGTAGTCGGTCAGCGCCCCGCCGGCAAGCAGCCCGATCGCGCCGCCCACGGCGGTGATGGCGCCCCAGATCCCGAACGCCTTGGCGCGCTCCTTGGGCTGAGTGAACGTCACGGTCAGCAGCGACAGCGCGGACGGCCCGAGCAGCGCGGCGAACCCGCCTTGCAGGGCACGGGCGCTCAGCAGCATCTCGAAGTTGTCCGCCGCGCCGCCGAGCGCCGACGCGCCGGCGAAGCCGAGCAGTCCGATCAGGAAGGTCCGCTTGCGGCCGGTGTAGTCGGCGATCCGGCCGCCGAGCAGCAGCAGGCTGCCGAACGCCAGCGTGTACGCGGTGATGATCCACTGCCGGTCGCCGTCGGAGATTCCCAGATCCCGCTGGAGCGACGGCAGCGCGATGTTCACGACCGTCCCATCCAGAACGATCATGAGCTGGGCCAACCCTATGAAGAACAGCGCGGCCCAGCGGCGCGAATCGGCCGCCGGGGCCTGCGCCTTCGTGGTTGCCATGACTTCGTCCTCACTCGTGGTCTTGCGTGCCGCGCGGATCGTTCGCGCGGCGTCCTGACGATCACGAGACGGCGGCGACCCGGGCCCTGTAACAGTGCGGGTGTATGACGTGGGTCATCGCTCGTAGGTGTTACAAGGCGGTGGGGAGCGGCGTCTAGTGCGTGTGGCAGGACCGAGGTCGAACAGGCAGGAGCCAGGCATGAGCCAGCGCAGCGAACGAACGACGGACACAGCCGAGCCGCTCGATCGTCCCGACCGCGTGGACCCCGCGGATTCGGCAACCGAGGTGTTCGTTGCCCATCGCAACCTGCTGTTCACCGTCGCCTACGAGATGCTCGGCTCGGCCGCCGACGCCGAGGACGTCCTGCAGGAGACCTGGCTGCGATGGGCGGGCGTCGATCTGGCCGCCGTCCGCGAGAAGCGCGCCTACCTGGTGCGGATCGTCACCCGGCAGGCGCTGGACCGGCTGCGTGCGCTCGATCGGCGTAAGGAGTCCTACGTCGGGCCGTGGCTGCCCGAGCCGCTGCTGACCACGCCCGATGTGGCCGAGGACGTCGAACTGGCCGACAGCGTGTCGATGGCGATGCTGCTGGTGTTGGAGACGCTTCAGCCGATCGAGCGGGCGGTGTTCGTGCTGCGCGAGGTGTTCGATCTGGAGTACGACGAGATCGCCGAGGCTGTCGACAAGACCCCGGCGGCGGTCCGCCAGATCGCCTACCGGGCACGGGCGCATGTCGCCGCGCGCCGGCCACGCGGCGTCGTCTCCCCGGCCGAGACCCGAGCCGCACTCGGGGCCTTCCAGCGCGCGGTTGAAACCGGCGACCTGCAGAGCCTGCTCGACATCCTGGCGCCGGACGTCGTCGCCCTGAGCGACGGCGGCGGTATCAAACATGCCCTGCTTCGGCCCATCGTGGGGGCCGGCAAGGTGGCTCGCTTGTTGGCCGTCGGCTGGTGGAAGCGCGACGCAGGAAGGTCGGTCGAGGTGGTACAGATCAATGGTGGCCCGGGGCTGCTCGTCCGAGTCAATGGGGAGATCGACGGCGTGATGGCGGTGCGGGTCGAGAACGGCTACATCACCGGTGCCTACCACGTGCGCAATCCCGAAAAGCTGTCGCGGCTGGAGCGGGAGACCGTCGTCAGCCGCTGAGGCCGCAACGACCTACAGCCCGACCCGGCGACGTCTGGCGGGTGCAGCTGTGGCCGTCGGCGTGCCCCCGCTTCCGGTCAAGCCTGGCGAGGAAGAGGACATGCCCGCCTGGGACGATGGACGGGTGAAGATCACCCGACTCATCGCCTCGGAGGATGCGCCGGCCTTGGCCGAGTTGCTCCGCGTCAACCGTGAGTTTCTCGCGCCGTGGGACCCGATCCGGAGTGAGGACTACTTCACGGCAGACGGCCAGCACGCCGTCATCGAAGCCGATCTCCAGCAGCACGAGCAGGGATTGAAGCTGCCCCACGTCATCCTCGACGACTCCGGTCACGTGATCGGCCGCATCACGCTCAACGGCATAGTGCGCGGCCCCTTCCAGTCATGTGCCATGGGCTACTGGGTAACTGCCAGCCACAATGGCCGGGGGTTCGCGACGAGGGCGGTGCGCGAGATCGTGCGGGTGGCCTTCGAGGAGTTGGGGCTGCATCGGGTGCAGGCAGAGACCCTGCTGCACAACGTTAGATCGCAGCAGGTGCTGGAACGCAACGGGTTCGTGCAGTTCGGCATGGCGCCGGCGTACCTCAACATCGCCGGCCGGTGGCAGGATCACGCGATGTACCAGGTGGTGAACCCTTGAAGGCGCCTGGGTGCGTGCTTGCTGACACTCAGCGCGCCAGCCCTCGGCGAGTGTCACGCGGATACTGATACCGATCTGTCATCCATGAAGGAGCGGGGTCGGTCAAGACTGGGGTTTTGACCTGCTGACGTTGATTTTTCCGGTTCCGGCA
>NZ_JBRIQN010000017.1:0-143197 GCF_052981855.1 Micromonospora sp. LZ34
AGCCGCCCGCACCCGGCTCCGCTGACGCTCCGCCGGGTGCTGCCACCTGCCCACTCCTTCACCGATTTTCGGGTCAGTGCACGAATCGAATCCGCCCTGCGGCTTGACCTTGACGCTGCGTCAACCCTCCATGCTGGCTGTCATGAGCATCCCGCCAACAACCGATCAGGTCGCGCAGCCCGCGATACACGTGCAAGGCCTGGAGAAGTCGTTCAAGCATCTGAAGGTGCTGCGCGGCGTGGACATCGAAGTGGCGCGGGGCACCATCTTCGCCCTGCTCGGCTCAAACGGGGCGGGGAAGACCACGGTGGTGAAGATCCTGTCCACGCTGCTCAAGGCCGACACAGGGACTGCCCGGGTCAACGGCTTCGATGTCGCGACACAGGCCGCCGACGTACGCGAGTCCATCAGTCTCACCGGGCAGTTCGCGGCGGTCGACGAGATCCTCAGCGGGCGGGAGAACCTCGTCCTGGTCGCCAGGCTGAGGCACCTCAAGGACCCGGGCGCGATCGCGGATGACCTACTGAGGCGCTTCTCGCTGACCGAGGCGGGCACCCGGAGGGTAGCGACGTACTCCGGTGGCATGCGCCGCCGTCTGGACATCGCGATGAGTCTCATCGGGAACCCGCCGGTCATCTTCCTCGACGAGCCGACGACCGGGCTGGACCCGGAGGCGCGCATCGAGGTGTGGCAGGCCGTCAAGGAGCTCGCCGAGGGCGGCACGACCGTGCTGCTCACGACTCAGTACCTCGACGAGGCAGAGCAGCTCGCCGACCGGATCGCGATCCTCCACGAGGGCCGGATCATCGTGAACGGCACCCTCAATGAGCTCAAGCAGCTCCTCCCACCCGCCGAGGTCGAGTACGTCGAGAAGCAGCCGACCCTCGAGGACGTCTTCCTCACCCTCGTCGGTGCCAGAACGGACAAGGAACAACGATGAACAAGCACTTCCTCGGCGACACCGCCGTCCTCCTGGGACGTTCGCTGCGCCACATCACCCGCAGCCCGGACACCATCATCACGACCGCAATCATGCCGATCGCCTTCATGCTGCTGTTCGTCTACGTCTTCGGCGGCGCGATCGAGACCGGGTCCGACTCGTACGTGAACTACCTGCTGCCCGGCATCCTGGTCATCACGATCGCCTCGGGCATCTCCTACACCGCCTACCGGCTCTTCCTGGACATGCAGGGCGGCATCTTCGAACGGTTCCAGTCCATGCCGATCGCGCGATCCTCCGTGCTGTGGGCGCACGTCCTGACCTCGCTGGTCGCCAACCTGATCTCGCTCGTGGTCGTCGTCCTCGTCGCACTCCTCATGGGCTTCCGCACGGGGGCGGGCGTGCTGGGGTGGCTCGCGGTCGCCGGCATTCTGGTCCTGTTCACCCTGGCGCTGACCTGGATCGCCGTGATCCCCGGCCTCACCGCAAAGTCCGTCGACGGCGCGAGCGCGTTCTCCTACCCGCTCATCTTCCTGCCGTTCATCAGCTCGGCCTTCGTGCCCACCGAGTCCATGCCCGGCCCGGTGCGCGCCTTCGCCGAGCACCAGCCGGTGACCTCCATCGTCAACGCGATCCGAAACCTGTTCACCCAGCAGCCGGTCGGCACCGACATCTGGACCGCCCTCGCCTGGTGCGTCGGCATCCTCGTCGTTGCCTACATGTTCGCCAACAGCTCCTACCGGCGCCGGATCTCCTGAGCCGGCGTCGACCGGGTCTGGGCGAGTTGAGGGCAGGATCTACAGCATGCTGACGATCGGTCAACTGGCGGCGTATGCCGGCGTCACGGTGCGGGCGGTGCGGCACTATCACCAGATCGGACTACTGCCCGAGCCGGAACGGGATGCTTCGGGTTACCGGCGGTATGCTGCAACGGCAGTCGTGTCCCTCATCAAGATCCGCACCCTCGCCAACGCTGGCGTGCCGCTGTCCCAGATCGGTCAGATGCTCGAAGCCGACGCATCGACCTTTGCCAAAGCAATCCGAAGGATCGACAGCCAGCTGGGCGACGAGATCGAACGGCTTGAGACCAGCCGCAAGCAGATCGCGCAGCTCGCTGCCGGGGACGGTCTGGCGCTCCCACCGGAGGTGGTCTCCTATCTCGATCGGCTTCGGGAGATCGGGGCGTCAGAGCGGATGGTAGAAGCTGAGCGGGACGGGTGGATCTTGGTTACGGCCCGCTGGCCCGATCGGGTCCGCGAGTGGATGCCGGCGAAACTCGCGCAGCTCGATGACCCGCAAGTCGTCCGGCTCTATCGGGTGCTGTCGGCGATCTTCGAAAGTGACGCAGGTGACGACCCGCGTCTGGAGGAAGCTGCCGACATCATGGCCTGCCTGGCCGAGCAGGCATACATCTCCGGCGAGATCAACCTCGGCGAGGAGGCTTACGACGATCTACCGCATGACCTTTTGGACGACCTTGCCGACGAGGCCGACCCGCGGGTGGAGCGGATGCGGGAGCTAATGCGTGAGCGCGGCTGGTCCGGTTGGAACCGAATGGAGCGGCTGGCAGAGCCGCCCGACTAACCTCCGGCACGGCGTTCTCTGGCACGACGACCGAACCGAAGCACCCGTCCCACGGTCCCTGACCGCCTACGCCCACTGAGACCGCACGTCATGCTTGGCATTGACTCATCTAGGCTTTCGGCACGGCGACGGTGGCGGGAGGCGACCGTGGGCAGGGAGAGCTGGCTCGACGTGGATCCGGCGGGCCTGACGGGCCTGGCGGACCGGATGACCGGTGTCGCGGAGCGCCTGGCGGCGGTCGAGTTGCCCGACAGCGGCGAGTTGCCGGCGGCGGCGGGCCCGGACGGCCGACCGCTGCACGAGACGGCGACGCGCTGGCTGGACGAGCTGCCCCGCGCCGCCCGCGAGCTGCAGGACCTCGCCGGCATCGTCCGGCAGGTCGCCGGTTCGGTGCGGACGGTCGACGAGGAGATGGCGGCCCGGCTGACCCGCCTGCTCCGGGAGGTCTCCGATGGCCGGTGACCTCCACCGGCGCCTGGCCGTCGCCGCCACCGACGCGGCCGACCGCTGGGCGGACGCGGCACGTGCCGCCGGGCAGGCCGCGGACGAGCTTCACCGGGTGCACCGTGACCTGCCCGAGCACTGGCGGACCGGGGTCGGGCTCGACAACGTCAACGAGACGCTGCGCCGCCTGGTCCGGCGGCTGGAGGAAGCCCACGACACCTACCGGGCCGTCGCCGAGGCGCTGGCGGTCCGGGACCGGGAGGTGGCCAGGGCCGGACAGCTGATCAGCCGGACGGTGGCCGAGGCGCACCAGCTGGGGCTCGTCGTCACGCCGGACGGCGAGGTCGTTCCGCCGGCCGCCGGCGCCGCGCCGATGGCGGTGCGAGCGCTCGCCCGGCGGCTCTCCGCCACCCTCGCCGAGGCGATGGCCCACGCCGACGCGGCGCGGGCCCGCACGGCCGACGTCCTCGCCTCGCTGGCGGCGTCCCGCTGACGCCGGGAGATCAGGGCTCGGCGAGGGCGGTCTGGATGAGCCGGGCGCCGTCGCGGCGGCGTACCAGCGTGCCGCGACCGGGTGGCATCGGTTGCGGCCGGAGGTTGCCCAGCACCTGCCCCTCCTCGCGGTTGCCCGACATCAGCAGCCCGGGGGAGTCCAGCTCGCGCAGCCGCTGGAGCACCGGCTCGTAGAGCGCCCGGGCGAGGCCGCCGACCCGGCGGGCGAGGATCAGGTGCAGGCCGACGTCGCGGGCCTGGGGCAGCAGGTCGTGCAGCACGCTGAGCGGGTTGTTGCCGGCCGACGCCACCAGGTCGTAGTCGTCCACCAGGATGAACAGCTCCGGCCCCCGCCACCAGCTGCGGTTCCGCAGCTGTTCCGTCGTGACGTCCGGGCCGGGCAACCGGTTCGTCATGGCCTCCCGGATCGAGGCGAGCGCCTGGGCGAAGCCCTGGTTGGACGGCGCGTACTCGAGGAGGTGCTCGGTCGGCACCGCGCCGAGCAGGCTCCGGCGGTAGTCGGCGACCACCAGCCGCGCCTGCGCCGGCGTGCGGCGTGCCACCAGCTGCTGGGCGACCAGCCGGAGCAGGTTGCTCTTGCCGCACTCCGCGTCCCCGAACACGGTCAGGTGCGGGTCGCTGTCCAGGTCGAGGTAGACCGGCGCGAGCGAGGCCTCGTCGACGCCGATCGGCAGGCCCGCGGCGGACGGGTCGCTCACCTCGTTCAACTCGACCAGGGAGAGGCGGCGCGGCAGCATCCGCACCGGCGGAGCGGACGGGCCCCGCCAGGCCTCGGCGACCTGGTCCGCCAGCGCGGCCGTCGCCTCGGCCAGGTCGTTGACGCCGTGCCTGCCGTCGACGCGGGACAGGGCGGTGAGGAAATGCAGCCGGTCCCGGGTCAGGCCGCGTCCCGGCGACGCCTCCGGGACGTTCGCCGCGATCCGCCGCTGGAACTCCGACTCGCTGGGATCACCGAGCCGCAGCTCCAGCTTGGTGCCGAGCAGGTCACGCATGCTGAGCCGCAGCTCCGACCAGCGGATGGCGGTGAGCACCACGTGCACGCCGTACTGGAGCCCGCGCTGGGCGAGCAGCGTGACGGTCTCCTCGAGCTCGGCGTACTCCTGGCGCAGAATGTTCCAGCCGTCCACGACGAGGAAGACGTCGCCGAACGGGTCGTCGGTGAACTCGCCGGCCGCGCGCCGCTGGCGGTAGCTGGCCATCGATTCGACAGCCCGCTCGGTGAAGCGGGTCTCCCGCCCGTCGAGCAGCGCCACCACCTCGGCGACCGTGCGGCGGACCGCCTCGGTGTCGCGCCGGCCGGCCACCCCGGAGACGTGCGGCAGCGCGGCGAGGCTGCGCAGCGCGCCACCGCCGAAGTCGAGGCAGAAGAACTGCACCTCGCGCGGGGTGTGGGTCAGCGCCAGCGAGCCGATCAGGGAACGCAGCATGGTGCTCTTGCCGCTGAGCGAGGCGCCGACGACGGCCACGTTGCCGCCGGCCCCGGCGAGTTCGACCAGCAACGGGTCGCGGCGCTGCTCGTACGGCCGGTCCACGACGCCGACCGGCGCGGTCAGCGAGCCGGCGCCGACGGCCGAGGTGAGGCCGCGCTCGGGGTCCCGGGTCAGCGGCAGCAGCTCGTCCAGGGTGGGCGGCTCGGCCAGCGGCGGCAGCCAGATCTGGTGCGCGGGCGGCCCGCCGTCGCGCAACTGGTGCACCACGACGTGGAGCAGGCTGCGACCGGCGAGTTCCGGCGACACCGTCGCACCGGCGTCGGCGCCGGTGAGGGCCGGCGGTGCCGAGACGTACGTGGCCCGGAACCGGGTCATCGCGGCGCTCGTCTTCAGGTAGCCGTGGCCGGGAGCGTTGGGCAGCTCGTACGCGTCCGGCACGCCGAGCACGGTGCGGCTTTCGAACGCGGAGAAGGTGCGCAGCCCGATCCGGTACGACAGGTGGGTGTCCAGCCCGCGCAGCTTGCCCTCCTCCAGCCGCTGGCTGGCCAGCAGCAGGTGCACGCCGAGCGACCGGCCCAGCCGGCCGATCATCACGAAGAGGTCGATGAAGTCGGGTTGCGCGGCGAGCAGCTCGCTGAACTCGTCACAGATGATCAGCAGGCTGGGCAGCGGCGCCAGCGGCGCCCCGGCGTCCCGGGCCCGCTCGTAGTCCAGCCGGGAGACGTAGTTGCCGGCCGTCCGCAGCAGCTCCTGCCGCCGCACCATCTCGCCGGTGAGCGCCTCGCGCGCCCGCTCGACCAGGGGCAGCTGGTCCGCGAGGTTGGTGATGACCGCGCTGGTATGCGGGAGTCCCTCCAGCGAGCTGAAGGTGGCGCCGCCCTTGAAGTCGATCAGGACGAGGTTGAGGTCGGCCGACGAGTGCCGCGCCGCGAGCGCCACGACGATCGTACGGAGCAGCTCGCTCTTGCCCGAGCCGGTCGCGCCGACGAGCAGCCCGTGCGGGCCCATCCCGTCCTGCGCCGACTCCTTCAGGTCGAGCAGCACCGGGGCAGCGCCGTCGTCGACGCCGATCGGCACCCGCAGGTAGTCCGGTCCGAGCGGCGTCCGGTGCCCCGTGAAGCTCCACAGCGCGGCGTAGTCGGGGATGTCGAGGACGGCCAACGACTCGTCCTGCGCCTTGGTCGCGTCGGGGCGCGCGACCCGCCCGGCGTCGATCCGGGGCATCCCCCAGGCCTCCGCGATCAGCGACACCATCGCCCGGGCCCCGCCCGTCGGCCGGCCCTCGGTCTCGATCTCCGTCTCCGGATCGGTCCCGCTGACGGTGAGGTCGGGCAGCGCGACCCGGAAGGTGCGCCGGCCGTAGATGGCCCAGCCCGGCACGTTCATCGGCAGGCGGGCGGCCTGGTCCGGGTTGACCCGCGACTCGTGCGGCTGCGACAACCGGGTCTCGATCCGGGCCTGGGGCAGCTCCAGCAACTCCTCCGGGATGACCCGCCAGCTGCGTTCGAGCACCACGACGTGGAGCCCGTAGCCCAGCCCCTTGTTCGCGAGGTCCACCATCCGCGGGGAGAAGTCCGGCAGCAGCGTGGCGAAGTCCTGCCACCGGTCGACGACCAGGAACACGTCCGGATAGGGGTTGCCCTCGACGCCGGCCCGCCAGGCCCGCAGGCTCGCCGGTGACTCCAGCTCGTGCCTCCGGAACAGCTGCTTGCGGTCGAGGACCTCCTGTTCCAGCAGGTCGAGCAGCGTCCGGACCTCACCCACCTCGTCGTCGCCGACGACCGCGCGGACGTGCGGCAGCCGCCGCATCGGCCCGAGCAGGTTCCCGCCCGACTCCAGGCAGTAGAAGGCGATCTCGCGGTCGGAGTGGGTGAGCGCCAGCCCGGCGATGAGGGAGCACAACAGCGTGGTCTTGCCGGTGCCGGTCCGGCCGACGACGAGCAGATGCCCTTCCGAGGCGGCCAGGTCGAGCCAGACCAGCTCGCCGGCCGGCTGGTCGATCCGCTGGGCCTGACCGATCGGCACCTTCAACAGCCCCCGTCGCCGCCAGTCGGTGGCGCAGAGCTTCACGTCCCCGCCGGGTTCCAGCGGGCCCAGCAGGTCGCCGAGTCGTGGCTCGCGTTGGTCCCGCCGGCGGCGCTGGCGGTGGTGCCCCTCCCGGGACAGCGCGATGTGCACCTCGTCGCTCGCCTGCCCGAACTGGCACGGCGACTGGGAGGAGGTGCGCTTCGGCAGTTCCAGCCGCACGTACCGCCACAGGTCGTCCGGGGTGATCCGGCCCTGCCCGGTGATGTCGGCCGCGCCGGTGCTCAACCCCTGGATGATGGTCTCGGTGAAGGCCGAGCGGAGCCGCGACGTGGTCTCGGAGGCCGGCCGGCCGTCGTCGGCCCGCTCCACCGAGTTGGTCGCGGTGATGACGTAGCGGCCGTAGCCGGTGCGCAGCTCGCCGTCGATGGCCAGGTCGTCGGTCGTCTTCAGGCCATGCCCCTCGAAGGCGCCGCTGTAACAGCAGTCGAGCAGAATCACCGAGCTGGCCGCGTCGGACTCGTCGAGCAGTTCCCGGACGAAGGACGCGGACACCGCCGTCGAGGAGAGGTGGTCCACCTCGGTGTTGGCGACCGCGAGGTAGAGCCGCCCCCGTTTGCTGCTGCGCACCCCGTGCCCGGAGAAGTAGAGCAGGACCAGGTCCTCCGGGCCCGCCGCCCGGAGCATCGACTCGATCGCCCGCTCGATCGAGCTCTTCGACTCGTTCTCCAGCAGCACGGTCTGGTCGAAGGCGCCGACGTCCGCGTCGGCCAGCAGGCTCAGCAGGTCACGCGCCTCTTCCCGCGGCGCGTAGAGGTCGGTCAGCGACTCGTCGATGTAGCGGTCGTTGGCGATCAGCAGGGCACGGCGCTCTCCCACGGGTCAGCTCCCGGCGGCGCCGCCACCGTGCTGGCCGGCCACCGGCCGCCGCTCCGGCTGGGCCGGAAGCTCGGCGCTGGTCGCCGGTGTGCCGCCGAGGAGCTGCGTCAGCTCGGTGACGAGACGCGCGTCGACCCGGGTCGATCCGGTGATCACCAACTCGTTGTCGCCGCTGCGCAACGTGATCGACCGGGCCTTGACCCGGTTGGCGTAGGCGACGGCGACGTACGCGAGGGCGCGCAGGCTGGCGGCCGAGAAGAGGCCGCCCACCGCCAGCATCCCCAGCTCCCACGCCTGTTGCGACTTGCCGGGTCCGTCGGCCGCCGACTGGGCGTGCGCGACCCGCAGCCCCGGCACCGTGCGCAGGTCGTCCGCCAGCTGGCGGGCGAACTCGTCCACCCGCTCGGCGGGCGTCGACGGTCGCGGTTGGATCGACAGCAGAAGCTCGGTCACAGCACACCTCCGTACGAGTGTCTACATTCAACACCACCGCCGCGACCCCGATGGTCGTCGCCCGGCGCGAGGACGGCCTTCTACCCTCCGGCGGAGAGGTCGGCGAGGGTGACGTTCGCTTCGGCGAGCACCTCCGGGTGGCCGGCGCCGGCGGCGAGCGCGGCGAAGTAGACGGTGTCGACGGCGCCGGCCAGCGCGTCCTCGTGGGCCGCGGCGTGGATCGCCGGTAGCGCGATCGCCTGCTGGGAGCAGTTGGGGGTGCCGTCCGGTGTCGTGACCGCGGTGGACGGGACCCGGTCGTCGGCCCACAGGCGCGCCCATGCCTGGTGGTCGTCGTCGAAGGGTGGCGGCAGCGGCTCGCCCCGGTCGAGGGCCGTCAACGCCCGGGCGATCCAGTCGATGCCGGCCAGCCCCGCGAGGGTGCACGCCCGGCGGGCGCCCCATCGGGCGACGGCCCGCTGGACGTCGGACGCAGCCTCCGCCAGCGCGTCGAGGAACGCTCGATCCAGGCGGGCCAGACCGATCGTGTTGGCGGGCAACCGGCGGAGGCGTTCGGACGGCGGTGCTCCGCTCCACCGACGGGCCTCGTACTCCAGGCGGCGACGACGGTCTTTGGCGGTGGCGGCCGCGGCCCTGGCGGCGAGCTCGGCGAACACTGGTTCCCACGGATGCGGCGGGTCACCGCCCCCGGTCGGGGACTCCAGGAGGCGGTCGAGCAGGTGGTCCCAGATCAGCCCGAGCAGGATGGCGTCCGGCGCCTGGACGGAGCGGTGGACGACGGCGAGGTCCGCGGTGCCGTCACCGGAAGCCGGTGTCACGCGGACCTCGACCGTGCTGCTCCGGGCGTCGGGCACCCGGCTCGCCGATCCCGGCTTCGGCGCCCACCGCCACTGGGCGTCCAGCCCGCCGGTCGTGGGAGCGGCGCGCAGGCGGATCTCCAGCCCGCCCGCGGGCAGCATCAACTCGTCGCCGTGGACGGTCGCGCCGAGCAGGTCGGCCGGACGGCGCAGCAGGTCCGTCGCGCGCCTGACGGGCATCGTGCGGTGCCGTCGTACCGCCACCCGGCCGGCCGGCCGGTGGACCGGCGTCTCGCCGTTCCCGGTGGCCACCCGGCGCAGCGCCACCTCCCGAGGGTCGGGATCGGCCAGGGTGACCAGCCGCAGCATCGCCCAGCCGGCGGCGCGCGCCGGTTTCGGCGTCCACCCCGGGGACGGCAGGTCGTCGCGGCGTAACGTCCGGAAGCCCGGATCCTCGTCCACCGGCCACACGGTGACCTGGTAACGCTCCGGGGCGTCCGGTACGGCGGGGGCGCCCTCCGGCGTGCGGTCACGCGACTGGACCCGCACCCGGAACAGCCCCGGCCGGCCCACCTCCACCCGCCGCAAGGGCGCCGGGCAGTCGCCCATCAGCCCGCAGACGCTGATCCGGCCGTCCGGCAGCCACACCGTCGCCTCGGCAGCGGCGTTCCAACCTTGGATGTCCGCCGGCGGCGGCGACGCCAGCACCACGAGCCGCACCCCGACATCAGCGGTGTGCGGCCCGGTCAGCACCGTGAGCTGGGATCGGCCGGTGACCTGGAGCAGGTCGTCGCCGACCGTGTAGAGATCCAGGTGGTCGCCGCGCTCCGTCCCGTCGCCGATCTGGAACTGGTGGTGCGACACGAAGACCGGCATGAAGCCGTCGTCCGCTTTCACCAGAGCCTCCTCAGTAGCCCGCCGGCACGCCGAGCTGGCGGAGCACGGTGGGGTCGGTGATGGTGTCGTCGGCGGCCAGCATGATCGCCTTGGACAGGATCATGGACAGCATCGGATCGTCCTCGAACGGCAGGTGCAGCCGGCCGGTCCGGTCCCGCGCCGGGACGATGCAGAGGTAGGCGTCGTTCGGGTCCATCAGGATGTTGCCGGAGCCGAGGTGGATTCGGTAGCTGCCGAGGTTGCCCCGGACGTGGAGGAAGCGCTCGGACAGCTCCACCCGGTCGGCGATCCGCATCCGCGGCAGCAGCCGGGCCAGCGCGTCCCGGCGGATCTCCGCCGACGGGGTCAGCTCGGCCACGACGCTGCGCCGCCAGTACGCGTGGAACCGGTCCTCGCCACGGTCGGCCCACTGCGGATCCGCGGCGATCGAGGTGACCCCGACGAACAGGTCAACGTCCCGCATCGCCTCGGTGAACACCATCGGTGGGACGTCGACCACCGGCACCGGCTCCCAGATCGCCCCGTCGCGCCGGGCGAAGCGCACCTGGTCCGTCGAGCAGTACTGGACGTCGTAGCCGCGTCCGTCCACCTCCTCCACCAGTTGGTGGTGGAAGGACGCCTGCCACAGGCCGCCACCGAACAGCTTGGTCGCCTCGCTCTCGTACCCGCCGTCCCAGTAGCCGAGGTAGCCGGCCTGCCAGCCACGAACCCGCATGAGCGCGTTCGCCTGCCGGTAGCGCAGGATGTGGGCGGCGAACCGGTTGGAGTAGCCGCGGGTCTCCTCCTCGGCCGGCGTGAGCAGATAGACCTCCCGGAAGGCCTGCTTGAACGGCTGCCGCACCGCGGCGGCGAGGACGTGTTCACGCCACCCCGCGACCTCTGGCACCGCCGCCCGGATCGGATGCCACAGCCGGACCTCGTCGCCGCGCACGGGCCGGCCGTCGAGGCCCACCACCGCCCAACCGTCGGGGTCGCGCCGGGGCAGGCCGGCCGCCCACCGGCGCCCGTCGGTGCTGGTCTCCCAGAGCAGCCGCCGCCCGTAGGTCCCGGTGACCGGGTGCTCCAGGAACCGGGACACCCAGTCCGGGTACGCCCAGGTGCGCTCCTCGGACAACAACCCCTCCACCCGCTGGCGCTCTGCCGTCAGCGTCGCGCCGACGCTCTTGACCAGCTCCCGCAACTGCCTGAGCTGGTCTGCGTGCTCCTGCTTGACCGCAGCGGGAACGCCCTTCAACGGCTGGCCGTCCCGGGCGAAGGTCAGCCGGGCCTTCTCGCCCACCACCTCGACCGTCGCGTCGTACGCCCCCACCCGGCTGCGCCGGCGCCCGTCACGGTCGAGCCCGTGGTCGTCGACCGCCAGCTCCATCACCTCGCTGAACGACCACCCGCGCAACGCGCCGAGTTGGGTCAGCGCCGTCCGGACCCGGCTCTGCACCGCCTTGTTCTTCACCGTCACGGCCAGCCGGGCCAGGGTCCGCACCGGCGCCTCGCCCCGGCGCTCCGCCAGCAACTGCACGGCGGCGATCGCCGTCCGCTGGGCGTGCGGGTAGCCGGGGGCCTCCCGGGGCGCCGCCGACGCGACGGCGGTCACCCGCGCCAACAGGTCGGTTGCGGCGTCGTCGCCGGCCCGCGACAGCGCCCACACCAGCCCGCGCAGCAGCGGGTCGGTGTCGTCGTGCACGGACCGGCCGTGCGCGACGAAGATCTCCAGGACCGCGCGAACGACATCGGGACCGTCCGGTGCGGTCGCGAGGTGCTCGTCGAGCCGGCGCAGCCAGGTCGCCGACGGACTGGGCCGGGTCAGTGCGGCGCAGTGCACCAGCAGCTCCGCCACACCCGGCGCGGCGAGCACGTCGCCCAGTTCGGCGCGGACCCGCGGGCCGAACGCGTCGCCGTCGTGCAGCAGCCAGTACGGCACCCGCCGGTCGACCGCGCGGTCGACCGCCCCGCCGATCAGCTGGACGGCCCGACGCCGCGGCTCCCGGGCCACGAAGGGATCGTTCGTGAGCTCCGTGAGCAGCCCGGACAGCGCCGGCGCCAGGTCGACCAGGTCCGCCGGGGCCAGGCTGACGGCGATCACCGTCGGCAGTTCCAGGTGGACTCCGTTCTCCCAGGCCCCGCCATCGGCGATGGTGTGCAGGCACCAGAGCAGGTCCGCCCGTCGCCAGGGCAGGCCACCGTCGGCGAGAGCGCGAACCGCGGAGTTCAGCCCGAGCGGTAGCGACGCGATGGTGACCGCCCGGTGCAGGGCGAGGGCGCCGAGTCGACGCTCCGGCGCCGGCCAGGCCACCACCGACGCCCACTCCGGGATCCGGGTGACCGGCCCCCAGTAGTAGCCGGACGCCCTGCCGAGCACCTCCCGGATCCGCGCGTCCGCCTCGGCCAGCCCGGCTTCCACCTGCTCCCGCTCCGACGGCGTCAGGTCGGGCAGCAGGGCCTGCCAGCCGCCCACCTCAGCCGCCCACCAGCGGCACCAGCCGCACGAACGCCACGTCCGGGTCGGCGCGCAGGTCGATCTCCTCGTCCAGGTCGTCGACCTGGTGGTCACCGACCAGCAGCACGAAACCGTTGCGGGCGAACGCGACGCACGCCGCATCCGCCTGGTTCTCCCAGTCCAGCCGCCGGTCGCGGGCGACCCGGTAGCCGTTCAACGTCGCCTCCGTGTCGGTCGGCTGCACCAGCCCACGGAAGTGCTCGGGACGGTTCGCGTTGAACCGGGCCACCTCCTCGCGGACCCGCAACCGGACCAGCTCCCGGGCGGTGATCCGGTCGGGCAGGCCCGGCATCGGCCAGCAGTCGATCGCTTTCCCTGTCGCTGTCTCGTCCCGGACCGTCACCGTGGCCATCCGTGCTACTCCTCGTCTCGGTGTGGCCGGCATCATGGCAGCACCGTCCGACGCTTTGCCGCCCGCGTCCGCGACGCCGGACGCGACTTACGGCGACCGCGCGCCCGGCGGCGCGGTGCGACCGGCACCGGCACCCACCGACAGCGGCGAGGGCCGGGTCAGCGGCGTCGCGCGCGGAGCCGGCGCAGCGCGTACACCGCGCCGCTGGCCAGGAAGAGGACGCCGCTGACCAGCAGCCAGCGGCCGAGGAAGGGCTGCTGGTCCTGGCCGGTCGCGGCGAGGTAGGTCGGCCGGCCCTGCCGGAGGATGCCGGGCAGGTGGACGAGGAACAGCAACGCGGCGGCCAGCGCCGGCACCCGGACGTGGTTCACCAGCGACGGTCCGGCCGTCGGGGGGCGGGCGGCCCGCCGCAACACCCGGTCGGCCAGCGCGTAGACCGGGTACAGGACCAGGTCGTGGGCGACCACGGCGCCGACGAACCAGACCAGCATGGGCCCGGCGGTCGGCTCGCCGGCCAGCCGGAGCGCCACCCACCCGGTGACCGCGAAGGCGGTCGCCATCAGCAGCAGGTGCCGCCCGCCGGCGCCGTACGTCGCGCGGAACCGGGACCGCACCTCAGTCATCGGTACGCGCCCGGAACTCGATCTCGCTGACCCACTTGGTGCAGTGCACCCCGGGCAGTGCGGGGACGATGATCCGCGCCGGGTAGCCGTGGTCGGGGGAGAGGTCGGCCCCGTTGACCGTCAGCGCGAGCAGCGAGTCGCCGTCCAGCACCTGGTTGGCCTGCAGGGTCGCCTGGTTGAACAGTCCCGCCCGCTCCAGCGAACGCACCTGCGCCGAGGCGAGGTCGCCCGCCCCGACCAGCGCGGCGAGGTCGCGCAGGCGTACGCCGGTCCAGGTCTGCAGCGTCGACCAGCCCTCCACGCAGGCGATCGGCAGGCGGGCGGTGTGCTGGGTCATGGCCAGCAACGCGGCGCGGTCCAGCGCGAGGGTCCGCCCGCCGGCCCGCAGGGTCACCCGCCACCGTTCCCCGGTGTCGGCGGCGCGGACGCCGGCGGCGACGGCGGTGCGGTTGACCGGGAAGCCGCTCGGCCCCGCACCGGGCTCCCGCCCGCGGGGTAGCAGCAGGGCGGTGCGCCGCCACGCCCCGTCGAGGCTCTGCCCGACGGTGAGCGCCCCGAGCAGCAGGGAGAGGCCGCCGACCAGGCCGAGGGCGCCGCGGCGACTGATCGTCGCCGGCCCGGGGTGGGCGGGCACCAGCCGCTCCGGGTCCGGCGGCTCGGGACGGGTGGCAGCCCGGGAGGTGCTCAGCTCGCTGCGCGGCGGGCGGGACCGCAGCGCGGAGACCAGCCGCGGCAGCTTCAGCCCCACGTGCGCGACCAGGGCGGCGGTGAACACCCAGGCGCCGAAGTAGTGGGCGGTGTAGAAGTCGAATCCGAACAGGTACGCGTACTGGATGTTCAGCAGCCCGGTGGCGGTCTGGAACAGGATGCCGCCGACCAGCAGGAGCAGCGACAGCCGTTCCAGCACCTGCGCGACCGAGCGGGCCGGCGGCCAGTCGAACAGCTTCGGGATCACCGACCAGAGCTTCGCCAGCACCACCGGGATCAGCATGATCCCGAGCGTCACGTGCAGCCCCTGGGTGAGCCGGAACAGCCAGGACGGGCGGGTAGGCCAGTCGAACTGCGGCAGCTGCAGCCACCCCACGTCGCGCGGGAAGGCCTGGCCGAACTGCGGGCTGTAGGCGAGGTAGTCGAGCAGCCCGGTGATGATCACCAGGGGCAGGGTGACCAGCAGCACCGCGCCGAACACGGCGGTGAGCCAGGGTCCGCGCAGCGGGCTGCGCCAGCGGCGGTTCGCCGTCGACGCGCCGGGCGGGGGGTGCTCGGCCAGGAAGCGCCACCACCGCCGGGGCCAGCCGTACCCGACCCGGTCGGGCTCGGCCGGCCCGTCCGGAGAGCTGCTGTCGGTGCTCACTCCCGCAGGCTAGAGGCGGCGATGGTGGTCGAGCCCCGGTTGCCCGATTACGGGAGCCTTACCGACCCGGCCGCTCCCACCACCGGGGCGGGACGATGTTGCGAGGTGCTTACGGCCGCGCCGACCCGGCCCGCCACCGCCTCCCACCGACCTACCCTGACCGCATGCGGGTACTGGTCACCGGCGCGGCCGGGTTCATCGGGTCGCAGGTCGCCGACCTGCTCGCCGACTCAGGGCACGAGGTGGTGGCGCTGGACGCGCTGCTGCCCCAGGCGCACGGCGCCGACCTGCCCGGGTGGTCGCGGCGGCACGACCCGGTGGTGGGCGACGTCCGCGACCCCGACCTGCTCGACCGGTTGCTGCCCGGGGTCGACGCGGTCTGCCACCAGGCGGCGATGGTCGGGCACGGGCTGGACCCGTCCGACGCCCCGGCGTACGCCAGTCACAACGACTACGGCACGGCGGTGCTGCTCGCTGCCATGCACCGGGCCGGTGTGCGCCGCCTGGTGCTGGCCAGCTCGATGGTCGTCTACGGCGAGGGGCGCTACGAGTGCGCCCGCCACGGCGTCGTCCGCCCCGCCCTGCGGCGCGCCGCCGACCTGGCCGCCGGCCGCTACGACCCGACGTGCGCGCGCTGCGCCACCACCCTTACCCCGCTGCTGGTGCCCGAGGACGCGCCGCTGGAGCCGCAGAGCACGTACGCGGCCAGCAAGCTGGCCCAGGAACACCTGGCCGGCGCCTGGGCGCGGCAGACCGGCGGGCAGGTGTGGGCGCTGCGGTACCACAACGTCTACGGGCCCCGGATGCCCCGCGACACCCCGTACGCCGGGGTGGCCTCGCTCTTCCGGTCCGCGCTGGCGGACGGGCGGCCCCCCACGGTGCTGGAGGACGGCCGGCAGCGGCGGGACTTCGTGCACGTCACCGACGTGGCGCGGGCCAACCTGCTCGCGCTCGGCACGCCGCCGCCACAGCCCCTGGTGGCCGTCAACGTCTGCTCCGGTGAGCCACGCACCGTCGGCGACCTGGCCGCCACCCTCGCCGCGGCGATGGGTGGACCGGCGCCGGTGGTGGTCGGCGGCGCCCGCCCGGCCGACGTGCGGCACGTGGTCGCCGACCCGGCCCGCGCGGCCGACCTGCTCGGCTACACCGCGCGGGTCCGGTTCGCCGCCGGGGTGGCGGCGTTCGCCACCGACCCGCTGCGCGAGCCGGCGGCCCTGCCCGCCTGAGCGGGCGGCTCTGCCCGCCTGAGCGGCCACCCGGCGACCGGACCGGGTCAGGAGACCGTCCAGAGCAGGTGGTTGACCGCGAGCGCGGTCGCCGCCTGCCCGGCCAGCCACCAGCGGCGACTCGCGGCCGGCAGGTGCGCGGTGGCGACCAGCAGCCAGACCGCGAACGGCAGCCAGATCCGCTCCACCTCCGCCTTGCTCAACCCGGACAGGTCCGCCGCGAGCACCACGACCGCCGCGGTCAGCGGCAGCAGCACGGTCGGCCGGGCGGCGACCACCCGCACGGCGGGCCGGAGCCCGGCGCCGCGCAGCGCGGGCCGGACCGCCACCACGCCGGCCCGCACCGCCCGGCGCAGCGCCGGGCCGACCGCGGGGCCGGCGCAGAGCAGCAGCGCCGCCAGGTTCGCCCAGACCCAGTAGCCGTACGGCCGCTCGGCCGCCCACCCCTGGTAGTAGCGCTCCACCACCAGCCGGTAGCCGTCCCACCACCAGAAGCCGGCCACGGTGAACCCGACCACCACGGCCGCAACTCCGGCGAGCCCGGCGGACAGGGCGGCGACCCGGCCCGCCGGCCGCAGCGCCAGCACCGCCAGCGCCAGCAGGCCGACCAGGACGAAGCCGTACGACAGGTACAGCGCGCAGCCGAGCAGCAGTCCACCGGCGGCGGGCGCCAGCCGGCCGCGGACCGCTAGCAGGGCCAGGCCGGCGGCGACCACGCCGGTGAAGACGCCGTCGGCCGAGGCGCCCACCCACACCGCACCCGGCAGCAGCACCAGGAACGGCAGCACCGCGCGGGCGGCCGGCTCGGCGCCGAGCGCCCGCAGCGCCACCGGCACGGAGACGGTGACGGTCGTGCCGACCAGCACGCAGGCCAGCGCGGCGGCGGTGCCGCCGCCGAGCCCGACCCGGTCCAGCCCGACGAAGAACAGCAGCGCGCCGGGCGGATGCCCGGCCGTGTGGGTGGACCACGAGGCGGGCTGGAAGTCCAGGATCCGTCCGGTGAACCCGGCCAGCGTCGCGGGGACGTCCCGGATCCCGGGCACCTCGTGCAGGTACTCCGCCTGCGCGGTGAGCCGCTCGGTGAGTCCGGCCGACCAGCCGTCGACCAGCGCCAGCGCCAGCGTCCAGGCCGTCGACGCCAGCCAGGCGGTGCCGAGCAGCGGGCCCCAGCGGGCGACCGCCGCCCACCGCACCCCCGATCCGACCACCGCGACGGCCACCAGCACCGCGACCGGCGTACCCCAACCGAGGTGCGGACGCCAGGTCGCGTAGAGCGGCGCGGCGTCGGCGTACAGGCCCGCGTCGCGGGCGTTGAGGACCGCGCCGACCGCGACGGCGAGGACCAGCAGCGCCGCCTCGACGCCGAGCACGGTCAGGTCGCCGCGCCACCGGCGGGTCGGCGCCCGCCCGGGCGCGTCCGGCGGCCTCGTGGTCGTTCTCATGCCGACCGGACGGTACGGCGTCCACCGGACCGGTGACAGGCGAACGGCCGGAATGTCATCGTCCGGTAAGAACCGTTCCGGTGGTAACAGATCCGTAAGGCCCGATCTGCCCACCGGGGTCCGGGTGGCGTCCTAGCGTCGGCGGTATGCCGACACGGATCGACGTGGTGCTGCCCTGTTTGGACGAGGCGGCCGCCCTGCCCGGTGTGCTCACTGCGCTCCCGCCGGGATACCGGGCGATCGTGGTGGACAACGGCTCGCGGGACGGCTCCCCGGAGGTAGCGGCCCGGTACGGCGCCCGGGTGGTGCACGAGCCCCGCCGCGGCTACGGCGCCGCGGTGCACGCCGGGCTGGAGGCGGCCGAGGCCGAGCTGGTCTGCGTGCTCGACGCCGACGGTTCCTTCGACCCCGGCGAGCTGCCCGCCCTGGTCGCGCCGGTGGCCGACGGGGCGGCCGACCTGAGCGTGGGACGGCGCCGGCCGGTCTCGGCCGGGGCGTGGCCGTGGCACGCCCGCGCCGGCACCGCCCTGATCGCGGCGCTGCTGCGGCAGCGGGGCGTGCCGCTGCGGGACCTCAGCCCGATCCGCGCCGCCCGCCGCGACGCGCTGCTCGACCTCGGCGTCGCCGACCGGGCCTTCGGCTACCCGCTCGAACTGCTGATCCGCGCCGCCGCCGCCGGCTGGCGCATCCACGAGCAGGACGTGCGCTACGCCCCGCGCGCCGTCGGCACCCGCTCCAAGGTGTCCGGGTCGGTACGCGGTACCCTGCGCGCCACCCGCGACTTCGCCGGCGTGCTGCGTACCGTGGGCCGGCCGCGATGACCGTGCTGCTGGTGATGGCCAAGGCGCCGGTGCCGGGCGCGGTGAAGACCCGGCTGGCGCCGCCGGCGACCCCGGCCCAGGCGGCCCGGATCGCCGCGGCGGCCCTGCTGGACACCCTCGACGCGGTCCGCGCCGTGCCCGGCGCGATCCCCGTGCTGGCCCTGTCCGGCCGGTTGGACGACGCCGAGCACGGCACCGACCTGGCGGCTGCCCTGGCCGGCTGGACCGTGCTCGCCCAGCGGGGCGGGGGGCTGGGCGACCGGCTGGCCAACGCCCACGCGGACGTGGCGGCGTCCTTTCCGGGACACGCCGTGGTGCAGATCGGCATGGACACCCCGCAGCTGACCCCCGCCCGGTTGCACGCCGCGGCCCGCCGGCTCGCCTCGGCCGACGCGGCGCTCGGCCGCGCGGTCGACGGCGGCTGGTGGGCGCTCGCGCTGCGCGACCCGCGGCACGCCGCCGCCCTGCGCACCGTGCCGATGTCCACCGCGCGCACCGCGCGACACACCCGGGCGGCCCTCGGTGCGCGGGGGCTGCGACCCGCGCCGTTGCCCGTGCTGCGCGACGTCGACGAGTGGCCGGACGCGCTGGCGGTGGCCGCCGAGGCCAGCGGAAGCCGGTTCGCCCGCCAGGTGGCGACGCTGCGCCCGCTGCTTCCCGGCGGCCGCCGATGACGGTGCACGCCGTCGGGCCGCCCACCCGCGACGTGGACCCGGGCACCGTTGCGGACGACCCCGACGGTGCCGCCTTCGCCGCCGCCCTGCGCCGCCACCCGGGTAGCCACTGGCTGGAGCAGAGCGACGGCCGGCGCTTCCCGCTGCCCGTACGCCGGTGGCACGGTCCGCCCGAGCCGGCGACGGCGGCGGTGGTGTCCCGGTGCGACGGCCCCACGCTCGACGTGGGTTGCGGGCCGGGTCGGTTCACCATCGCGCTGGCCCGCGCCGGACGCAGCGCGCTCGGCGTGGACGTCTCCGCCCAGGCGGTACGGCTCACCCGGGCCCGCGGCGCGGTCGCCGTCCGGCGCAGCGTCTTCGCCGCCCTCCCCGCCGAGGGCCGGTGGCACCACGTCCTGCTGATGGACGGCAACATCGGCATCGGTGGCGACCCGGTCGCGCTGCTGCGGCGGTGCCGGACCCTGGTCCACCCGACCGGGACGGTGGTGGTCGAACTCGAGCCGCCCGGGCCGGGCCTGTGGCGCGGGCAGGCCCGGTTGACGTCCCGGTCGACCGACGGAGTGCTGCGCCGCGGCGGGGTGTTCCGGTGGGCCCGGCTGGACACGGTCGCGGTGCACGGCGTGGCCGGGGCGTCCGACCTCGCGGTGCGGGACACCTTCGCGGCGGGCCGGCGCTGGTTCGCCGAACTCGCCGTGCCGGACGGACGGATCGGGCGTTAGTCGAGGAAGGCCAGCAGGTGCCGGGCCGTCTCGTCGGGTGCCTCCTCGGGGAGGAAGTGCCCGGCCGGCACCGGGCAGCCGGTCACCTCGTCGGCCCACGCCCGCCACACCTCCAGCGGCTCATACCAGGCAGCGACGGGGCCGGCGTGACTCCACAGCACCAGCACCGGGCAGGTGATCCGCCGCTGCCCGCGGTCGGCCTGGTCCTGCCGGTAGTCCAGGGTGGCGGCGGCGCGGTACTGCTCGCAGACGGCGTGGATCCGCGCCGGGTCACTCAGCTTCGCGACGTACTCGGCGCGGACCTCGGCCGGGAACGCGTCGGGCACCTCGGACAGCGCGTCGAGCATGTGGTCGACGATCACCTCCGGGGCCCGGGCGACGAGTCGTTCGGGCACCGGCTCCGGCGCCGCGAGGAACGACCAGAGCCAGAACCCGAGGCTGAACTCCATGTCGGCGCGGTCGAAGGCGTCGCCGGTGGGCACGATGTCCAGCACCGCGAGCCGGGTGACGACGTCCGGATGGTCCAGCGCCATCCGGTACGCGCAGCGGCCGCCGCGGTCGTGCCCGACCACCGCGAACGTGTCGTGCCCCAGGGCCCGCATCACCTCCACCTGTTCGCGGGCTATCGCGCGCATGCCGTACGGGGCGTGGTCCGCATCGCTCGGCGGGGTGCCGCTGTCGCCGAAGCCGCGCAGGTCGGTGGCGACCACGGTGCGGCGCTCGGCCAGCCGCGGCGCGACCCGGTGCCACATGAGGTGGGTCTCCGGCATGCCGTGCAGCAGCAGGACCGGCGGACCGTCGCCACCCCGGCGGACGTGGACGCTGCCGTCCGCGGTGGCGACGTCCAGCTCCTCGAAACCGTCAAACACGCCGGTTCAACGACGCAACGCCCAGGACGGCGACCCGGCGTCGATCGCGGGGGCGCCGGGACGCGGCGCCGCTCGGGCGGGGTCGGGCCGGCTTGTACTGCCGCGTCGGGGCCGCGACGGGCGGGAATCCCGGCAGCCCCCACTACTGCTCATGCGCCGCGTGCTCTACCGTCGGGCTTGTGAACCTCGAGCAGCATTGGTGGAACGGCGACCCGACCCCCCGCGGTCGCCGGGACGTGTACATCCGCACCGACGGGCAGCGCTGGGAGGTCCAGGCGCAGATCGGCGGGGCCTCCGGCAAGTCCCGGGTGCAGGGCTGCCCCAGTCGGGCCGCCGCGGCGATCCTGGCCAGCGCCTGGCGGGGCAGCCAGCCGAGCTGGCGTGAACTGCCCACCGACCGGGCGCCGCTCGCGTCGTAGCGCCGGTCAGCCCACGGTGATCCGGACCGGCTCGTCGTCCGGATCACCGGGCAGCCGCACGGTCACCCGACCGCGCGCCGCCGCCACGGTGCCCCGGCTCGTGGTCACCGGCCGCTCGGTGGCCAGCACCACCTCGTCGTCGCCCTGGGTGGGGCGCACCAGCACGCTGTCGCCGTCGCGCCGCACCAGCTCGCAGGTCGACTCCACCAGCGTCGCGGCGCCCAGATCCACCCCGTACGGCAGGATCAGCCCGGTCCGGGCCGGCACCCGCAGCCGGCGGCCGGCCAGGACCGGCGTGCCGTGCCAGCGCAACGCGACGGTCACCACCGAGGGCGCCACGTTGACCAGGTGCAGCAGCCGCTGCCCGGCCCGGTCCACGGTCGAGGTCAGCACCAGGCCGGGGGAGTCCGCCGCGGGAGCGAGCCGGGGGCGGGCACCGAGCCGCTCCACCGCGCCGCGCCAGAAGTCCAGGTCACACGGAACGTCGGCGGCGACCACCAGGGCCCGGCCGGCGCCGACGGCGACCTCCACCGCGCAGGGCTGCCCGGAGCCGACCTCGGTCAGCACCGGCTCGGCGGTCGCCCCGGCGAGCCGCTGGGCATAGCCGACCCGGGCCTCGGCCCGGCCCGCCGCCCAGCCGTGGCCGACCACCGACGGGAAGGAGTGTGGCCCGTCGTCGACCCGCCCGGTGACGGTGAGCCCGAGCGCGTCGGCCAGCAGGGTGCACGGCGTGCCGTCGTGGTCCCGCTCGGGCAGCACCCCGTGCAGCAGCAGCCGGCCGCCCCCACGCAGGTGGTCGACCAGTCGCTGCTGCACGTCCCGGCCGAGCGTGGCCGCACTGCCGAGCGCGATCACCGGCGGGGTGGCGGGCGGCAGCGGCGACTGGAGGTCCACCGCCGGGAACGAGAAGCCGGCGAGCAGCAGCGCCCGGGCCAGCACGTCCCGCGGGCCCATGCCGCGGAACCGCTCCAGGTCGGCCACCTGCCGGGCCCGCGACGCCGAAGCCGGATGGCGGTACTCGGTCAGGTAGTGATCGGGTACGAAGCCGAGCGCCAACCCGTCGTCCTCCTCGTCGGAGTCGGCGAGCAGGTCGGCGACGCCGCGGACGGCGTGCAGCGCCCGCCGGGCCGCGGCGAAGGTCGGGTTGAGCCGACCCTCCGGGTCGACCGGCGCGGCGAATCCGTGCCGCTCGCCGGTGAACGCGATCCGGTCGTTGCCGTCGCCCACCGGCTCGGCCAGCGGGGGGTTGTAGCCGCCGGTGAAGAGGTACAGGTTGAGCAGCCGGTTGCCCTGCGCCACGCAGAGCCGGGTCTTCAGCTCCACCGCCTCCGGCGGATAGAGCGTGGACAGGTCCTGGCCGTAGTCGCCGTTGCCCGCCTCGAACTCCAGCGAGGTCAGCGGCTGGTCGGCGTCGTGCACGGCGGCCAGGAAGGCGTTGCAGACGTACAGGTCGGCGACGTTGGTGACGGTCAGGTCGCCGAGGTAGTAGTCGGAGCCGGAGGTGACCTGCGGCTGGCCCCGGTAGGCCTCGAAGAGCTGGCTGATCCCGATCGGGAAGGTGCGCCCGCGTCCGCCGCCGGTGCCGTGCACGTTCACCAGGAACGGCACCCCGCGCACCCCGTGCCGCTCGGCGGAGGCCCGCAGCGCCGCCACGTAGCGCCGGTATCGGTCGCGCATGTAGCGGCCCAGGTCGTCGTGGACCGCGAGTGACCGCGGCTCGGCCGGCGTCCGCAGCGCGGTCGCCCAGGCTGCCGCGTCACCCGGGTCGGCGCCGATCCGCTCGGCGGCACCGTCCGCGCCGTACCGGTCGACCGCCCACCGGCTCAGGTCGGCGCAGAGCCCGTCGGTGAGGTCGGGGGAGTTGGTGACCCAGGAGAGCATTCCGACCTCGTTGTCCAGCTGCACGGCGATCACCGGCCCACCCCGGTCGGCCAGCCGCTCGGCGATCACCGGCATCACCTCGGCGTACCACCCGTCGGCGGCGGCCAGGAACTCCGGGGCCAGGTAGTCGACGGTGCGGCTGGGGATCGGGGCGCCGTCCCAGGTGGTCGGCAGCAGCTGGGGGTGTTCGTCGTACACCCGGTAGGGGATGCCCTCGTTCTTGAGCTCGGCCATCACGAACGGGCCGGGACGGACCACCGCGTGCAGGCCGCGGGCGTGCGCGAGGTCCAGGAAACCGGCCAGGTCGCGCTGCTCGTGGGTACGACCGGTGAGGTCGACGCCGCGGTCGGGCAGCTCGTGCCAGAGCCACGGCACGTAGGTGGCCACCGTGTCCGCGCCGCACTCGCGGAGCCGGTCGAGCCGGTTCGCCCACTGTGCCCCGGGTAGTCGGAAATAGTGCACCTCCCCGGCGAGCAGCAGCCGGGGCCGGCCGTCGACGACGATCCTGCGGTCCTGCAGAACAACTCGCGACATGCGGTGCGTCTCTCCCTCTCGGCCGACTTCTCGGGCGGCCCTCTTGTGATCTGGCACGCGCCTGCTTATGGTGCCTGAAACCGGTTTCTGTTAACCGCACGTTACGGATCGAGGGAGCCATGGGCAACAGTCGGGTCACGGTTCGGGAGATCGCCCGGCTGGCCGGGGTCTCGGTCGCCACGGTGTCCCGGGTCTCCAACGGCACCGGCCAGGTGTCCGAGGAGATGCGCCGCCGGGTTCTCGAGGCCATCGAGAAGCACGGCTACCGGCCGGACCACCTCGGCCGGGCCCTGGCCGCCCGCCGGCACGGCGCGCTCGGCCTGGTCTTCCCCGGTCTGTCCGGTCCCTACTTCACCGAGCTGATCCAGGGCTTCGAATCCGAAGCCGTGCCGGCCCGGGCCAGCGTGCACATCCTCTGCACCCACCTGCGCGAGGACTCCGACGACCAGGTGCTGGAGATGGCCCGGCGCGTCGACGGTGTCGCGGTCATCGGCGGCACCATCTCCGAACCGGCGCTGCTGCGCCTGGCCGAGATGGTCCCGGTCGTCGTCCTGGCCGGCCGGGGCCCGGCGACCGTGCCCTCGGTCAGCGTCGACAACGGCCCGGCCATGGCCCGGCTGACCCGGCACCTGCTGGTCGACCACGGCCTGGGCGACCTGGCCTTCGTCGGCAACCCGGACGGGTCCCCCGACGTCAGCGAGCGGTGGGCGGGCTTCCTCGCCGCCCACCGGGAGCTGGGCCTCACCCCGCCCGACGAGCCGGTCCGGGTCGCCATGCAGCAACCCGACGGGGTGCTCGCCGCGGAGCTGCTGCTGCGCGACCGCGTCGCCCCGCAGGCCGTCGTCTGCGCCAACGACGAGATCGCGCTCGGCGCCCTCGTCGGCGCCCTCGGCCGGGGCCTGCGGGTACCCGAGGACCTCGTCATCACCGGCTTCGACGACGCGCCCATGGCCGCGCTCGTCTCGCCCCCGATCACCACCGTCCGTCAACCGGTGCGCGACCTGGCCGCGGAGGCCGCCCGGCTGATCCTGCAGGCCGTCGATTCCCCCGGCGCCCCGGCGCCCGACAGCATCGTCCTCCCCACCGAACTCGTCGTGCGGCGCAGCTGCGGCTGCCCGACGAGCACCCCCACTGGAGGTACCGGCAAGTGAAGAGATCGAAACTCGTCCGGCTCGGCGCGCTGGCGGCGGTGGTCACCCTGGCCGCCACCGCCTGCACCGGCACCGAGCAGCAGTCCGGCCCCGGCACCGACGGCCGGATCGCCTTCCTCGACTACGGCGACTTCGGCGGCGGCAGCAACCCGCAGGCCAACTACAACCCCTACCTGGACGCCAGCCGACTCGGCGCCACCGAGTACCTCTTCGAGCAGCTGATCACCTACGACAACTACGGGTGCCAGGCCAAGCCCTGGCTCGCCACGGAGTGGAGCTGGACCGACCCGCAGACGCTCGTCTGGAAGCTGCGGGACGGGGTGACGTGGAACGACGGCAAGCCGTTCTCCGCCGACGACGTCGTCTTCACCTACGACATGCTCCGCCAGCACAAGGCGCTGGACGTCAAGGGCATCTGGCGGTACCTCAGCGCGGTCGAGGCGACCGACCCGCGGACCGTCACGATGCGGTTCACCCAGCCCGGCGCGGCGGCGTTCACGCTGTTCAGCGAGATCAAGGTCGTGCCGAAGCACGTCTGGTCCACCGTGGCCGACCCGGTGACCTTCGCCAACGCCGACAAGCCCGTCGGCACCGGGCCGTTCACCGTCAAGGCGTTCAACCCGCAGCAGCTGACGCTCGGCCGCAACCCCGGCTACTGGCAGGCCGACAAGGTCAAGGTCGACGAACTCCGGTTCCACAAGGCCGACGGTGGCGGGCAGATCGACCAGCTCAAACTCAGCCGCGGCGAGTACGACACCAACGCGATGTTCGTGCCGGACATCAAGAAGGCGTACGTCGACCGGGACCCGGAGCACAACAAGTACTGGTACCCCTCCGGCGGCTCCATCAGCGTCTACATGAACCTGACCAGGGCGCCGTTCAACGACACGGCCTTCCGCAAGGCCCTGGTGCCCGCCTTCAACCGACAGGAGATCGTGGACAAGGCGCAGCTCGGCTACGTCAAGCCCGCCAGCCAGACCGGTCTGGTGGTGCCCGGGCAGGCCGACTGGCTGCCCGAGGACATTCCCAACCAGGGCGTGGTCGGCTACGACGCGGCCAAGGCCGACGCCGACCTGACCGCGGCCGGCTACCCCCGCAACGGCGACGGCAAGCGGGTGGGCAAGGACGGCAAGCCGATCGAGTTCAGCTTCCGGGTGCCCGGCTCCTGGACCGACTGGGTGCAGGCGCAGCGGATCATCGTGGCGAACCTGACGGCGCTGGGCTTCACCGTACGGGCCGAGACGCCCACCCCCGAGGCGTACGAGAACGACCGGGCGATCGGCAACTACGACATGGTGCTCGGCGTGCACGGCGGAAGCTGCAACATGTTCCGCAACTTCCAGGAGCCGCTGGCCAGCGACCAGTCCGCGCCGGTGGGGAAGAAGGCGGTCAGCAACTTCGTCCGCTGGAACGATCCGCGTACCGACCAGCTCATCGACACCCTGCGCACCGCCACGGACGAGGCGGCGCAGAAGGCGGCCGTCGCCGAGCTGACCAAGGTCATGATCGACCAGGTGCCGATGATCCCGCTCTGGTACGGCGCCAAGTGGTTCCAGTACCGCACCGCGAAGGCGACCGGCTGGCCGAACGAGCAGAACCCGTACGCCGCGCCCAGCGACAACCTGCTGATCATCACCAACCTGCAGCCCGCCGGGACCACCGCCAAGTAGCCGACGGCCGGCCGGCGCCCCGGGCGCCGGCCGGCCCCGTCCCCGGAAGGGATGGCCCGGGTGGCCTACTTCGCCAGACGCTTCGCCTTCTTCCTCGGCACCCTGTGGGCGGCCGTCACCCTCAACTTTCTGATCCCCCGGCTGCAGCCCGGCGACCCGGCCGAAGCCATCGTGTCCCGGCTGGCCGGGCAGAGCGAGAGCGTCGACCCGGCCCAGGTGGCGGCGGTGCGGACCATGCTGGGCGCTCCCGACGGCAACCTCTTCGAGCAGTACGTGCAGTACCTCGGCGCGGTGGTGCAGGGTGACTTCGGGGTCTCCTACACCTACTTCCCGTACAGCGTCACGCACATGATCGGGCAGGCGCTGCCGTGGACGGTGATCCTGGTCGGGGTCACCCAGATCATCTCGTTCGTGGTCGGCACCCTGCTCGGCACCTGGGCCGCGTACCGCCGCAACAGCCGGGTCGACTCGGTCATCACCCTGGGCTCCACCTTCCTCGGCACGTTGCCGTTCTTCTGGCTCGCCCTGCTGCTCATCTACGTCTTCGCCATCACGCTGCGCTGGTTCCCCGAGCGCGGCGGCTACGGCGGCGGCAGCACACCGGGCTGGAGCTGGATCTTCATCTCCGACGCCTTCCAGCACAGCGTGCTGCCCGCCGTGGCGCTGCTGATCACCGGACCGATCGGCTGGATCATCGGGATGCGCAACAACATGGTGCAGAGCCTGGGCGAGGACCACACCCGGCTCGCCGTCGCCCGCGGCCTGCCCCGGCGACGGATCGCCATCACTTACGGCGCGCGGATCGCGATCCTGCCCAACGTCACCGGCTTCGCCATCGCGCTGGGCAGCATCCTCGGCGGCACCGTGCTGGTCGAGACGGTCTTCAACTATCCCGGCATGGGCCGGTTGCTGCTGGAGTCGGTGTCCAGCCGGGACTACCCGCTGATGCAGGCGATCTTCCTGTTCACCACCGTCGGTGTGCTGGTGGCGAACTTCCTCGCCGATCTCCTGTACGGGTTCCTCGACCCCCGGGTGCGAAAGGTGGAGTCGGTATGAGAACGGGCCACGACGAACGGGGTGAGGTCGCGTGAGCACGCCCGCTCCCGCCGTACCGGCACCGGGTACGGACACCGAGGGCGTCCAGACCGCCGCCACGGAACTCGCCCGTGGCAGCCGCCTGCCCGGCTGGTTCGTCATCCTCTGGCGCAACCGCAAGTGCCGGATTGGGCTGCTGATGCTCGCCGCGTTCATCCTGGTCGCGCTCTTCGCTCCGCTGGTCGCGCCGTACGACCCGCGCGACGACGGCTTCCCGACCTCGCTCGGCCCCACCGGCCGCCACTGGCTCGGCACCACCGCCCAGGGCGAGGACGTCTTCTCCCAACTGATCGTCGGCGCCCGCACCTCGCTCGTCGTCGGCCTCGCCGCCGGTACGCTCTCCACGCTGATCGGGCTGGTCATCGGGTTGACCGCGGGCTACCTGCAGGGCTGGGTCGACGAGGTGCTGTCCTTCCTGATCAACCTCGGCCTGGTCGTGCCGGCGCTGCCGTTGATGGTGACCCTGGCCGCGTACGCCCCGGTGCGGGGGCTGTGGCTGATCATCATCGTGATCAGCGTGACCGGGTGGGCCTACGGCGCCCGGATCAAGCGGTCGCAGATCATCACGCTGCGCACCCGCGACTACATCACCGCGGCCCGGTTCGCCGGCGACGGCACCGCCCGGATCATCGCCCGGGAGATCGTGCCCAACATGACCTCGCTGATCGTGGTCGGCTTCATGGGCGCCGCGCTCGGCGCGATCGGCGGCGAGGCCGGCCTGGCCTTCCTCGGGCTCGGCGACCCGCAGACGGTCAGCTGGGGAACCATGCTCAACCAGGCCAGCCTCGGCGGCGCGCTGCTCACCGGCCAGTGGGCCTGGCTGGTCGCCCCCGGTCTGGCGCTGTCCCTGCTGATCACCTCGTTCACGCTGATCAACTTCGGCATCGACGCGCTGAGCAACCCCCACCTGCGGGAGGACTGAGATGACCCTGCTCGAGGTGGACCGCCTCTCCGTCACCTACACCCCGCGCGACCTGCCGGCCAACCGGGCCGTGCACGACGTCTCGTTCCGGATCGCCGAGGGCGAGTTCGTCGGCCTGCTCGGCGAGAGCGGGTGCGGCAAGTCGACGCTTGGCAACGCCGTGCTGCGGCTGCTGTCCCCGCCGGCCCGGATCACCGGCGGCCGGGTCACCTTCGACGGCGTCGACGTCACCGCCGCGGACGAGGAGCAGTTGCGGGCCCTGCGCTGGACCAAGCTGTCCACGGTGTTCCAGAGCAGCATGAACTCGCTCAACCCGGTGATCCGGGTGCAGGCGCAGTTCGCCGACACCTTCGCCGCGCACAAGGTGCCCGGTGACGTCACCGAACGCGCCACCGAACTGCTCGACCTGGTGGCCCTGGACCGGCGGGTGCTCAAGGCGTACCCGCACGAGCTCTCCGGCGGCATGAAGCAGCGGGTCGCCCTGGCCCTGGCCCTCGCCCTGCGACCCAAGCTCGTCCTCCTCGACGAGCCGACCACCGGCCTCGACGTGGTGGTGCAGCGCGGCATCCTCACCCGGCTGGCCGAGCTGCGCCGCGAACTCGGCTTCGCGGTGCTGTTCATCAGCCACGACCTCGGCACCGTCCTCGACATGGCCGACCGGGTGATGGTGATGTACGGCGGCGAGATCGTCGAGGACCGGCCGGCCGCCGGCATGCTCCGGGAGCCGCGCCACCCCTACACCCGGGGCCTGCTCGGCTCGTACGCCGACCCGCGCCTGCCCGACGTGCGGGTCAGCTACATCCCCGGCCGCCCGCCGGACCTGTCCCGGCCGCACGCCGGGTGCCTGTTCACCGCGCGCTGCCCGCACGCCGAGGACGCCTGCCGCGACGTCCACCCGGAGTTGCTGCCCGACCACGGCGGGCTGGTCCGCTGCCTGGTCGCCCAGGAGGACCGGCTGCCGGTGGTGGCGCCCGGCGCGGCCGACGCCCCGGCCACCCTGGGCAGCCACTTCCCGGCCACCGCCGCGCCAGCCCGTGCGTCCGCGCCCGAGAGCGCCCCCGCGGTGCTCACCGTCGACGCGGTGAGCAAGCGCTACACCAGCCGGCGCGGGCTGCGCACCAGCACCGTCGTCGCGGTCCGGGACGTGTCGTTCGAGCTGCGCCCCGGCACGGTGACCGCCCTGGTCGGGCAGAGCGGCAGCGGCAAGTCGACGATCGCCCGGATCGTCACCGGAGTGGAACGGCCCACCGCCGGCGAGGTCCGGTTCACCGGCGGGGACGACGGCCCGACCCGGGTGGACCGGCTGCGCGGCCGGGCCCTGCGCGCCTACCGCCGGCACGTGCAGATGGTGTTCCAGGACCCGTTCAGTGCGTTGAACCCGACCCGCACGGTTGCGTACGCCCTGTCCCGCCCGCTGGTCAACTTCGCCGGCCTGCGCGGCGGCGCGGTGCGCGACCGGGCGGCCGAGCTGCTGGAGAGCGTGGGGCTCGCCCCGGCCGGGCAGTTCCTCGACAAGCTGCCGCACCAGCTCTCCGGCGGGCAGCGCCAGCGGGTGGTGACCGCCCGGGCGCTGGCGCCCGACCCGCGGGTGCTGATCGCCGACGAGCCGATCTCCATGCTGGACGTGTCGATCCGGGCGGAGATCCTGGAGCTGCTCGGCGAACTGGTCCGCACCCGCCGGCTGGCCATGCTCTACATCACCCACGACCTGCTCAGCGCCCGGCTGCTCGCCGACGAGGTGCTGGTGCTCAACCAGGGTGTCCTGGTGGAGCGCGGCCCGACCCGGGAGGTGATCGGGGCCGCCCGCGACGACTACACCCGCCTGCTGCTCGACTCGATCCCGAACCCGTTCGCGAAGGCCGCCGGCAGCGAGACCTCGTCGGCCGCCTGAGCGCCACGGCCGCCCGGCCGGGCCGAGCCCGCCTCACCGCGGGACCGGCCCGGACCGGTCAGGCCAGCCAGGCGGTCGACCGGCCGGGCAGCTTGTCGTCGGCCACGGTGGCGCTGGCCAGCAGCAGCCGCTCGCCGTAGGGGCGCCAGTCGACCGGCACCTGCCCCAGGTTCACCAGGCAGGTCGGCCCGCCGCGCCGGAAGGCCAGGCACTCCGCCGGCGCGTCCCGCCAGGTCAGCTCGGCCGGTCGCCCCCGCCACCAGGCCTCGCGCAGCGGCAACGCCGCTCGGGTCAGCCACAGCGTGGAGGCCCGGTCGCCGCGCTGGCGGGCCACCGATTGCGCGCCCCAGCCGGGCGGCTGGGGCAGCCAGGGCGTCGAACCGGCCGGCCCGAAGCCGTACGGGGCGGGGCCCGGCGTCCACGGCAGCGGCACCCGGGCACCGTCGCGCCCCCGCTCCGCGCCCTCCGAGCGGCGGAACACCGGATCGCGGATCTCGTGGTCGGCCAGGGGCACCTCGGGCAGGCCCAGCTCGTCGCCGGCGTACAGGTAGACCGCGCCGGGCAGCGCGAGCATCAGCAGCAGCACCGCCCGCGCCCCGTCCGGCCCCCACCGCTCGGCCGCCCGGGACACGTCGTGACTGCCGTGCACCCAGGTCGGCAGCCGGCCGTGCCGGGTGGTGGCGGCGAGCAGCGCCTCGATGCCGTCCCGCCACGACCGGGCCCGCAACGGCCAGTAGAGCGGATCCATCGCGAACGCCTGGCCCAGCTCGTCCGGGCGCAGGTAGGGGGAGAGCACATCCGGCCCGCCCCAGGTCTCCGCCACTCCGAGCCGGTCGCCGGGGTAGTCGGCGAGTTCCCGCGCCCAGCCCCGGTAGAGCTCGTGCACCTCGTCCCGGTCGCTGTACGGCGACGGGTCGCCGGGCCGCCAGCCGGGTGGCAGGTCCGGGTAGGCCGGGTCCTTGGACAGCGAGCCGGCGGCGTCGAAGCGCACCCCGTCGACCCCCCGGTCCAGCCAGAACCGCAGCGTGGCCAGCGCGTCGGCGGCCACCTCCGGGTGCTCGTGGCGCAGGTCGGGTTGCTCGACGTCGAACAGGTGCAGGTACCACTCGCCGTCGCCGAAGGGCGACCAGGCCGAGCCGCCGAAGATGGACGGCCAGTTGGTCGGCGGCTCGGCGCCGCCCGGGCCGCGCCCGGGCCGGACGTGGAACCGGCCGCGCTCCGGTGCGCCGGGGCCGGCGGCGCGGGCGGCGACGAACCACGGGTGCGCGCTGGAGACGTGGTTGAGCACCAGATCCACCAGCACCCGCAGGCCGAGCCGGTGCGCGTCGGCGAGCAGGGCGTCCACGTCGGCCAGCGTGCCCAGGCGGGGGTCGACGGCGCGGTGGTCGGAGACGTCGTAGCCGCCGTCGTGGTCGGGGCTGGGATAGAACGGCGTCACCCACACCGCGTCCACGCCGAGCGCGGCGAGGTAGGGCAGCCGGGCGCGGAGACCGGCGAGGTCACCCAGGCCGTCGCCGTCGGCGTCGGCGAAGGAGCGCAGGTAGACCTCGTAGGTGACGGCCTCGCGCCACCACGGTGCGGTGCCGGTCATCGCGGGGTCAGCTCCAGCAGGGACAGCGACGGCATGGGCAGGGTCACCGGCAGGCGCAGGGTCCCGCCGTCGGGCGCGGCGGTCCGCGGTGGCTCCGCGTCGGCGAGGTGGTCGGCGGCCCGCAGCGCCGCCCACTGCGCCGGCGTGGGCCAGTCGCGGACGCCGAGCCGCCGGGCGGTCGCGGCGAGGCTCGACGTCTCGTCGTCCAGCCGCCGGTGCCGCACCCGGTACGCGCCCGCCGGCAGCCTGTCGATGCGCAGCCGGACCGCGCGGCCCAGCCGCTCGCGCTGCGCCGGCCGGTCCAGCACGCCCTGGTCCAGCGTGCCGTTCCAGAGCAGCACGGCGACCCGTCCGGTCTCCGGATCCACCGACGGCCAGGCGCGCACCAGCGTGCCGGCACCGTCGCCGTCGAGTCGGGTGGCCAGCTGCACCGGCGCGAGCCGTTCCAGCATCCACAGCCCCCAGAACCGGGGTTTGGCCAGGCAGCCGACCGACAGCAGCCCGAACCCTCCGTGCAGCAGCGCGGGCGGGCGGCCCAGCTCCTCGAAGTGGTCGCTGGCCACCCAGCAGGCCAGCGCCTCCACGCGGCCGGCCGCCTCCCGCATCCCGGTCGCCACGAAGGCGGCCGAGAGCACCGAGTCGTTGACCGGCGCGAAGTGGGTGGGGGAGGGGCCCCACTCGGTCCAGAGCAGCGGGGTGTCGGCCCGGCCGTGCCGGGCCAGGGCCGGGCGCAGGTCCAGCGGCGGGCTGCCGTAGACGTGGGTGGAGAGGAAGTCCAGCGGGGCGCCCGAGGCGTCGACGTGGGCGAGGAACGGCTCGATCCACCTGGTCGCCGCGGTGGCCGGCCCGCCGACGGGCAGCCCGGGGCAGGCGGCGCGCACCGCCCGGGCCGTCACGTCGTACATCCGCAGGTACTCCTCGCGGGTGCCGGTCCAGAAGCAGTCCAGGTCCGGTTCGTTCCACACCTCGACCGCCCACCTGCGCAGCTCCGCGTCGCCCACCCGGGTTCGCAGGTGCCGGATCAGGTCACCGACCAGCGCCGCCCACCGGTCCCAGTCCCGGGGCGGGCTGGCCACGCCCGCCGCGGTGATCTCCGTGGACGGGTCGCGGGCCAGCGCCCGCGGCACGAACGACAGCTCCAGCACCGGCCGCAGCCCGGTCGGCGCCAGCGCGTCGAGCACCGCGTCGACGCCGGTGAAGTCGTGCACCGCCCGGCCGTCCACCTCCCGGTAGACGCCCAGGTCGTCACCGAGGATGCCATGCGCGCGGACCCGCCGCACGCCCAGCTCGCGGTGCACCCGGCCCAGTGCGGCGGCCAGGCCGTCGCCCATCCGCTCCCCGCCGACGCGGTCGGTGCTGAGCAGCAGGCTCAGGTGCTCGGAGCCGACCATGTCGCGCCAGGGCCGGTGCACCGGCCCGACCCGGCGGGCGGCGTCGACGGTCACCGTCACCAGGCCGTCCCCGCCGGCGAGCGCGGCGACCGGCGCCGACGATTGCCCGAGCGGAGCGTCGTCGGGCCGGTCCGGGTCGAACACCGGGCGCACCGCGTACCGCACGGTCCGTCCCGGGTCCACCGTCGTGTCGGCGTACGGCGGCCGGGCACCGCCAGCAGGTCACCGCCGCGATGGTCGACCACCCGGTACGCCCCGTCGCCGTCGGCGCGGTGCACCAGGTAGCCCGCGGCGCCGGGCACCGGATCCCAGTCCACGTCGACCTGGCCGCGGCCGGCCCGTACCCGGACCCCGCCGCCGACCGCGGTGGACACGCGCGTTCCGGGTGCGGGCGAGGAGGGCACGCTCAGCTCCCGGCCACCTCGACCAGCACGGCGCCCGGCTGGGGCAGGCGCAGCTCCACCACTGCGGCCCCGCCCTCGGTGCCGGCGTCGACCTTTTCCACCAGGAGCGTGTCGACGGCGCGCAGCGCGTCCCACTGCTCGTCGGCCGGCCATCCGGTGACGCCGAGCCGGTCGGCCAGCGTGGTGATGTCGCCGTGCTCGCGGTCGAGCCGGGTCGCCGTGACGGTCCGGCCGGCCGCTCCCTCGACGACCAGCCGGACCTGCCGGGCCAGGGCCGGGTCACCGTCCCGCTTGGACTGGTCGAGGGTGGCGCACCAGACGAGGACGGCCAGGCTGCCGTCGGCGCGTCGGCTGGCCCAGCTCTGCACCAGCCCGTCGGCGCCGTCCCCGGACGCCCGGACCGGCAGCTCCGTCTCGCCGAGCTGGCTGAGCATGCGCAGCGCGTGGTAGCGGGGCTTGGCGATGCCGCCAACGGTGATCAGGCCGAACCCGCCGTGCAGCAGCCGCGGCGGGCGGCCCAGCTCCTCGAAGTGGTCGCTGGCCACCCAGTAGGACAGCGCCTCGACCCGGCCGGCGGCCGAGCGCATCCCGGTGAGCAGGAAGGTCGCCGCCGACGTGCCGTCGTTGACCGGGTGGAAGTGGGTGGGGGTGACGCCCCACTCGGTCCACAGGATCCTCGCCTGCGGGAAGCCGAGCCGGCGCAGGGTGGGGCGCAGGTCCAGCGGCGGGCTGCCGTACGTGTGCGTGGAGACGAAGTCGACCGGCGCGCCGGAGCGCCGGGCGTGGGTGAGCAGCGCGTCGACCCAGCCGGCGGCGGCCGACGAGGGCCCGCCGACGGGGATGCGCGGGTCGACGTCCTTGACCGCCTGGGCGGTCACGTCGTACAGCCGCATCCACTCCTCGCGGGTGCCCGACCAGAACACCTCGAGGTTGGCCTCGTTCCACACCTCGAAGTCCCAGCCCAGCACCGCCTCGCCGTACCGGTCCAGCAGGTGCCGGACCAGCGCCCGGACCAGCTCCGCCCAGCGCTGCCAGTCCTTCGGCGGGGAGATGACCCCCCGGTACTCGAAGACCGTCCGCTCCGGGTCGCTGGCCAGGTCGCGGGGCATGAAGCCGATCTCGACGACCGGCCGCAGGCCGACGGCGAGGACCAGGTCGTAGACCCGGTCGACGCCGGTGAAGTCGTGCACCGGCTCCCCGTCCACCTCCCGGTAGACACCGAGGTCGTCATGGAGGATCGAGTGTGCCCGGACGGCCTCGACGCCGATCTCGTCGCGGATGCGGCGCAGCGCGGCGAGCAGCTCACCGCCGATCTCCCGGCCGCCGGAGGTGTCCGTGCACAGCAGTTGGGACAGTCGCTCACTGCCGATCATCGGCTGCCAGGGCCGCGGCAGCGGCACGCCGTCCGCGCTCGCGTCGACGCGCAGGGCGACGGTCGGCGCCGCGTCGCCGGGCGGCAGCGACGCCGCGGTCACCGGTGTGCTGAGCGGGCCGGTGACGGTGACCTCGGGGACGGCGGCCACCGCGTAGGCGTACGGCCGGCCGGGCTCGCCGGTGGTGTCGACGTACCACGTGTCGGGCACCGAGAGGACGTCACCGCCGAGGTGGTCGACCGGGGCGAACTCGCCGTCCGGGACGCCGTCGCGCAGCGGCGCCCGGTGCACCAGGTAGCCGATCGCGTCGGGCACCGCCGACCAGGACAGCCGGACGTGACCGACCCCGGCGACCGCGGTCAGACCGTCGGGCGGCGCGAGGGCCGGCGTCCCGCTCGAGGTGCCCTCCTCGTCGCTGCGCAACGCGATCCGCGCATCCCAGTCGGATCGGGCGTTCGCCGGCTGGTGGTCGCTGGTGCTCGTCACCGGGGGCACCTCCAGGTGTGTCGTGTGGTCCGGTCCGAGCACTGTAACCGGTTTCTGCGACGGTCGCGCCCCCGCGATCGGCACTTTTTCCGGCCCGCTGATCAGGTTCGGTCGCCGGGGGCGGGCGCCGCAGCGCCGGTGCCGCCGCGGGGGTCAGTCCGGCAGGCGCGGCATCTCCGGCCCGGGCTCGCGCCCGAGCAGCACCGCCCGGGTGAGCGCGCTGGATCCGAACCGGTCCCGCACCGCGTCGACCGCGGCGTCGAGATCCGCGCCCGGGTTCCGCTCGAAGGGCAACGGCGGCTGCACGTGCCCGCCGTCCAGGTTGGCCACCGAGACGCCGATCAGCGTGATCCCCCGCCGGTCGATCTCCGGCAGCGCCGCGCGCAGCAACGCCCGGGCGGCGGCCAGCAGCGGCTGGGTGTCCGCGGTCGGCTTCGGCAGGGTGTGCGAGCGGGTCGCCCGGGTGTAGTCGGCGAAGCGCAGCCGCAGCGTCACCGTCCGCCCGCTGCGGGTGGCCGCGCGCATCCGCCGGGTCACCCGGTCGACCAGACCGGCGAGGACGGCGTCCAGGTCGGCCGGCGAGTGCGCCGCGCCGCCGAGGGCGTGTTGCGCCCCCATCGACGCGCGCCGGCGGCCCACCTGCACCGGCCGCGGGTCGCGGTTGTGCGCCAGCGCGTGCAGGTGCCGGCCGGCGCCCGAGCCGAGCAGCGAGACCAGGGTCGCCTCGCCGAGCCGGGCGACCTGGCCGACGGTGCGGATCCCGCGCTCGCGCAGCTTCGCCGCGGTGACCGGACCGACACCCCACAGCCGCTCCACCGGCAACGGATGCAGGAAGGCCAGCTCACCGTCGGGCGGGACGACCAGCAGGCCGTCCGGTTTGGCCACCCCGCTCGCGACCTTGGCCAGGAACTTCGTCCGGGCCACGCCCACCGTGATCGGCAGGCCCACCCGGTGGCGCACCTCGCGGCGCAGGCGCGCGGCGATGTCGGCCGGGGGCCCGGCCAGCCGGCGCAGGCCGCCCACGTCGAGGAACGCCTCGTCGACCGAGAGCCCCTCGACCAGCGGGGTGGTCTGCCGGAAGACCTCGAACACCGCCCGGCTGGCCGCCGTGTACGCCGACATCCGCGGCGCCACGACGATCGCCTCCGGGCACAACCGGCGGGCCTGCCGGCCGCCCATCGCGCTGCGGACGCCCCGGGCCTTCGCCTCGTAGCTGGCGGCGAGGACCACCCCACCGCCGACGATCACCGGCCGGCCGCGCAGGCGCGGGTCGTCCCGCTGCTCGACCGACGCGTAGAACGCGTCGAGGTCGGCGTGCAGGATGGTGGCCTCGGGCGACACGAACATATGTTCGCACGGGCGCCGCGAATCCGGCACTGACCTGCCGGAACATCGACGAGTTCGGTGTGGGCGCCCGGTCACCGGGCGGCTCGCCGGCCGCCGGGCGGCCCGGCTCAGGCGACCCGCGGCGCCGGGACGATCGGCAGCGCCGCGCGGTGCGCCGGGCCGGCGATCTCGCCGGTCTGCTCGACGGAGGCGGGGCTCGGGGCGGGCACCACCGCCGTCGCGTGGGCGCCGTCGCCGATGGCCGGGCCGCCCCGGTGCGGCCGGGGCGCCGCGGCCGCGCTGATCTCGGCGAGCAGCGACAGCAGCTTCGGCACGTCGCCGACCGCCATCCGGAAGGAACCCCGGCACACCGTGCCGTTCCACAGGGACACCACCACGGCGCCCCGGTCGGGGTGGTAGCTGACCCGCATCGTCCGGTCGTCGCCCCGGGTGTCGGCGAACAGGTCACCGAAGCCGGGCATCGGCAGCACCTCTCCCATGGCAACCAGAATGCAACAATCGGTCACCGGGCGGAAGGTCAGAGATCCTCGAACGGTGCCGCGTACCGGAACTCGCCGCGGATCGACGGCCGCCAGGCGCTCAACGGGCGGGCCATGAAGTAGGGCGGCCCCCACGGTCCGGGCGGGGTGACGCCGAGTTCCACCGCCGGCCGGAAACCGAACCGGGGGTAGTAGTCGGGGTGGCCGAGCAGCACCACCAGCGGCTCGTCGAGCGCGTCCGCCGCGCCGAGCACGGCGTGCATCAACGCGCTGCCCACGCCGCGGCGCTGCCAGGCCGGCAGCACCCCGAGCGGCCCGAGCCCCAGCGCCACCGGCTCGCCGGCCACCCGACCGCGGCTGCACACCACGTGCCCGACGACCTGTCCGTCCGGGTCCGTCGCGACCAGGGACAGCGGCGGCAGCCAGCCGTCGTCCGCGCGCAGCGCGTCGACGAGGGTCGCCTCCACCGGTACGGCGTCGGGCTGGTCCGCCTTGGCGAAGGCGGCGGTGTGCACCGCCCGTACGGCCGCGGCGTCGTCGGGGCTCTCGCGTCTGATCAACACCGCGCCACCATAGGGCTCGTGTCGGCCGGGCGCGACGGATTTCCGCGCCCGGCCGGTCAGCCGACGGCGGTGGCGGAGGGCGGGGCGGAGTCGCCCTGCGGCGCCTCCGGGGTCATCAGCCGGACGATCTCCGCCTGGTCCGCCGGCGACGGCAGGCCCCACTCCGGCCGGTACCCGTACACCTCGCGCAGCGGGGTGGAGGCGGTGCGCCCGTCGAGCACCTCGACGGCCTCGGTGGAGATCAGCCCGGGGTGTTCCACCCCGCACGCCTCGGCCACCTTCACCAGGTCCCGGCGCAACGTCCGGACGTAGTTCGCCGCGCGCACCGACTTCAGGGCCGGATCCAGGCCCCGGGCGAGCCAGGCGTTCTGGGTGGCGACGCCGGTCGGGCAGGTGTCGGTGTGGCACTTCTGCGCCTGGATGCAGCCGATGGCCAGCATCGCCTCCCGGCCGACGTTGACCAGGTCGCAGCCGAGCGCGAAGGCCACCACGGCGTTGTCGGGCAGGCCGAGCTTGCCGGCGCCGACGAAGACCACCTGCTCGTTCAGGTCGCGCTCGGCGAAGACCCGGTAGACCCGGGCGAATCCCTGCTGGAAGGGAAGCGACACCGAGTCGGTGAAGATCAGCGGTGCTGCGCCGGTGCCGCCCTCGCCACCGTCGACGGTGACGAAGTCGACGCCCCGGCCGGTGTCGCGCATCAGCGTGGCCAGCTCCTCCCAGAAGTCGAGGTCGCCCACCGCGGACTTGATGCCGACCGGCAGCCCGGTCTCGGCGGCCAGCAGCTCCACCCAGTCGAGCAGGCTGTCGCAGTCGGAGAACTCGGCGTGCCGGGACGGGCTGACGCAGTCTTGCCCCTCGGGGACGCCGCGGGTGGCGGCGATCTCCGCCGACACCTTGGCCCCCGGCAGCAGCCCGCCGAGGCTGGGCTTCGCGCCCTGGCTCAGCTTCACCTCCAGTGCCCGCACCGGCGCGCCGGCCACCAGGTCCTTGAGCCGCTCGAGGCTGAACCGGCCGTGTTCGTCCTGGCAGCCGAAGTACGCGGTGCCGATCTGGAAGACCAGGTCACCGCCCTTGCGGTGGTACGGCGACAGCCCTCCCTCGCCGGTGTTCTGCAGGCAGCCGGCCAGCGCCGCGCCCCGGTTCAGCGCCTCGACCGCGTTGCCGGACAGCGACCCGAAGCTCATCCCGGAGATGTTCACCACCGACTCCGGCCGGAAGGCGCGGGCCCGGCCCCGCGCGGCGCCGAGCACCTTGGCGCACGGCAGCCGTACGTCGTGCCCGGCCGCCGGCGCGGACGGCGGCACGGCCCGACCGAACGTGCGGTGCTTGATGATGGGGTAGCCGGGGGTGAACTCGATGTCGTTGTCGGTGCCGAAGCCGAAGTAGTTGTTCTGCCCCTTCGCCGACGCGTACACCCAGCGCCGCTGATCCCGGGTGAACGGCCGCTCCTCGTTGTTGCCGGCCACGATGTACTGGCGCAGCTCCGGCCCGATCGCCTCGAGCAGGTAACGGGCCCGCCCGAGCACCGGAAAGTTGCGCAGCAGCGCGTGGTCGCGTTGCAGGAGGTCCCGCGCGGCCAGGGCGGCGACGGCGGCGGCGACGGCGGGTACGGCTCGACTGGCCCACTTCATGCCCGCCACTCTTTCCGCGATCGCGGCCGGTCAAACGGCCCGGCGTGCCCGGGTCAGCCTCCGGTCGGGTTGCGGCGGACGGCCAGCACGGCGATGTCGTCGCTGGGGCGTTCGACGCCGAAGCTGCTCATGATGGTGGAGCACACCTCCTCGGCCGGTGCGGGCCGGACCGCGCCGATCAACTGCTCGACCCCGGCGTCGATCAGCTCGCCGCGCCGTTCCACCAGCCCGTCGGTGTAGCAGACCAGCACCGCCCCGGGCGGCAGCTGCATCGTGGTCTGCCGCCGGGGTGGCGGCCGCCGGCCGGTGCCCAGCGGGGGGTCGACGTGTGCCGTCACCAGCGTGGCCGGCGCACCGGGAGCGGCGAGTACGGGCAGCAGGTGCCCGGCCGTGGAGAGGTGGACGGTCGACCGGTCCGGCGAGATCATCGCGTAGAGCGCCGTGGTCAGGCTGCCCGCCTCGAAGTGAGCGACCTTGCGGTCGAGGAGGCTCAACGCCTCCGCCGGCTCGTCGCAGACCAGCGCGTACGCGCGCAGCGCGCTGCGGACCCGGCCCATCACCACCGCGGACTGCAGCCCGTGGCCCGACACGTCGCCGATGACCAGTCCGAGCCAGCCCGAGGGGAGCGGGAACACGTCGTACCAGTCGCCGCCGATGCCGGCGACGTGGCCGGGCACGTACCGGGCCGCCATGTCCAGCCCCGGCACCTCCGGCAGCTTGGTGGGCAGCAGGCTGCGTTGCAGGGCGAGGGCGGCGTTGTGGTCCAGGTTGTCGGAGCGGGCCAGGCTGGCCAGGCTGGCCCGGTCGGCGACCAGTTCGAGCAGGCGCACGTCGTCGTCGGTGAAGTTGCGCGGTTGCAGCGTCCCCACGTGCAGCACGCCGACGACCTGACCCCGGGCGAACATCGGCACGCCGAGCAGGGACCGCAGGCCGATCTGCAGGAGGACCGGGTTGACCACCTCGCCCGGGGTGACGTCCGCGATCACCACGGGCCGCTGGGTCAGCGCGATCCGGCCGGCGAACCCCCGCCCGATGGAGACCCGGAAACCCTGCCGGACCTCCTCCTCCAACCCCTTGGCCGCGGTGGCCACCAGCTGCCGGGCGTGCGCGTCCAGCAGCAGGATCGCGGCGGTGTCGACGCCCAGCAGGTCCCGGACCCGCTCGAGCAGTTCGTCGAACAGGTCGGCGACGTCGAGCCGGGACAGCGTTGCGTCCGTCACCGCCTCGATGCGGCGCAGCCGCTCGTCGTCCTGGATGAGCCCTGTGTCGACCACGAAAGGATCCTAGTCTCGCGGCATTACGGCGACGCGTCTGACCTGCTGCGCCGGGAGCCGCGAGGGCCCGGCGGGCTGGTTCACGGCAGGGCGAGCATCGCCACGTGCCCCAGGTGGTCGGAGGCCCAGCGGCCGTCCGCCGTCCGCCGGTCGGTGCCGAAGACCTCGCTGGCCACCGGCACCACCGGGCCGCGGACCAGCACCATGTCGATCCGGTGCTCGACGTCGTCGGCCGGTTCGGTCAGGTCGTCGCCGAGACCCGCGGTGTAGCCCGGGTCGCCGGGGTGCAGGATCGGCCAGGTGTCGACCATGCCGCCGGCGACCAGCGCGAAGTACGCGAGCCGGTTCGCCGGCACCGGCAGCTCGGGCCCGGTGTTGAGGTCCCCGATCAGCACCACCCGGCCCGGGACGGCCAGCGGGCCGCGCAGCAGTTCCTCGGCCTGCAGCACCCGGACGCCGGGGTGGAACGCCTCCAGGTGGGTGTTCACCACGCGGAAGGCGCGCCGGCCGTGCACCACGTCCACCGCCGTCCAGCCCCGCGTGCTGGTCACGCTGCCGCCGGTGGCCGGCAGCTGGGTCACCATGTTGGCGACGAAGTTCCCCGAGGACGTCCCGGTCACCTTCACCCGGCCGCCGTGGCGGACCAGCATGACGTCCCGCATGGTGAGTCGAACGTCCACAGTGTGCGGTGCCCCGGCCGGTGCCTCCAGGTCCGCCTCGTCCTGCACCACGGCGACGTCGTAGCGGTGGCCGTCGGCATTCAGCTCGGCCATCAGCAGCGTGAGGTAGTCGTAGCGCACCGTGGTGGCGGGCGCCGGGTCGCCGAACGGACCGGTCCGCCAGAGCGCCACCTCCTGCAGGCCGACCAGGTCGGGCTTGTGCTCGCGGATCTCCGCCGCGATCAGCTTCGCCCGGGCCGGGAAGTCGACCAGGTCGACGTGACTGAGCAGGGCCGCGTTCGCGGCCAGGAACGCCGGCAGGCTGGGCGCCGTCATCGACGGGGTGAGGTCGCCGCCGAGGTAGAGGTTCCGGGTCATCACCGTGATCTTGGCGCCCGGTTGGGCCTGCGCGGGCGGGGCGACCAGGCCCAGGCCGGCTGCCACCAGGGCGGCGGCGATGAGCAGCCGGGTCAGTCGGTGCAGGCGTGCCGTAACGTCCATCGCGCCGGTCCTATCCTCGCCGGAGATCCGCGTAGCGGAAGCCTGCCGTACGGTAGCGCCACGACGGCCGTCCCGGATACGCCCGATCGGCCGGTTTGCGGATCGCCGGCGGCGGGCGGTCAGCGGCGGCGGGCGGCGCTCGCCTGGAAGTGGGGCGGCGGATCGCCGCGATCCGGTCGCCGAGGAGATCAGGTCCGGGCGGACGTGCAGGTTCCGGACGGTGCGCGCCGGCGTTCCCACCGGCGCCGCCGCCCCCGCTACACCTGTCGGCCGCCGACGCGGCCCGTCAGCCCTGGGGCTGGCCGATGTTCACCAACCACCCGATGCCGAACCGGTCGACGCACATGCCGAACTCGTCGCCCCACATCTGCTTCTCCAGCGGGACGCTCACCGTGCCGCCGACGCAGAGCTTGTCCCAGTAGCCGCGCAGCTCGGTGGCGTCGTCGCCGCTGACGCTCACCGAGACGTTGTTGCCGGGTACGTGCTCCATGCCGGGGGCGGTGTCCGAGGCCATCAGGGTGTACCCGGCCGGCGTCTCCAGCATGCCGTGCATCACCTTGTCGGCCAGCGTCGGATCGTCGGTGCCGAACTCCCCGAAGGTGCTCAGCGTCAGGTTGCCGCCGAAGACCTGGTGGTAGAACTCCATCGCCTCGCGGGCATTGCCGGCGAAGCTGAGGTACGGATTGAGTCGCGACGTCATGGCACCCTCCTTGGTCCTGACCAGGGGCCATCGTCGCAGACGACTCGGTGCCGGACAACGAGACTCGCCCAGCGCTCACCCGGAGGCGGTGGGGGTGGCCCGGCCACCCCCACCGCGGGCCGGCGTCGTCAGGCCTGCCGGTAGGACTGGCGGACCGAGCCGCCGACGAGTACGCACCAGGTGCTGGTGGTGAGCTTGCCGTCCTCGGGCAGGTTGTGCAGGGCCTGGAGGTCCTTGACCGCCTTCTTGGTCGCGTAGTCGTACTCGCCGGTGACGGCGACGTCGGTCCACCCCTTGAAGTTCAGCATGAACTGCACCGCGCTGACCGGGACGCCGCTGGCGTCCTTGTCCAGCTCCGGCACCAGGGTCTCCCAGGTCGGGGCGGTGAGAGTGGCGTCCACGTCGACCGGGATGCCGTTGCGGAACTGCCAGTCCTGCACGGCCGCCACGGTCGCCGCGTCGAAGACGCTGTTCACCGGCACGGTGTAGCCGCGGTGGGTCAGCAGGTACTGCACCACCCGGACCGACGGCGAGCCGACGAACCGCCAGAGGTCCGGCCAGCGGCGGGCCGGCACGTCCGCGAGGTCGGTGCCGAGCTCCCGGAAGACCCGCCGGCGCAACATCGGGAACTGCCGGTAGAACGCCGCGCCCGGGCACAGCGTGGTGCGGAAGTCCCAGTGACCGAAGATGTCGTGGGCCTTGAGGCCGTACTGCTGGCAGATCGTGGTGCAGAGCTTGACCAGCGAATCGAGCAGGACCTCCGGCGGCGTCTCGGTGACGTAGGTGCCCTCGTTCTCGATGCCGATGGCCCGGCCGTTCTCGCCCGGGCAGTGCGCGGAGATCATCTGCCGGTCGCCGGCCTGGAGGCGCTCCAGGCTGCCGCGCCGGCCCTCCATAACGTAGCCGCCCCGGCTGATGGTGAAGTGCTGGCCGGTGTCGGACCAGCCGTTACCGTCCATGTGCAGGTTCTGGCAGTCGCGGGCGAGCTTGATCGCCTGCGCCTCGGAGTAGTCGGTGACGTTCGGGAACGCCATGTGGTGCACGATGATCTTGTTGGTGGGAATGGCGCTGACCGACAGCGGGTCGGCCGGCGGGCGCGCCCCCCACTCGTCGCAGCTGTAGATCCAGTCCAGGTCCGCGCCCGGGTCGGCCTGCGCGGCCGCCGGGAAGGCGAGTTCGCTCCCGACGACCGCGACCGTGGCGGCGCCGAGACCGGCCCGCAACAGGGTGCGACGGTCCAGTTCGGAATGGTCGACGTGCATGGCATCTCCTCTGCGGCCGACGGGGGAAGGGCGGAGCGGGTGAAAAGTAGCTCCAGAGGCCGCGCGTCGTGTGGAGGATATTGCCAAGACTCAGGCCCGCGCTAGGGGTCAATCGCCGCCGGTGCCGCCAGCACCGTCCGCCCTGGATCGACGACGCCCGGGGCGCCTCGGCCCATCGGCCCTACGCCGGCCACGCGCCTCACTCCTCGATCGCGCCGCCGATCCGGCGCAGGTGTCGCCGGAACGTGTAGGAGGGATCCTCGTCGCGCCGGGCCAGGTACTCGTCGAACGCGGTCTGCTGGCGCAGCGTCTCACCGGCGCGGATCCGGGCGGCCTGGGTCCGTTCGGTCCGCCGGATCCTCGTCGCGGTCGCCGCGATCTCCCCGGCATGGGCGGCGGGCAGGAAGAGCACCCCGTCGTCGTCGGCGCAGACCAGGTCGTCGACGGTGACCAGGTGGGGGCCGATCCGCGCGCTGGTCAACGTCTCCGGGTCGCGACCGTCCAGCCGGGTCGGCCCGAGCGGGCAGCTGCCGTAGCTGAACACCGGCAGGCCGATCTCCACCAGCTCCGCGGTGTCCCGGTGCAACCCCCACACCACCAGGCCGGCGACCCCGGCCGCCGCGGCCTCCAGCACCGCCAGGTCACCGACGCACGCCTCGTCCGTCCGGCCGCCGTTGTCGATCACCAGCACGTCGCCCGGCGCGGCGGAGCCGTACGCCTCCAGGAACACGTCCACGCTGCCGTGGTGCCGTACCGGCAGCACCCGGCCGGCCACCCGCTGGCCCGACACGACCGGCCGGACACCCACGGGCGCCGCCCGCAGCGGCACGTCCAGCCGTACGCAGGCGTCGGCCAGCAGCGGCGTGGGCAGGTCGGCGATGTGCTCCACCATGGCGTCCTCCGGGTGACTCTGGACCGTGGGCCGCCATCGTAGGGACGCCGACCGGCGGACCAACCGGTCCAATCCCGATCGGCTGGCCCGCGCCCGGCTCCCGGGATTCCGCGACGAGGCCGCGGGCGCGGTGAGGCTAACGAGATGGCCGGAGCTTGTCCGGCGTCAGCGCGACCGTCGCGAGCGTCCTGCCGTCGTCGTCGGCGAACTCCACCTCATAGGCGAGTTCCGGCCGCTGGAAGACGTGCACGATCGTGCCGACCGACCCCGCGGGAATCCGCTCGTCGGGCAGGTCGGTCGTCAGCTCGACAAGGTCGTACAGGTCCACGTTGAGATCCTCACGGGAACGAGATGGTGACGAGTCGAGGCGTGGCCGAAGCCTCTTCGAGCAGCCAGGCGGTTCGGACGATGATAGTGCCCTTGGGCCCCGTCAGCGGGAGGTCGACAGACCATCGCTGTCCGTACTGATCGGCCTTGCCCGGCATCGGCGTGCCGTCACGGACGCCGTTCCGGATCTGGCTTTCGATGAGGCTCGCATCGCCGACATTCAATCCGGTAGCCGAATTGATCACTCGGTACTTGTTCCTTCCGACCGGGTGATCGGGGTTCATCGCATAGTCGGTGATCTTCCGAGAATCGATCTCCGGATGACTGAAGTCCGGTGTGTCCGGACCATGAGGAACGTGAGGGCCCTGCCCGCCCGATGACGGCTCGGGATCCTTCGGCCTGCCGTGTCGTTGAAGGTGTCGTCTCAGGAGGTCGATCAGTTCGGTGAGGCGGCGCGCCTCGGGGATCAACCGCCGGAGGCTGGCCAGCAGCCCGCGCAGCCACCGGGCGATCCTCGCCGCGAACGCGGCCACCGTCGTGACGACCTGTTCCACCACGAGGGGAGTGGCCAGCCCGAGACTGAGGGCCTCCTCGGCCGCGTACACGATGAGGCGGGAGACGCAGAGCGCGATGGCGTCGCGGACCATGAGCCGCACGGCGGCGATCAGGCAGCCGGCGCCCTCGGTGAGCGCGGCCATGGTGTCGGCGGCCCGGCTCAGGCCGACGAGCGCGCCCTGCTGTTCGGCCGCCCACGACCGGTACGCGGCGCCGGCGGCCCCGCCCCACTCGGCGAGGTCCAGCCGGACCGCCCGGGTGAGCGCCTCCGCCTCGGTACGCAGCGACCCGGCGACGTTGCGCCAGGTCTGCGCGTGGGCGGCGATCTGCGCCGGGTCACCGGCCAGCCAGTCGAGCGCCTCGGTCAGCGGGCGGACGTGTTCGATGATCCAGGCGATGCCGTACTGCAGCAGCGAGCCCACCGGGTCGGAGACGAAGGCCAGCGCGTCGAGGCCGGCGCCGACCACGCCGAGGCTGCCGTCGATCCAGTTGCCGTCGCGGATGCCCTGCCCGATCAGCTCGATGTCCTCGGCGATCCACACCCCGCTCCACGGGCTGGTGGTGTCGACGGGCGTGGCGACGAGCGGGTTGCCGGTCACCGCCGCCCGCGCAGCCTGTCCAGCGCGGCCTGTGCGTGGGCGTCGGCGCCCCGGTAACGGTCGGCGGCGGTCCGCAACCGCCCGGCGGTGTGCCGCACCGAGCCGGCGGCGCCGTCGACGCCGTCGACCAGCACCTGTTGCACCTGGTCGAGCAGCACCGGCATCAGCGCGCAGAGTTGGCCGTACGCGTCGCCGCCGAGCCGCCCGGACCGACCGGCCCCCGCAGCGAGGTCGACCGCGTCGGCGACGGCGTCGAGATGCCCGGCGTGCACGTCGAGATCCTCCGGCCGGACCCGGACGCCCTCACCGGGTGGCACCAGCGCCTCCGTCGTCGGGCCGGCGCAGCCGGCGGGCGTACGACTCGACGACAGCGCGCGGTCGGGTCGTCCACGCCGAGCGCCGCCTCCGCCGCCGCGACCGCCCAGCGGACCAGTTCCGCCTGCGCCGCGCGGGCGGTCGCCAGCACCTGCTCGGCGGTCCGCGCGGCCGACTGCCCGCGCACCCGTTCGTCGAGCCGCAGGTCGACCAGGGCGCCTGCGGCGTCGACGGTCGCCGCGACGGCACCGTCGGCGCTGCGCGCGGTCACGGTGAGCGTCGTCAGTTCCCGGGTCAGCGCGGCGGTGCGCGCCGCCCGGTCGGCGATGGCGGACTCCCAGTCGTCGACCCGTCGTCGTACGGCGTCCAGCGCCGCCTCATCCCTCCACACGCCGGAGCCCCCCGTTCCGCCGGTGCGAGCCCGCGTCACGTTACCAACCGAAGTCGATCCGTGCCGCCCCGTGACGGCGGGCAGGCGTGTCCGCCGGCGCAACGGGTATCCGGCGTCGCGGGCGGCGGCCGTGGCCGCCGGGATCGGAGGTGCCATGGAGGCCACCGTGGTCGGCGTGGTGATCGTGCTCGCGCTGCTGGCGCTGCTCGGGACGCTGAGTGTCCGGCTGGTGCAGCAGTACCAGCGCGGCATCGTCTTCCGGTTCGGCCGGGTGCTCGACCGGGTCCGGCAGCCGGGCCTGCAGCTGATCGTGCCGGTCGCCGACCGGATGGTGCGGGTGAGCATGCAGACCGTGGTGATGGGCGTGCCGCCGCAGGGCGCCATCACCCGGGACAACGTGACGCTCACCGTCGACGCGGTCGTCTACTACCGGGTGGTCGACCCGGTGAAGGCGCTGGTCAACGTGCACGACTACCCGTCGGCGGTGCTCCAGGTGGCGCAGACCGCGCTGCGGTCGGTGATCGGCAAGGCCGACCTGGACACGGTGCTCGGCGACCGGGAACGGGTCAACGCCGAGCTGAAGGCGGTCATCGACGCGCCGACGGAGAAGCCGTGGGGGCTGCTGATCGAGCGGGTCGAGGTCAAGGACGTGGCGCTGCCCGAGGGGATGAAGCGGTCGATGTCCCGCCAGGCCGAGGCGGAGCGGGAGCGCCGAGCCCGGGTGATCGCCGCCGACGGCGAGTTCCAGGCGTCCCGGCGGCTCGCCGACGCCTCCCGGGCGATGGCGGCCACGCCCGGGGCGTACCAGCTACGCCTGCTGCAGACGGTGGTGGACGTGGCGGCGGAGAAGAACAGCACCCTGGTGATGCCGTTCCCGGTCGAGCTGCTGCGCTTCTTCGACCAGTTCAGCCGTACCGGGCCGGAGCGGAGCGGGCCGGGTGTGCCGGATCTCGGGCCGGTCACCGGGACCGTCGCGGCGGCCGCCGAGCCCGACGGGGGTTCGCCCCCTGGCTGATCGAGGTGGACCGGGGGTGCAGTCCCGGCCGCGCCACTCAGGCCGGGACCACGGACTCCTCCGCCGCAGGCTCGCCCGCCTGCTCCGGCACGGCGGGCGCCGGCGGGCGGGGCAGCGTGAACCGGAACCGCGCGCCGCCGGTGTACGTCTCGTCCAGGCTCAGCGTGCCGCCGTGGTACTCCACGATCTTCTTGCAGACCGCCAGGCCGATCCCAGTGCCCGGGTACGAGCCGCGCGGGTGCAGCCGCTGGAAGATGACGAAGATCTTCTCGGCGTACCGGGGGTCGATGCCGATGCCGTTGTCCTCGACCGTGAACGACCAGCCGTCCGGGGTGTCGGTCACCGTCACCCGGATCCGCGGCGCCCGGTCCGGGCTGCGGAACTTGACCGCGTTGCCGAGCAGGTTCTGCCACAGCATGGTCAGCAGCGTCGGGTCGCCCTGCACGGTGGGCAGCGGGTCGCGGGTGATCTCCGCGCCGGCCTCCTCGACCGCGTGGGACAGGTTCGCCTCCGCCTGCCCGAACACCTCAGCCAGGTCCACCTCGCGCAGGTCGCCGTAGACCCGGCCGATCCGGGAGAACGTCAGCAGGTCGTTGATCAGCTCCTGCATCCGGGTGGCCCCGTCGACCGCGAACCCGATGTACTGCTGGGCCCGGTCGTCCAACTGGCTGGCGTAGCGGCGGTGCAGCATCTGGCAGAACGAGGCCACCTTGCGCAGCGGCTCCTGCAGGTCGTGCGAGGCGACGTAGGCGAACTGCTCCAGGTCCTCGTTGGACCGGCGCAGCTCGGCCGCCTGCTGTTCCAGGGCGTCCCGGTCGTGCTGGCTGCGCTCCAGCGCGTCCACCATCCGCTGCCGCATCGTCTCCACGTCGTCGGTGAGCCGGGCGATGTCGGCGGGCCCCTGCGGGCGCAGCCGGTGGCCGAAGTCGCCGCCGGCCACCTGCCGTACCGAGACGCCCAGCCGTTCCAGCGGCCGCAGCACCGTCATCCGCACCAGCACCGAGCTGACGACGCTGGCCAGCAGCAGCGCGGCGAGGATCGCCACGAAGGTGAGGTCCCGCAGGGCGCGGGCCCGGTCGAGGTCCGCCCGGCCGGCGTCGCGGATCCGGTCCAGCCGTCCCTCCAGGCCGGTCAGCTCCGCCCGGGCCGTGTCGAAGGCGGCCGAACCGCGGGTCGCCACCGCCGCCAGCTCCGCCGGGGTCGCGCCGGTCTGCCGGTCCCGGATCAGCTGCTCGGCGACCTCGGCGCGCCACCGGTCGGCGAGTCCGCCGGCCCGCTCCAGGTCGCGCAGCGCCGCCGGCTCGTCGGCGAGCAGGCCGCGTAGCCGCAGCGTGGTCGCGCGTTCGGCCGCCACGCTCTGCCGGTACGGGGCGAGGAGGCGCTCCTCGCCGGCGAGGGCGTACGCGTGCACGGCCGCCCCCTGGCTCGCCAGCTCGTTGTCGAGCTGCCCCACTGCCGTACGGGCCGGGGCGATCCGGTCCGCCAGCCGGTCGGAGACGGTCGCGGTGTGCGCGAGGGCGGCGGCGCCCACCGCCGCGCCGAGCACGACGAGGGCGGCCATGCCGTGACCCAGCCGAACGACCCGACCGAGGCGGTGCCCACCCGCGCCCTGCACGACGACGCGACGGGCCGGCCCGGCCCGCCCCCGCGCCCGGCCGAGCCCACCGCGCGGCTCACCCCCGCCCAGCCCACGCCCCGCCCGGATCCGGTCGAGCCGACCGTCCAGTGGGGTCCGCCGCAGCCGACGGTCCAGCTCGGCGCGGGGGAGTCCACGGTGCACCTCGGCGCGGGGGAGCTGACGGTCCAGCTGGGTGGAGCGCAGCCGGCGGCGCAGCTCGGGACCGCCGAGCCGACGGTGCACCCTGGCGCATGGGAGTTGACGGTCCAGCTGGGTGGAGCGCAGCCGACAGCGGAGCTGGGCGGGGCAGGCCCGACGGTGGGCGCGGCCGAACCGACGGCCCACCTGGCGGCGGACAGCGGGACCGTGGGATCCGGCGCGACCGTGCCGACCGGGCCGCCGACCGCCGAAATGACGACGTGGCCGGTGCCGGGGCGGCCGACCGGCCGCGCGGCCGATCCGACGTCGACGGCAGCCGCGCCCGACGCCGGGCGTACCACCGCGGCCGGGACGGGCACGGTCTACGGCGCGCACACCGCGGCCGGCGGCGGGCACCGCACGGCCGCCGGTTCCGGGGCGGCCGCGCCGCGCGGCGCGGAGGTGCGGTTCGGGCCGGGCGTCCCGGCGACGCCCCCGGCCGCGCCGGCCTGGCCGACGCCCCCGCCGCGCCGGCGGTCGGTCTGGCGGACGGTCACCTCGGTGCTCTCCGCCCTGCTCACCGTGGCGCTGCTCGCCGCCGTCGGGGTGTACCTGTGGCAGCGGATCAGCCCGCTGGAGATCAGCGGGGTGACGGTCGCGGTGCCCGAGCCGGCCGGCGACCGGTGCGACGTCACCGTCGAGGTGGTCGCGACCGTGCGCACCAACGGCCGGCGCGGGGTCGTCGAGTACCAGTGGCTGCGCTCCGGCAGCCCGCCGAGCAGCATGCTGACCGAGCGGGTCGGCCGGGGGCAGCGCAGCGTCGACCTGACCCTGGAATGGACGTTCAGCGGGGTCGGCAGCACCCGGCAGACCGCCACCGTCAACATCATCTCCCCGGCCCCGCTGCAGGCGCAGACCGAGGTGGCATACGACTGCCGCGGCTGACCTCCCGCCCGCGGTGCTGGCGGGTCCGGGTTTCCGGCGGATCCCCACGGGGTAGGTCGGCCCGGACGAACCGGTGCCCCATGTGGAGGATTTCCGATGCGAGACAACTTCGGTGACGCGGTGGGAGACACCCTCCGCTCGGTGCTGCTCTTTCTGCCCAAGGCGGTCGCCTTCCTGGCCATCCTGGTGGTCGGCTGGCTGATCGCCAAGGCGGTGCTGAAGATCGTGGACAAGGTGCTCGAACGGATCGGTTTCGACCGGGCCGTCGAGCGCGGCGGCATCCGGCGGGCGTTGGCCCGGTCCCGGTACGACGCCAGCGACATAGTCGCCAAGCTCGCCTACTACGCGGTGCTGCTGGTGACCCTGCAGCTCGCGTTCGGCATCTGGGGCCCCAACCCCATCTCGGACCTGATCGCCGGGGTCATCGCGTGGCTGCCCCGCGCCTTCGTCGCGATCGTCATCGTGGTGGTCGCCGCGGCGATCGCCAACGCGGTCAAGGACATCATCAGCGGTGCCCTCGGCGGCCTGTCGTACGGCCGGATCCTGGCCACCATCGCCTCGGTGTTCATCCTCGGCCTGGGCGTCATCGCCGCGCTCAACCAGATCGGCGTGGCCACCGCGGTGACCACCCCGGTGCTGATCGCCGTGCTGGCCACCGCCGGCGGCATCCTCGTCGTCGGCGTCGGCGGCGGGCTGGTCCGGCCGATGCAGAGCCGGTGGGAGTCCTGGCTCGCCCGGGCCGAGCAGGAGTCCCAGCTCATCGCCACGCACGCCCGCGCGTACCAGGCCGGCCGCCGCGACACCGAGGCCGGGCTGGCCGGGGCGGGCACCGGCGCGGAGCCGACCCAGGTGGTCGGCGCCGACCCGGAGGCCACCCAGGTGGTGCCCGCCGCGTCCGGCCAGCCCGGCCCGGCCGCGCCGGTGCACACCGACCCGGACGCGACCCAGCCCACTCCGCGTGGCGCCACCATCCCGGCGCAGCCGAGCGGCGACGACGCCGAGGCCACGATGGTCATCCCGCCGGTGGACCGCGACCGGCGCTGACACACCGCCGCCCGGGGTGGGGTCCGCCGGGCCCCACCCCGGCGCGTGTCCGGGGAAGGGCGTGACCGAGCCGGGTCGGCCCGTCTACCATCGCCGCATGACGTGGCGATGTTGATGCACTGCTAGAGGTCGCTGCCGTGGGCCGCCGCGGTCGCCGTACGTCCGGCGTCCGTTTCGTCCCTCCGGGAAGGCCTCATGACTCCCATCTCCGCACGCGTGCCCGACCCGCGTGTCCGCCGGCTGGCGGCCACCCTCTACGGGTACGCGTTCCTCAGTGAACTCGTCCTGCTCTACCCGGTGTACGCGCTGCTGTTCAGTGACACCGGCCTCTCCGTCTGGCAGATCAGCTCGCTGTTCGTGATCTGGTCGGCCAGCAGCATCCTGCTGGAGGTGCCCTCCGGCGCCTGGGCCGACGCGGTCTCCCGGCGGCTGCTGCTCTGCCTCGCGCCGCTGGTCAGCGCGGCCGCCTTCGCCCTCTGGGTACTGGTCCCGTCCTATCCGGCCTTCGCCGTCGGCTTCGTGCTCTGGGGCGCCGGCGGTGCCCTGGCCTCCGGGGCGCTGGAGGCGTTGATCTTCACCGAACTCGACCGCTGCGGCGCGGCCGGCCGGTACGCCCGGATCATCGGCCGGGCACGGACGGCCGAGACGCTCGCCGTGCTCGCCTCGATCGTGCTGGCCGCCCCGGTGCTCGCCGCCGGCGGCTATCCGGCGGTCGGCGCGGCCAGCGTGCTGGCCTGCCTGCTCGCCGCCGCCGTCGCCACCCGGTTCCCGGAACACCGCGCCGCCGCGACCGGCCCCGCCGACCCGGCCGGCGCGCCCGAGCCGGAGGAGGCCGACCTCGGCTGGTGGGCCAGCCTGCGCGCCGGGCTGGCCGAGGCGCACGCCGATCCGGCGGTCCGCGCGGCGGTGCTGCTGGTCGCCGCGGTCACCGCGGTGTGGGGCGCGCTGGACGAGTACACCCCGCTGCTGGCCCGGGACACCGGCGTCGCCGCCGAGACCGTGCCGCTGCTGCTCCTGCTGACCTGGGTCGGGGTGAGCGTCGGCGGGCTGTTCGCCCCGGCGGGGGAGCGGCTCACCCGGCGCGGCTACGCCGCCCTGCTGGTGCTGGCCGCCCTGGCCCTGGCCGTCGGGGCGCTGCTCGGCCGGCCGGTCGGCTTCGTCCTGGTCGGGCTGGCGTTCTGCGGCTTCCAACTGGCCAGCGTGCTGGCCGAGGCGCGGTTGCAGGCCCGGATCACCGGACCCGGCCGGGCCACCGTCACCTCGCTGGCCGGAATGGGCACGGACCTGACGATCATCGTGGTCTACGCCGGCTACGGCCTGGTCGCCACGGCCGCCGGAAACGGGGTGGCCTTCGCGGTGGCCGCAGCGGCGTACCTGCTCGTCGCGCTGCCGCTGGCGGCCGGCCGGGGCCGGCGACGAGGGGCCCGGCGGGCGACGCGCCAGCCGGTGAGCGCCGACGACGTCGGTGGTGCGGCCTAGGGTGGCCGGGTGACGTCGACGTACGACAGCTGGGCCGACGAGATCGTGACCCAGACCGACCTGCTGCGATCGCACCTGGCCGGCGCCGACCTGCGCGCGCCGGTGCCGTCCTGTCCCGGCTGGACGGTCGGGCAACTGGCGCGGCACCTCGGCCACGGTCACCGTTGGGCCGAGGAGATCGTCCGCACCCGCGCGGCCGGTCCGCTGCCCGACGACGCCCTGCGCGACCTCGCCGGCTACACCGACGAGGATTCGGCCGTGCTCGGTCCCTGGCTGGCCGAGGGCGCGACCCAGCTGGCCGACACCCTGCGCGCGGCCGGGCCGCAGGCCCGGGTGTGGACGCCGGTCCCGGGCACGGTGTCGGCGTCCTTCTACGCCCGGCGGTTCTGCCACGAGACCCTGCTGCACCGGGCGGACGCGGCCCTGGCGCTGGGCCTGCCGTTCACCGCCGGCGAGGCGGTGGCGGTCGACGCCGTCGACGAGTGGCTGGAGCTCGGCTCGCTGCCGGTGATGTTCGACTTCTATCCGCAGCGGCGGGAGCTGCTCGGCCCCGGCCGCACCGTGCACCTGCACGCCACCGATGCCGCGCCCGCCGCCGAGTGGCTGGTCGACCTCACCGGCGACGTCATCGCCTGGCGCCGCGCCCACGAGAAGGCCGCCGTCGCGGTCCGTGGCCCGCTCACCGAACTGCTGCTGATCGTCTACCGGCGCCGGTCACCCCGCGGTGGCGGCGTCGAGGTCCTCGGCGACGGTGAGCTGCTCGACCGCTGGTTGGCGGCCGTCGCCTTCGGGTGACGGCCGACCGGTCTTCGGCGGAGAGGCGTGACCGGCCCTCGGCCGAGGGCCGGTCACGGCGGCGACGCCGGCGACGGGTCAGTCCGCGACGCCGGTGAACGCCACCACCTGCTCCACCCGGAGCCGCACCAGCAGCTCCCCGGCCACGGCGTTGCGTCGGCCGTACTCCTCGGCGCGGTCGCCGCGCATGTAGCGGGCGGCGATCCGGATCGACCAGGGAAGCATCTCGTCGACGTCCTCGCTCACGGTGACCCGCCCGCGTACGGAGACGAAGGCGTACGGCGGGTGCTCCTCGTCGACCGTCAGCGCCGCCCGCGGATCGCGCCGCAGGTTGCGCCCCTTGACGCTGGTCGCTCCGGTGTTGAAGACGAGATCGTCGCGGTCCAGCACGAACCAGACCGGTGCCACGTGGGGAGAGCCGTCAGCCCGTACGGTGGCGAGCTTGCCCGTCCGGGTGCCGTGGCTGACGAACGCCCGCCACTGTTCGTCGGTCATCTTCTGGGCCATGGGGCCATTCTGGTCGATCTTCCCGACGGACGCGCCGGGGTGCGGATCTTCCCGCCACGGCCCGGCCCGGCGGCGGTCGGTGGACCGCCGCCGGATCCGCCCGGTCAGCCGGTGACGTGCAGGAACGACCACTGGTGGCCGTCGAGGTCGCGGAAGCCGCGCATGTAGAGCCCGCCCTGCTCCTGCGTCTCGGCGAGCGGCTCGGCGCCGGCCGCCATGACGCGGCCGATCAGGTCGTCGACCTCCTCCCGGCTGTCCAGGGCGAGGCCGACGATCACCTCCCGGGCGGTCGCCGTGTCCGGGACGCCGACGCCGGTGTATCCGGCGAAGGTGCTCGTGGTGTGCAGCATCAGCTGCGTCGTGTCGGTGAGGGCGAGCTGGATGCTGGCGCCGTCCGGCGACAGGTCGCCGGCGGTGAAGCCGAGGATCCGGAAGAACTCGGTGGAGGTGGTCAGGTCGCGGACCGGCAGGTTGATGAAGGTCGTCGTCATCGCGGGTCTCCGTCCGATTCGAGGAGCTGCTTCAGCGCGGCCAGCCGCTCCCGCCAGTACGCTTTCAACCGCGCCGCCTCCTCCGCGCCGGCGAGCTTCTCGTGCTGCACCGCCACCCGGGACTTCGACTCGCCCACCGCGGCGAAGCCGACCACGATCCGGGTCGACCCGTCCGCCCAGTCCGCGCGGAACGTCTTCGGCGCGGTGGCGGTACGGACCGAGACCCCGTCGGGCAGCCACCGTCGGCGCAGCGTGTCGTCGGCGAAGGCGTCGAAGAGCCGCCGCACCGGCACCGCGACGGTGCGCGAGCCGTTGGCCGAGAACCCGCCGCCGCGCCGCTGGCCGGGGGCCCGCAGGCCGCGTGCCTGCTCGTACCCGACGGTGATCGTCTGCGCCCACCAGCCGGGCACCTCGTGGGTGGTCACCAGCCAGCGGGCGATCTCGGTGTGCGTACGCCCGGTGCCGCCCCAGTCGTCGAGCAGGGCGAACCACTGCGCCCAGCCGCGGCCGGTGCGTTCGCCGAGCAGCGCGTCGGAGATCCGCTCGGTCTGCTCCGCGGTGCCCCCGGCGGTCGGGGCGGGGGCCGCCGCCGGCGGCTGGCCGGCCGGGCCGGCGGCCGACCCGGTCGGGGCGACGGGCTCGGCGGGTGCGGTCGGCTCAGCTGCGGTGTCGGGCTCGGTCGCGGTGGTCTGGGCGCGGGCGAGCAGCTGCCGGCGGGCGGTGGTGTAGCTCTCGCCGGTCTTGGCCATCCGGGTGCGGACCCGGGACTTGAAGGTGCGCTGATGCGTCATCACATGCTCCCTGTCAACGGCACGGCCGCAGGGACTCACGCTCCCGTCGACCGCGCCGGAGAAGGCATGTGGCACGGCATCCCGAGAACACCTGGTTCCCTTTGCCTCCGCGACGCCGGCGGCGTGAGCACCGGAAAGGAGGTGGGGCGCGGGACGGCGCCGCCACCAGCATACGCCGGGCGGGGGGACTTCGGGGAAGGACGCGCGGAGGCGGTGGGGGGTCAGGCTCCGTCCGGCTCGGCGCTCTGCTCCCAGATCGACTTCATCTCGTCGAACGCCTGCTCCATGAGCTGCACCATCGCCTGCCGGGCGCGCTCGCCGTCGTGCCGCTGGATCGCCTGGGCGACGTCGGCGTGCAGCTGGAGGGCCTCGTCGCTGGGGTGGTGCGGCATGAGGTGGTGCTTGTGCCGGCCGGTGAGCACCTCCGCGATCAGGTCCTGCAACCGGACGAACATCTCGTTGCCGGACGCAACCAGGACCTGGCGGTGGAATTCGATGTCGAGGCGCAGGAACCGCTCCTCGTCGCCGGCCTTGCCGGCGGCCCACATCTTCGCCGCGAGCCCGACGAGATCGCTCGCCTCGTCGTGACCGGCCCGGTTGGCGGCCAGCCAGGCGGCGTGCGGCTCGACGGCGGTGCGCAGCTCGGTGATCGACCGGAGCTGGGTGATCCGGCCGGCTGAGGCGAGCCGCCAGCGAATCACCTGCGGGTCGAAGACGTTCCAGTCGTGCGCCGGGCGAATCATCACCCCGACCCGACGGCGGGTCTCGATGAACCCGATCGAGGCGAGGACCCGGAGCACCTCGCGGATCACCGAGCGGGACACCGCGTAGCGCTCGACCAGCTCGTCGATGTTGAGGACCGCCCCGGGGGCCGGGTCGCCGCCGCAGATGGCCGTGCCGAGGTGGTCGAGGACACGTGCGTGCAGCCCGGCCTCAGCAGGGGCGTTCTGGGCGGCTGCGCCCCCGGAGGAGTACCGTTCCACGCCACGGATCATATCAGTTAGATCAACCTCTTGAATAAATCCGCTTTTTCGGCCTAGCATCCCGACGTTAAGCGGATGTAAACACCGAGGTAGCGCCCACTCCGGGCAGCGACCGGGACAGAAGGAGAGACAAGCGTGCGACGTCGATCGATAATCGGCACTTCTCTGGCCGTGGTCGCCGCCATGGGTCTGGCCGCCTGCGGCGGCGGCGACGACGGCGGCAGCGGGTCGAACACCCTGCGCGTGACGCTGGTGAACCACGTCTGGACCGAGAACATCAAGAAGGCCCTGCCGGAGTTCGAGAAGCAGACCGGCCTCAAGGTCGAGGTGACCCAGCTCGGCGAGGACCAGCTCTCCGACCAGTACAACGTCAAGCTGAACGCCGGGTCCAGCGACCTGGACGTGATGATGTACCGGCCGCTGCAGGAGGGGAAGCTGTTCGCCAAGAACAAGTACCTCGCCGACCTGACCGACAAGGCCAAGTCGGACGGCGCGTTCGAGTTCAGCGACTTCCAGGCCGGCCCGGTGCAGGCCACCTCGTACGAGGACAAGGTGGTCGGCGTACCGATCATCACCGAGCAGGAGGTCCTCTACTACCGCAAGGACCTGCTGGAGAAGTCCGGCTTCACCGCCCCGCCGAAGACCCTCGACGAGCTCAAGGCGCAGGCGGCGAAGGTCGAGGCCGACAACCCGGGGGTCGCCGGCTTCGTGGCCCGTACCGGCAAGGCCGCCGCGGTCACCCAGTTCTCCAGCTTCCTGTACAGCTTCGGCGGTGACTTCGTCGACGCCAGCGGCAAGGCCTCGGTCAACACCGAGCAGGCCAAGCAGGCGTACGCCTACTACGGCGGGCTGCTGCGCGAGCACGGCCCGGAGAACATCAGCACCGACATGAGCTGGTCTGAGGCGATGGCGATCTTCACCCAGGGCAAGGCGGCCTTCTACACCGAGGCCAACTCGCTCTACAAGAACGCCACCGACCCGGCCAAGTCGAAGGTCTCCGACACCGTCGGCTTCGCCACCTTCCCGGCCGGCCCGGCCGGCTCGAAGCCGTACAACATTCCGTCCTGGGCGCTCGGCGTGAACGACGCGTCGAAGAACAAGGACAACGCCTGGAAGTTCATCCAGTGGGCGGCCGGCAAGGAGCAGTCGCTGGCGCAGCAGAAGGCCGGCGTCCCCGGCGCCCGCGCCTCCGTCTGGGCCAACCCGGAGGGCGCCGCGACCTACCCGAAGGACCTGGCCGAGGCGACCCAGGTCAGCACCGCCAACGGCATCGGCCACGACCGTCCGCTGGTTGTGAAGGTCGCCCAGGCGCGGGAGATCGTCGGCCAGCCGATCGTCGACGCCATCACCGGCAAGGACGCGGCCGCCTCGGCGGACGCGGCGAACGAGGCGTTCCAGAAGTTCCTCGACGACGAGGCGAAGTAAGCCGTCCGCGGGGTGGCGGGGCCGACCGGCTCCGCCACCCCGCGCCGGGACCCTGGCCCTGAGAACCCGGAGACATCGATGTCGACCGTCACCACCCCAGTCACCAGATCGTCCGAGGCCCGTCCGGCGTCCCCGGATTCGGCCTGGTCGCGTTGGGCCAATCAGCACCGCAAGTGGCTCTTCGCGGCACCCGCCATGGCGTTCGTCGCCGTGCTGATCATCTTCCCGGTGGCGTGGACCGGGTATCTCAGCCTCACCGACGCCGAGGGCTCGGTCCGCGCCGAGAGCGAGTTCATCGGGTTCCAGAACTACCTGGACGTGCTCTCCGACACTGACCGGTTCTGGCCGGCGGTGTGGCGCACCGTCCTCTTCACCGGCGTCGTGCTCCTCGTCGAGGTCGTCCTCGGCATGGCGATCGCCCTGCTGCTGTGGCGGCCGTTCCGCGGTGAGAAGTGGGTCCGGGTCGCGATCCTGCTGCCGCTGGTGGCCACCCCGGTCGCGGTCGGCATGATGTGGCGACTGATCTTCGACCCCAACATCGGCATGGCCAACCAGGTGCTCAGCTGGGTCGGCATCGGCCCGCAGCCCTGGCTCTCCGGGCAGGGCTCGGCCCTGCCGACGACGATGTTCATCGACATCTGGCAGTGGACGCCGATGGTCGTGCTGATCCTGCTCGCCGGCCTGACGTCGCTCTCCGATGAGCCCCAGGAGGCGGCGCTGATCGACGGCGCCAGCACCTGGCAGCGGTTCCGGCATGTCACCCTGCCGCTGCTGATGCCCACCGTGATCGTCGCGATCCTGCTGCGCGGCATCGACGCGCTGAAGACCTTCGACATCCTCTACGCCACCAAGGGCCGTGGCGGCGGGTCGTTCCACGAGGTGGAGACGCTCAACGTCTACGCCTACGGCCTGAGCTTCGACTACAACGACTACGGCGTCTCGTCGACGGTCCTGATCATCTTCTTCCTGATCATCATCGGGGTGATGTGGGCCCTGACCTACCGCAAGAAGGGGCTGGAACGATGAAGCCGAGCAGGCCGTTCAAGGTCTTCCGGGCGGTGGCCCTCGTCGTCGTGGTGGCCTCGCTGATCGCGCCGCTGCTCTGGATGATCGCCGCGTCGCTCAAGACCAACGTCGACATCTACGACACCAGCAAGGCGTTCGTCTTCTCGCCCACCCTGGACAACTACAGCACCGTGCTGGAGCGGGCGAACTACGTCCAGTTCATCGGCAACAGCCTCTGGGTGGCGTTCGCGGCCACCGTGCTGTCGCTCATCCTCGGGGTGCCCGCCGCGTACTCGATGAGCCGGTTCAGCATGAAGAAGTCCGCGCTCGTCGTGCTCATGGCACGGGTCATCCCCGGCGTCTCGCTGCTGGTGCCCTGGTACTACGTCTTCTCGAACCTGCAGATGGTCGGCGGCTACACGGTGCTGATCCTCAGCCACATGTTCGTGTCGCTGCCCCTGATCGTCTACATCATGATGGGCTACTTCGACGGCCTGCCGAGCGAGCTGGAGGAGGCGGCGCTCGTCGACGGGCTGACCCACATCGGGGCGTTCCGGCGGATCACCCTGCCGCTGTCGGTGCCCGGCATCGCCACCGCCGGCATCCTGTCCTTCATCTTCTCCTGGAACAACTTCATGTTCGCCCTGGTGCTCTCCGGCGCCGACACCAAGACGCTGCCGGTGGCGATCTTCGACTTCGTCGGCTACGCCAGCATCGACTGGGGCGGCCTGATGGCGGCGGCCACGGTGGTCACCGTGCCGATCATGGTGATCGCCCTGTTCGTGCAGAAGTACATCGTCTCCGGCCTCACCGCCGGCGCCACGAAGGGCTGACGCCATGACCACGATCGCCCGGGTGGAGACCTTCCTCGTCGCGCCGCGGTGGCTGTTCGTCCGGATCGAGACCTCCTCCGGGATCGTCGGCTGGGGCGAGGCGACCTGCGAGGGCCGCTCCGAGACCGTCCGCACCGCCGTCGAGCAGCTCAGCGAGCTGCTGATCGGCAAGGACGCGCTGCGCATCGAGGACCACTGGCAGGTGATGACGAAGGGCTCGTTCTACCGGGGCGGGCCGATCCTGGCCAGCGCCGTCGCCGGGCTCGACCAGGCGCTGTGGGACATCGCCGGCAAGCACTTCGGCGCGCCGGTGCACCAGCTGCTCGGCGGCCCGGTCCGGGACCGGATCCGGGTCTACGGCTGGGTCGGCGGCGACGAGCCCGCCGAGGTCCGCGACCAGATCAGCGCCGCCATCGAGACGGGCCTGACCGCGGTGAAGATGAACGCCTCGGGCCGGATGAGCCCGGTCGCCTCGGTCGCCGAACTCGACGGTGTGGTCCGGCGGGTGGCCGCCGCCCGCGAGGTGCTCGGCGACGAGCGCGACGTGGCGGTCGACTTCCACGGCCGGTTCACCCTCGCCACCGCCCGCCGGGTCGCTCCGCTGCTCGAACCCTTCCGGCCGTTCTTCCTCGAGGAGCCGGTGGTCCCGGAGAACTCGCACCTGATCGGCGAGTTCGTCCGGGCCACCACCACGCCGGTGTCGACCGGCGAGCGGCTCTACAACCGGCAGGAGTTCCTGCCGGTGCTGCAGGCCGGCATCGCGGTCGCCCAGCCGGATCTGTCGCACGCCGGCGGCATCACCGAGGTCCGCAAGATCGCCGCGCTGGCCGAGGTGTACGACGCGCAGCTCGCCCCGCACTGCCCGCTCGGGCCAATCGCGCTGGCGGCCTGCCTGCAGGTCGGCTTCGCCACGCCGAACTACCTGATCCAGGAACAGAGCATCGGCATCCACTACAACCTCGGCGCCGAGGTGCTCGACTACTGCCTCGACAAGACCCCGCTGACCTTCGTCGACGGGTACGTGGAACGGCTCACGGCGCCCGGCCTGGGCATCGAGATCGACGAACACGCGGTGCGGACGGCGGACAAGCGCGGCCACGCCTGGCGCAGCCCCACCTGGCGACACCGCGACGGCTCCTATGCGGAATGGTGATCACATGACTGTCAACCTCACCGCCGAACTCACCGCCGCCCGCATCCTCGCGGTCATCCGCGGCACCGACACCGCCAGCGCGATCGCCGCCGGCACCGCCCTGCTGGAAGAGGGCGTACGCATCGTCGAGGTGGCCCTCACCACGCCGGACGCGGTGCGGGCCGTCGAGGCGCTGCGCGCGGCCGCGCCCGCCGGCTCCCTGGTCGGCGCCGGCACGGTGCTCACCGCCGCCGACGTCGCCGACGTCGCCGCCGCCGGCGCGCAGTTCGTGGTGACGCCGGCCGTGGTCGAGTCGATCGCCGAGGCCGCCCGCCGGGGCATCCCGGTCGCGGCCGGGGCGTTCACCCCGACCGAGGCGTACACCGCGATGCAGATGGGCGCGTCGGCGGTCAAGCTCTTCCCGGTGTCGGTCGGGGGCGTGGCGTACCTGAAGGCGGTGCGCGACCCGTTCCCGGACATCCCGTTCGTCGCGGTCGGCGGCGTGGGCCTCGACGACGTGCCCGGCTACCTGAAGGCCGGCGCGATCGCGGTCGGCGTCGGCGGGCCGCTGGTCGGCGACGCCGCCTCCGGCGGCGACCTGGCCGCCCTGCGGGAGCGGGCCCGCACCTACGTCGCCGCGGTGAACGGGTCGGCGCGCTGATGACCGCACCGGACCTGCTCACCTTCGGCGAGGCGATGGTGTCGCTGCGCTCGGCCGGCCCGCTCGCCACCGGGGGGTCGCTGAGCATGCACCTGGCCGGCGCCGAGTCCAACGTGGCGGTGGGGGTGGCCCGGCTGGGCCACCGCGCCAGCTGGGTCGGCCGGGTGAGCACCGACGAGTTCGGCGAGTACACGCTGCGGCAGTTGCGCGCCGAGGGCGTCGGTGTGGACGCCGTCGCGCGGGACGCCGACCGGTCGACCGGCCTGATGTTCCTGGAACAGCGCAGCGCCGACCTGACCCGGGTGCAGTACTACCGGTCCGGGTCGGCCGGGTCCGCGCTGCGCGTCGACGACCTGCGGGCTCCGCTGGCCGCCGGCGCCCGGATGCTGCACCTGACCGGGATCACCCCGGCGCTGTCCGACAGCGCCCGGGAGGCCACCCGGTGGGCGGCCGAGGCCGCCGCCGCGGCCGGGATTCCGGTCTGCCTCGACGTCAACTACCGCGGCCGGCTCTGGTCCCGGGAGCGAGCCCGCGAGGTGCTCACCCCGCTGGCCGGGTACGCCGCCGTCGTCATCGCCTCCGCCGACGAGCTCGACCTCGTCGGCGACCCGGGGGCCGACGAATCCACTGTCGTGGCGGAGCTGTTCCGGCGGGGCGTGGAGACCGTCCTGGTCAAGCTGGGCGCGGACGGCGCCCGGGCGTACACCCCGGACGGGGTCGAGGACGTCGGCACCCTGACCGTGACCGCCGTCGACCCCGTCGGCGCCGGGGACGCGTTCACCGCGGGTTACCTGTCCGGCTGGTTCGACGGGCTCGACCTGGCCGGTCGGCTGCGTCGGGCGGCCACCCTCGGCGCCTTCGCGGTCTCCACCCGGGGCGACTGCGAGGGCCTGCCGCGCCGCGCCGAACTGTCCCTACTCGACGGCCACGAGACGGGCAGCGTCCTGCGCTAGCCGTCCCCGCACCACGAACCGAAGAAAGGCACCCCGTGAAGATCGTCGCAGCGGACGTGATCGTCTCGAGTCCGGACCGCAACTTCGTCACCCTGAAGATCACCACCGACGAGGGCATCACCGGACTCGGTGACGGCACGCTCAACGGACGCGAGCTGGCCGTCGCCTCGTACCTGCGCGACCACGTCGCCGCGCTGTTGATCGGGCGGGACCCGCACCGCATCGAGGACACCTGGCAGTTCCTGTACCGCTCGGCGTACTGGCGGCGGGGGCCGGTAACCATGGCGGCCATCGCGGCGGTCGACGTGGCGCTGTGGGACATCAAGGCCAAGGCCGCAGGGATGCCGCTCTACCAGCTGCTCGGCGGCGCGTCGCGCACCGGCATCATGGCGTACGGCCACGCCTCCGGCCGGGACCTGCCGGAGCTGTTCGACTCGATCCGCCGGCACCTGGACGAGGGCTACCGCTCCATCCGGGTGCAGACCTCCGTGCCGGGCATCAACGCCGTCTACGGCGTGGCCGCCCAGCCCAGCGCCGACGGCAAGCGCTACGACTACGAGCCGGCGCAGCGCATCCCGCTGCCGGCCGAGGAGGACTGGGACACCCGGGCCTACCTGCGCCACCTGCCCGGCGTCTTCGAGGCGGTCCGCAACGAGTTCGGCCCGGAGCTGCCGCTGCTGCACGACGGTCACCACCGGATGACCCCCATCCAGGCGGCCAAGCTCGGCAAGGCGCTGGAGCCGTACGACCTGTTCTGGCTGGAGGACTGCACCCCGGCGGAGAACCAGGAGGCGCTGCGGCTGGTCCGCCAGCACACCACCACGCCGCTGGCCATCGGCGAGGTCTTCAACACGGTGTGGGACTACCAGACCCTGATCCGCGAGCAGCTCATCGACTACGTCCGGTCCGCGGTGACGCACACCGGCGGCATCACCGCCATGCGCAAGCTGCTCGACTTCGCCGCGCAGTACCAGATCAAGTCCGGCATCCACGGACCCACCGACATCTCGCCGGTCGGCATGGCCGCCGCGCTGCACCTGGACCTGGCCATCCACAACTTCGGCATCCAGGAGTACATGCGGCACGGGCCGCTCACCAACGAGGTGTTCCGGCAGTCCTTCACCTTCACCGACGGGTACCTGCACCCGGGCGAGCAGCCCGGGCTCGGCGTGGAACTCGACGAGGCCGCCGCCGAGAAGTTCCCGTACGTGCCGGCCTACCTGCCGTTCAACCGGCTCAAGGACGGCACGGTCCATGACTGGTGAGCGGCGGCCGGCCCCGGCCGGCCCGACGCGGCACGTGGTGGTGATGGGGGTGTCCGGGGCCGGCAAGACGACCGTGGCCCGGGGCATCGCCGCCCGTACCGGACTGACCTTCGCCGAGGCGGACGAGTTCCACTCGCCGGCCAACGTGGCCCGGATGGCGGCCGGCGAGCCGCTGGACGACGCCGCCCGTTTGCCCTGGCTGCGTGACCTGGCCGGGTGGATGGCGGCCCGCGCCGCCGAGGGTGTCTCCACGGTGCTGGCCTGCTCGGCGCTCAAGCGCTCCTACCGCGACCTGCTCCGGCAGGGCGCGCCGGGCGTGGAGTTCGTGCACCTGGACGGGTCGGCCGAGGTGATCCGCGACCGGATGACCCGCCGGGCCGGGCACTACATGCCGGCGAGCCTGCTGGAGTCGCAGCTGGCCACCCTGGAGCAGCCCGACCCGGACGAGTCGGTGCTGGTGCTCGACGTGTCGCTGACGCCGGAGGAACTGGTCGAGGCGGCGGTCGGCAAGCTCGGACTGCCCCGGGTGACCGAGTGACCGGCCGGCGTCAGCCGGGCAGCGCGTCGAGGTAGACCCAGCGACCGTCCTCGCGGACGAAGCGGCTGCGCTCGGTCAGCGTCCCGGGCCGCCCGCCCGCCCGGTAGTGGGCACGGAACTCGACGGTCCCGGCCGTGTCGAAGAGCCCGCCGCAGTCGGTGCCGATCACCTCGAGCCGGGTCCAGCGCTGCCCCGGGTCGAGGTCCAGCCGGGCCGGCCGTGTCGAGGAGTGCCAGCTGAGCAGCAGGTAAGCGGCGTCGCCGAGGGCGAACGCGGTGAACCGGGAGCGCATCAGCGCCTCGGCGGTCGCGGCCGTCCCGCCCCGGTGCAGCGGGCCGCAGCAGTCGGCGTACGGCCGGCCGGAGCCGCACGGGCACGGCCCGGCCGGGCCGGGAGCCGCGCTCCGGCGGGCGTCTCGTCGTGGCACGGGCCCATTCTGGCCCACCGCCGGGCCGTACCCCCGGTCGGTCCGGCCGCCGCGGGCTCGGCGGCTGGCGCGGCGGCGGTCAGCCGGTGGTCCGGCGGGCGCCGCGTCGGGTGCCGAACGACTCCATCGTCGCCTTCCGCCCCGTCGTCTTCTTCGCCGGCGCGGTCGTGGTGGCGCGGGAGCGGCTCGCCACCGCCTTCTTCGCGGGCGCCTTCTTGGCGGCCGCCTTGGTGCCGGGCGCCTTCGCCGCCGCCTTGGTGCCGGGCGCCTTCGCGGCCGTCGCCGACACCCGGGGCCGGCGGGTGGGGGCCGCGGTGGCCGAGGTGTCCTTCTTCCGCGCGACCCGAGCTGAGGTCGACGTGGGCTTCTCGCCCGGCGTCTTGGCCGTGCTCGCCCCGGTCGCCCGCTTCGTGGCCGCCGCGACCTTCTTCGCCGCCGCCTTCCGGGGCAGCGGGCCCCCGTGGGGTCCGCCGGTCGCTCTGCTGGTACCACCGGTGGATCTGGCCGCCATCGTCCCTCCTCGCGGATCCGCCCTGCCCGCCCCGTCCAGGGCGGGACCCGTGCTGACCGGCCGGCGCGGGCCGACGACCCGTCCGGCGCGCACGGTCTTCCCGGGCCCCCGGCCGTCAAACGCCGTCGGGCGTCCGGCCCACCGGGCCGGTACGGGCGGGCCCCTCCACCGGCAGTGACCGGCGTCTAATACCAGACACCCGGCGTGACGAGGCCGATACGCCGGTTTCCCCCTTCCGGGCCCCACCGGTCAGCGCGATTGGACCAGGAAACGAAACATGGATCGGCTCTGTCGTGGGGCCAATCCGGCCGGCAGGGTGGGGAAAGCGATCGACCCGACCGAAGGGCTGGAACACCGACCATGACGACCGCCGACATGTGGTTCGACCCGCGCTGCCCGTGGGCCTGGAACGCCTCCCGCTGGTTGCTGGAGGTGGAACGGGTCCGGGCGGTCACCGTGCGCTTCCACGTGATGAGCCTGTCCGTGCTCAACGAGGGGCGCGACGGGCTGGAGGAGTGGTACCGCGAGTGGCTCAAGCCGGGCATGGGCCCGGTGCGGGTGGCCGTCGCCGCCGAGCAGAAGTACGGCAACCAGGTGCTGCGCGACCTTTACACGGCGCTCGGCAACCGGATCCACCACGAGCGCACCCCGATCGGTCCGGAGCTGTACCGGGCGGCGCTGGCCGAGGTGGGGCTGGCGGTCGAACTCGCCGACGCCGCGGAGTCCACCGACCACGACGAGGCGCTGCTGGCCAGCCACCACGCCGGCCTGGAGCCGGTCGGCGAGGACCTGGGCACGCCCACCATCCACGTCACCGTGGGCGGTCACCGGACCGCCTTCTTCGGCCCGGTCGTCGCCCCGGCGCCGCGCGGCGAGGCGGCCGGCCGGCTCTGGGACGGGGTGCTCGCGGTCGCCGGCACCGACGGCTTCTTCGAACTCAAGCGCGCCCGCACCCGCCCGCCGATCGAGCGCTGACCGGCTGGCCGGCGGCGTTCCGCCCGCGGGCCGGGGCGGCGGGGACCGGGTCAGGGCAGCTCGACCGGCAGCGGCACCGGGCGCTTGGCGACCCGGTCGTCGCCGGAGGACCGGCCGCGCAGGTGCCGGGCCAGCCACGGCAGCAGGTGCCGGCGGGTCCACGCCAGTTCGGCACGGACCACCTCGTGGTGGTGCCGGCGCAGCGCGGCGGCCAGCGGCTGCGACCAGCTGTCGTCGGCCCCGGGCAGCCCGACCGTGTGCGCCAGCGCCGCGGCGATCCGCTCGTGCCCGGCGCTGTTGGCGTGCAGCCGGTCGTCGCTCCACAGCCGGGGATCCGAGGCGACCGGGTGCGCGCCGAGGTCCAGCAGGGTGGCCCCGGTCCGCGCGGTGGCCGCGCGCAGCGCCGCGTTGAGCGCGAGCATCCGGCCCCGCAGCGGGCGGGCCACCGGCATCACCGGCACCGGGTCGGGCAGCGTGAAGGTCAGCACGGTCGCGCCCTGCCCGACCAGGGCCCGCTGCATCGCCTCGACCTCCGCGGCCACCCGGTCGGCGTCGAAGGACGGGCGCAGCACGTCGTTCATGCCGGCCACCACGGTGGCCAGGTCCGGCGCGAGGTCGAGCGCGACCGGCAGCTGCTCGGCCCGGATCCGGGCCGCGGTACGGCCCCGGATCGCCAGGTTCGCGTACTCCAACCCGCCCTGCGCGCGGGCCACCGCCAGGGCGAACCGGTCGGCCCAGCCCCGGTAGCCCCCGCCGTCGCCGGGATCGTCCAGCCCCTCGGTGGTGCTGTCGCCGATCGCCACGTACCGCCGCCACATCACGGGGCCGAGGGTAGCGGCCGGGCCGCCGGGGTCCACCGCCGCGGGGGACAGCGACGACTGACGATGCCCCGTAGACTCTGCCGATGGCGCGATCTGCCGCGGTTCCGCTCGCCCCCGGCGTCTGGCGCATTCCCACCGCCGGCCGCGCCTTCATCAACTCCTATGCCCTGGCCGACGACGACGGCAGCGTCACGCTCGTCGACTGCGGGGTGAAGCGGGCGCCGGCCCGGATCGTGCGCGGGCTGGCCGCGATCGGCCGGACCCCCGCCGACGTCACCCGGATCGTGCTGACCCACGCCCACGCCGACCACGCCGGCGGCGCCGCCGAACTCGCCCGCCGCACCGGCGCCCCGGTCGCCGCGCACGCCGCCGACGTCGGGTACGTCCAGGCGGGCCAGGTCCCGCCCCGGGATCCCGCGGTCACCGGGGCGCGGCTCTTCGCCCGGCTGCCCGGCGGCCGCTTCCCGGCCGTCGAGGTCGCGCAGCCGCTCGCCGACGGCGACCTGCTCCCGGTCGGCGGCGGGCTGCGCGTGGTGCACACCCCCGGGCACTCGCCGGGCCACGTCTCGCTGCTGCACGAGCCGACCCGGGTGCTGATCACCGGCGACGCGCTGTTCAACGTGGTCGGCGTCCGCTGGCCGGTCAAGGTCTTCTGCACCGACTTCCGGATGACCCAGCGGACCGCGCACGTGCTCGGCGAACTGGACTACGACGTGGCCGCCTTCACCCACGGCCCGGAGATCACCGACAACGCCCGCGAGCGGGTCCGCGCCTTCCTCACCCGGCTGCGCTGAGCCCCTGGTCAGAGCCAGCCGGAGCGGCGGAACAGGCGGTGCAGGGTGAACGCGACCGCCGCCATCAGACCGAGCGCCGCGAAGTATCCGTAGCGCCAGCCCAGCTCCGGCATGTTGGCGAAGTTCATGCCGTAGATGCCGGCGATGCCGGTCTGGGTGGCGGCGATGGCCGCCCACGCGGCGATCTTGCGCATGTCGTTGTTCTGTTCCACCGTCAGCTGCGTCAGCCGGGACTGCACGATCGAGGTGAGCAGGTCGTCGTAGGCGGCGACCCGGTCCACGGCCCGGGCCAGCCGGCCGTCGACGTCGACGAACCAGCGGTGCAGCCCGCGGGGCGGGCCGTCCGGGCGCTGGTCGAGCAGCGAGCGCAGCGGCGCCTGCAGCGGCAGCACCGCCCGCTTGAACTCCACCACCTCCCGCTTGAGTTGGTAGAGGTGCTGGATGTCGACGGACCGGTCCCGGGCGAAGACGGTCTCCTCGGCCCGCTCCAGGTCCCGCTCGACGTGCCCGGCCACCTCCAGGTAGAGGTCGACCATCCGCGAGCAGACCGCGTACGCCACCGCCCACGGGCCCTCGGCCAGCACCGCCGGCCGGCCCTGGATCTCCTCCCGCACCGGGGTCAGCGCCCCGGAGGCGCCGTGCCGGACGGTGATGACGAACCGGTCGCCGAGGAAGACCATCACGTCCCCGGTGTCGATCACCTCGGAGGTGTCGGTCAGCTCGTGGTGCTCGACGTAGCCGGCGGTGCGCAGCACCAGCAGGGTGACCTCGCCGTGCCGCTGCACCGTGGGGCGGTGGCCGTCGGCGAGCGCCTGCGCGACGGTCAACTCGTCGAGCCCGAACGTGCGGCCGACCGCGGCCATCACCGCCGCGCCCGGGTCGTGCAGGCCGAGCCAGACGAACGCGTTGCGGCCGCGTCGGACCCGGTCGTACGCGTCGGCGTAGTGCGGCCGGCCCGGCTCGCGGCGCCCGTTGACGTAGACGGCACAGTCCACCACCGCGTCCGGGTTGACCCGCCGGCGTGGCGCCGGGACGGCCTCGGCGGCCGGCCGGCCGAGCAACCGGGTCACCAGGTCCGGCAGCCGCATCCGGGTCCGTACGGGTTGCTCGTCCACGTCCACCTCCGCGTCGCCGGGCACTGACCCGACACCGTACGCGGATCACGGATGCGGCCCTGTCCGGCCTCCGACGCCTCGGGCCGGTCAGCCCGTGCGGGTGGCGAAGACGACGACGTTGTCGACGTAGTTGCCGCTGCGTTCGTCGAACCGGCCGCCGCAGGTGACCAGGCGCAGCCCTGCCGCCGGGTTCGGGCCGTAGACGAGGTCGGAGGGGAAGCGCTGCTTCGGGTACGCCGCGACGCCGTCCACGGTGAAGGTCGCCGCGCTGGCGTCGGCGCGGGTGACGCGCACGGCGTCGCCCCGGCGCAGCCGGCCCAGGTCGAAGAAGACGGCCGGACCGCTGGGGGAGTCCACGTGCCCGACGACCACCGCGTTGCCGGTCTCGCCGGGGCTGACGCCGAGGGAGTACCAGCCGGCCAGGGCGGGCCGGTCTAGCGGCGGGACCTCCAGCGCCCCGGCGGCGTCGGCGGCGACGGGCACCACCTCCGCCCGTACGCCGATGGCCGGGACCTCGACCCGGACGGGGTCGGCGCGGGGCAGCGGCGGCAGGCTCGGCGCGGGACGGACGGCGACCGGCGCGTCCGCGGCGTCCGGCTGCGGCGGTCGGGGCGGCGCGGCGGTCAGCCCGGCCGCGATCAGGCCGAGCCCGGCCGTGCCGACCAGCCCCACCGTCGCGACGGTCGGCCCCGGCCTGCGCCACCACACGTCTGCACCTCCGTGCCCGGTCGGGTCGGGGTGCCCGCGCCGGCGTCGGTGCGGGCACCCGTCCCAGGGATGGTGTGTCGGGTCGCCGGTCAGGCGACGGCGGCGGGATGGCGCCGGCGGCGGGCCAGGATCAGGGCGCCGCCGACGGCGGTGCCGAGCAGGGTCGCGCCGGCGGCGAGCGAAGCGGTGCCGTCCGTGCCACCGCCGCCACCGGCCGGGGCGCCACCGATCGGCGTGACGGTGAAGGTGGCGCTGCCGGCCGCGGTGCCGTCGCCGCAGGTCGCGGTCACCGTGTAGGTGCCCAGGGTGAATCCGGCGGTGAAGAGTTCGGCGCTCAGGCCGCCGCCGGCCGCGGCCGTGGTGGACCGGACGTTGATGTCACGGTTGGGGCCGGTGACGCGGAAGATCGCGTCGCCGGCCATCGGGTTGCAGGTCGTCGCGGTGAGCACGACCGTCCCGCCGACCGGGGTGGTGGCCGGTGACACGATGGTGTCGGCCAGCGCGGCGCCCGGGAGCAGCAGCGTGCCGAGACCTACGCCCACCGCCGCCGATACGAGAACTGTCTTTGCCTTCATGCGCGTCTTCCCTCACATTTCGTCCGCTGACTGCGTGGGACGTCGTTCGGGTGGCCAACTCCGTGACTAGCACCGGTGTGCCCAACACTAGGAGGGTTGGGGCCTCGATCCGGTGAAAATGAGAAATCTTCGTTGCCGTCACGTGTCCACCCCACGGCGGCGGAAGCCGCAGGTCAGGCCCGGCACGCGCGACCGCGACGCCCGCGAGGAAAGCCGCGTTGCACCCCGTTCGCGGCGTACGCCCGGCGTCGGCTCAGCCGGGACGGCCCTGGCCGGGGCGGACCAGCCCGGTCTCGTAGCAGAGCACCACGGCCTGCACCCGGTCGCGGAGCCCCAGCTTCGCCAGGATCCGCTTGACGTGCGTCTTCACCGTCGACTCCTCGATCACCAGCACGGTGGCGATCTCGGCGTTGGACAGACCGCGGGCCACCAGCTCCAGCACGTCCCGCTCCCGCGGGGTCAGCTCACCCAGCCGGCGGCGCAGCGCCGGATCGACCGGCGCGTCGTGGTCGACCATCCGGCTGATCACCGTACGGGTCACGGCGGGGGAGAGCAGGGCCTCACCGGCGGCCACGGTGTGGATAGCGGCGATGAGCTGTTCCGGCCGGGTGCGTTTGAGCACGAAGCCGGACGCCCCGGCGCGCAGCGCGCCGAAGACGTAGTCGTCGTCCTCGAAGGTGGTCAGCACGAGCACCCGGGTCCGGCCGCCGGCCGCGACGATCTCCCGGGTCGCGCTCACCCCGTCCATCCGGGGCATCCGCACGTCCATCAGCACCACGTCCGGTTCGAGCGCCCGGCTCCGCTCGACCGCCTGCCGGCCGTCGGCGGCCTCGCCGACCACCTCGATGCCGTCGTCGACCGACAACACCGCCCGCAGGCCGGCGCGCATCAGGTCGTCGTCGTCGACCAGCAGCAGCCGCAGCGGGGTCACCGGCCCGACCCGTCGTACGGCAGGCGGGCCCGCAGCCGGAACACGCCCCGCTCCGCGACGGTCTCCAGCGTCCCGCCCAGCAGGGTGGCCCGCTCCCGCATGCCCACGATGCCGTGCCGCCGCCCCCGGACGGCGGCATCGGCCGGCGCCGCCGGGGCGGGATTGCTCACCGCGATCTCCACCGCGTCCGCCCGGAAGTCCACGGCGACCTGCGCGGTGCCGGATCCGTGCCGGGCGGCGTTGGTCAGCGACTCCTGCAGGATCCGGTAGGCGGCCCAGGAGACGCTGCGCGGCAGCGGCCCGTCCGGGCCGTGCAGTTCGGCGTCGATGCGCAGCCCGTCCGCCCGGTGCCGATCCACCAGCTCCGCCAACGCACCGGGATCGGCGGGCACGGCCTCGGCCGTGTCGTCGTCGCGCAGCGCCCGCACCAGGCGCTCCATCTCGACGATGGTGCTCCGGGCCACCTCCTCCACGGTGGCGATGGCGCGCAGCGACCGCTGCGGGTCCCGGGCGTGCGTCAACCGGGCCGCGCCGGCCTGCACCAGGATCACGTTGACCGCGTGGCCGGCGGAGTCGTGCAGCTCCCGGGCGATCCGGGTGCGCTCCTCGGCCACCGCCAGCCGGCGCTCGCGTTCGACCTCCCGGGCGGCGCGGGCGGCCCGCTCCTCCAACTCGTCGATCCGTTCCCGCCGTAGCCGGGACACCTCGCCGGACAGCCAGGCGCCCGCGAACGTCAGCGCCCACGCGCCGATCCCGGAGACCACGCCGAGCCCGCGGAAGCCGGCCGCGGCGTACGCGCTGGCGGCCACCGGGACGAACGCCCCGACGGCGAGGCGGGCCGTCCACCGCCGGCTGGTTCGCCGGTCGCCGCCGTACACCGCGGCCAGGGTGTGCACCGCGACGACGCAGCTGAACGGGAAGTCCAGCGGATAGCGCAGGACGAGCAGGGCGGCGGTGCCGACGGCGGTGCCGAGGTACGCGAGCAGGGGTGCCCGGCGCCGGATCAGCAGCGGCAGGCAGGCCGCGGTGACCAGCGCCACGCCGGTGGCGTCCAGGGTGGTCGCGTCCGGCGACGGGGTGCCGATCCCGTCGAGGACGAGCACGAGCAGCGACACGGCGAACGCGGACACCGTCACGCCGGCATCCACCAGCTGGTCACGACGGGTCACGACACCGAGGTTAGCGGGGGTGCGGCGGCCCCCGGATCACCCGGCGGAAGCATCCGTCCTCCCTCCCTGGGGGTACGCGGAGATCACCACCCGGGGCGTCGCCGGGTGCGGGCCGGCGCTCCTAGCGTCGGCGGCACCCGTGCAGTAGGAGGTCGTCACCGCGATGGTCCAGCCCAGTCCGGCGCAGAGCGCGCCCCCGATCACCCCGACCGCGAGCCGATTCGAGCGACTGGCCGGCTGGGCGCACCGGCACCGCTGGTGGGCGGTGCTCGCCTGGCTGGTGACCCTGATCGCGGTCACCGTCGGCGCGCAACTCGTCGGCGCCAACTACCGCAACGACGTCTCGCTGCCCGGCACCGAGTCGCAGCGGGCCCTGGACACGCTGCGCGAGCGGGCGCCGGTGGCGGCGAACACCAGCGTGCAGATCGTGCTGGCCGACCCGGCGGGGCTGGAACGACCGGCGACCCGGGACCGGGTCGGGGACCTGCTCGACCGGGTGCGCGCGCTGCCGTCGGTCGCCGACGCCCGTGACCCGTACGCCGACCCCGGCGCGCTTTCCGCCGACCGGACGGTCGGCTACGCCACCGTCACCCTCACCGGGCAGGCCGCCGACGTGCCGGACGCGGACGTCCGGCGACTCGTCGACACCGCCCGCGCCGGCGCCGGCGACGGGTTGCGCGTCGAGGTCGGCGGCGACGCGGTGGTCGGAGTGGAGGAGGGCGGCGGCGGGCCGGCGGAGGGCATCGGCCTGCTCGCCGCGCTGGTCATCCTCGTCGTCCTCTTCGGGTCGGTGCTCGCCGCCAGCCTGCCGGTCATCATCGCCGTCTTCGCCGTCGGCACCGCGATGGGGCTGGTCCTGCTCGCCTCCCACGTCGCGACCGTCGCCGACTACACCACCCCGCTGATGGCCCTGGTCGGGCTCGGGGTCGGCATCGACTACGCGCTGCTGCTCTTCTCCCGCTACCGCGCGGAACTGCTTGCCGGCGCGCACCCCGAGCAGGCCGGGCGCCGGGCGGTGGACACCGTCGGCCGGACCGTCCTGTTCGCCGGCACGACGGTGATCCTGGCCCTGCTCGGCCTGGTGGTGCTCGGCCTGGGCTCGTTGCAGGGCGTGGCGGTCGCCGTGGCGGTGACCGTGGCGGCCACCATGGCCGCGGCGCTGGTGCTGCTGCCCGCGCTGCTCGGCATCATGGGACCGCGGATCGAGTGGACGGTGCGCCGGCGCGCCGCCCGGGGCCGCGGCGAGACGTCCCGCTGGACGGCCTGGTCCGCCCTGGTGCAGCGGCACCCCTGGGTGTCCACCGTGGTCGCGGTCGGTGCCCTGCTGGCGCTGGCCGTGCCGGTGCTGGACCTGCGGCTGGGCATCGCCGACGCGGGCAACGGCGCGCCGTCGCGCACCAGCCGGCAGGCGTACGACCTGCTGGCCGAGGGATTCGGCCCCGGCTTCAACGGACCGCTGGTCGTGGTGGTCGACGCCAGCGCGGCGCCGGGCCGGGACGCGCGGGCGGTGGCCGAGGCGGCCCGGTCCACGCTGGTCGCCACGGCCGGCGTCGCCGCCGTCGTCCCGCCCGCGCCGACCCCGGACGGCCGGGTCGCCACCATGATCGTCATCCCCGACGCCAAGCCGCAGGACGCCCGCACCGAGCAGCTGGTGGACCGGCTGCGCCGTGAGGTGCTGCCCGGGCTGGGGGGACCGGGGGTGAGCTTCCTGGTCGGCGGCACCACCGCCGCGACCGTGGACTTCTCGACCGCGGTGGCGGACCGGCTGCCGCTCTTCGTCCTGGTGGTCGTCGGACTGTCCACGCTGCTGCTGGTGCTGGTGTTCCGCTCGCTGTTGATCCCGCTCAAGGCCGCGCTGCTCAACCTGCTCAGCGTCGCCGCGTCCCTCGGCGCGATCACCCTGGCCTTCCAACACGGCGTCCTCGCCGAGGCGCTGGGCGTCCAGCCCGGCCCGATCGAGGCGTTCGTGCCGGTGCTGATCTTCGCGATCGCGTTCGGGCTGTCCATGGACTACGAGATCTTCCTGCTCGCCCGGATGCACGAGCACTGGGAGCAGCACCACGATGCCCCGGCCGCCGTGCGGCACGGGATGGCGACCACCGGTCGGATCATCACCGCGGCCGCGGCGATCATGGTGGTGGTGTTCGGCTCGTTCCTGTTCGATCCCGGCCGGATGCTCAAGCAGTTCGGCCTCGGGCTGGCCGTGGCGGTGCTGGTCGACGCGCTGGTCATTCGCTGCCTGATCGTGCCGGCCGTGATGCAGCTGTTCGGCCGGCGGGCCTGGTGGCTGCCCGCCTGGCTGGCCCGGCGCCTGCCCCGGCTCGCCCTCGAACACCGCTGACCCGGTGCCGGGAGGCGGTGCGTCCCGTGCCACCTCCCGGCGGCCGGCGGTGTTGCCGTGCCACCTTCCGGCGGCCGGCGGGCAGCGTCGACGCGGCGGGCCGCGCCGGGCGGGCGGCGGCTCAGGTGCCCGGCGCGGCGGGTTCCGGAGCCGGCTCGGGCAGCGGCTCGCCGGTCTCCAGCAGGGTCTTCAGGCTGGCCAGCAGCTCGGGCCAGCCGCCACTGCCGTCGAGCTGCCCGCTGATCGCCCGGTGCATCTCGCTGTCCGGGGAGAAGTCGTCGTGCACCACGGTCAGCCGGACGGCCTCGCCGTGCGGGGTGATCTCGAAGGTCACCTTGGAGCGCCGCTCGCCGAGGCGGGCGGCGAGTTCCTCGGCGGACCAGCCGAAGTGCGCGGCGTGCTCCGGCTGGAAGCCGTGCCAGCTGTAGCTGAGCAGGCGGTACGGCTCGGCGGCCAGCACCCGCTGGCCGAGGTCCCGGAACTCGCCGTTCGGGGCGTCCTGCCACAGCACGGGGGAGCCCACCTGCCAGTCGGACCGCAGCGCCACGCCGCCCCAGTAGCGGCGGGTGAACGCCGGCTCGGTCAACGCGGCCCAGAGCCGCTGCGGCGTGGTGTTGATGTAGGTCGTGTAGACGAACGTCGGACTCTGCATGGACTCCCGCTCCAATGCTGTCTGCAGGTCGGCGAGCGCGTGGACCCGCTGCCGGTCGTACCGGTTGATCCACCGGTCGGCGATGGCGTTGATCGGCGCCGGGTTGAGGTAGTGCAGCTTCTCCCGGCCGCGGCGCACGGCGGTCACCAGGTCGGCCGCTTCCAGGACCGCCAGGTGCTTGCTGACCGACTGCCGGGTCATGGCGAGCCCGGCGCACAGTTCGCGCAGGCTCTGCCCGTTGCGCAGGTTGAGGTCGTCGAGCAGCCGGCGGCGGCTGGCATCGGCCAGCGCCCGGAACACCTCGTCCACCCCGTCACCTCGCATATGCAGCCGTTCGGTTGCCTGTCACTATAGGCAACCGAACGGCTGCGTGTCCAGCGGCGCCGGCGGGTCGGGTCCGCGTGCCGGCCGGGTCAGGCCCGGCGCAGCAGGTCCACCAGCGCGGAGAGACCGTCGTCACCGTGCCCCGCCCGCACCGCGTCGTCGAGCAGCCGGCCCACCGGCTCGACGAGCAGCGTGTCGACGCCGCGCTCCCGGCTTGCCGCGAGCAGGTTGCCGAAGGACGCCGCCTGCATGCCCAGGGCGGAGCCGTCTGCGACGTGCTCGCCCGAGTCGACCGCCCGCGCCATGACCGGCAGCGCGCCCAGCATCGCGGTCAGCCAGTCGGTGACCAGCGGGGTGACCTCGGCGGCCGGCACGCCCGCCGCCCGAGTCATAGCCACGGCGTGCAGGTAGCCGCCGAACATCCCGTACATCGCGGCCAGCAGGGCCAGGTCGTGCAGGGACGCCGCTCCGGGGTCGGCGCCGAGCCAGCGGGCGGCGCCGAACGCGGCCAGCGTCTCCCGCCCGGCCCGGAAAGCGTCCTCCGGGCCGCTGTAAAGGACCAGCGAGCCCGGCTGCCCGATCATGGCGGGCACCGCCATGATCCCGCCGTCGAGGTGGTCCGCACCGTGCGACGTCGCCCATCCGGCCAGCCGCCGCGCCTGCTCCGGCGTGCCGTTGGTGAGGTTGACCAGGGTGCGGCCGGCGAGCACCGGGGCCACCGGCGCGAGCACCTGCCGGGTGACCTCGTCGTCGAGCAGGCAGACCACCACGAGGTCGCCGGCGGCGACCGCCTCGGCCGCCGTACGCGTCTCGACGGCGCCGGCCGCGGTCAGCGCCGCCGCCCGGCCCGGCGACCGGTTCCACACCGTGGTGGGGTGGCCGGCGGCGACCAGCGCGCCGGCCAACGCCCGGCCCATCGCGCCGAGGCCCAGCACGGTGACCGGTCGAGGTGCCGCCGCGCTCACCTGGCAGCCTCCTCGTACGTCCGGGTCACCCGGGAGAAGTCGTCGGCACCGTGTCCGGCGCGGATCGCCCGGCGGGCGACGGCGTGGGCGGCCCGGAGCACGCCGTCGATGCCGTGCGCCTCGGCGGCGTCGACGATGTGCGCCATCCCGGCGGTGGCCGAGGCGATGCTGGAGACGTCCGCGGCGTGGTCGTCGGCGTCCAACCGCCGGGCCAGGTCGTCGATCAGGTCGGGCAGCAGGCTGCCGATGCCCTTGGCGTAGGGGGCGAGTTCGGCGGGTGTGATCTTCTCGGCGCGGGCCAGGGCGAACGCGTGCGCGATGCCGCTCATCGCCGTCCAGAAGACGTCGAGCAGGGCGACGTCGTAACCGGCCGCCCGCCCCGGGTCCGCGCCGAGCCACTTCGCGCGGCCGCCCAGGTGGGCCAGCACCGCCCGGTGGGCGCGCCAGGTCTGCTCCGGGCCGCTGTAGAGCACGAGCGCGGCCGGTCCGCCGATGGTGGGCGCGGGCGTCATGATCGCCCCGTCGAGGTAGTCGATGCCGTGCCCGGCCGCCCAGTCGGCCAACGCCCGGGCCCGCTGCGGAGCGTCCGCGGTGAGGTTCACCAGGGTACGGCCGGTCAGCGCGTCGGCGGCCGGCTCGACGATGGCCCGGACGGCGGTGTAGTCGACGACGCAGGCGAGCACCAGCGGGCTGGCCCGGACCGCCTCCTCGACGGTGGGGGCGCGCCGTGCGCCGCGCTCGACCAGCGGATCGGCTCGGGCGGCCGTCCGGTTCCAGACGGTGGTGGGATGGCCCGCGGCGAGCAGCGCGCCGGCGAGCGCGCGGCCCATCGGCCCGAGGCCCAGCACGGTCACCGGGGCGGGGTCGTGGTCTGTCATGGATCCGCTCCTCACAGGGATCAGGAAAGGGGTGGAGGCGCCGGATCGGGCAGCTCTTGCGCATCCCGCCGGGCAGTCCCATCCTGGTTGCGGCACACGCAGAGCGACAAGTACCTACTATTTTTTCAGGTACTTACCTTTTGGTAAGTGAGGAGGGGTGAGGTGAAGAAGCGGACCTACTCGTGCGGCCTCGACGCCGCCGTGGACGTGGTGGGCGGCAAATGGAAGGCGCTGATCCTCTGGGAGCTGCACCACAGCCCCCGCCGCTTCGCCGAGGTGCGGCGGGGGGTCGCCGGCATCAGCGAGAAGATGCTGATCCAGCAGTTGCGCGAGATGGAGGCGTACGGCCTCGTGCACCGGGAGGTGTACCGGCAGGTGCCGCCCAAGGTGGAATACTCACTGACCACCTTCGGCGTGTCGCTGAACGAGGCGCTGATCCCGCTCGGCGAGTGGGGTGAGCGGCACATGGCGACGATCGAGGCGATCCCGCGGGACCAGCCGACCGAAAACCGCTCGGAGGCCGGTGCGCCGGCCGGCTAGGGTCGCCCGGTGACGGAGATCAGAACCCGGCGGCTGCTGCTGCGCGACTGGCGGGAGTCCGACCTCGCGCCCTGGGCCGCGATGAACGCCGACCCCGAGGTCCGCGAGCACCTCGGCCCGCTGCTCACCCCGGAGCAGGCCACCGCCTCGGCCCGCGGGTTCCAGGCCGACCTGGAGCGCAACGGCTACGGCTTCTGGGCGGTCGAGGTCCGCGACACCGGCGAGTTCGTCGGCTTCGCCGGGCTCGACCCGGTCGACCCGGGGCTGCCGTTCACCGGGGTCGAGGCGGGCTGGCGGCTCGCCCGCGCCGCCTGGGGGCACGGCTACGCCACCGAGGCGGCCCGCGCCGTGCTGGCGTGCGGCTTCGACACCGTCGGGCTGCCCGAGATCCTCGCCGTCACCACCGCCACCAACCTGCGCTCGCAGGCGGTGATGCGGCGGCTCCGCATGACCACAGACCCGGCCGACGACTTCGACGACCCGGAGGTCCCCGCCGGCCCGCTGCGCCGCAATGTGCTCTACCGCAAGCGCGCCGACCGCTGAACGGGCTTACGCCCAGCGGAAAAGCGCGGGTCGGCGGCACCGCCCTCTGGTAGGTTGGCCCGCCGTGACCTTGCAGGCGGGGGAGAGGCTCGGGGCGCGGTTCGCCAAGCTCTGGGCGGCGAGCACGATGTCCGCACTCGGCAGCGGTCTGGCCACCGTCGCCGCGCCGCTCTTCGTCGCCTCCCGGACCGACGACCCGCTGGTCGTCGCCGCCGCGTCCGGGGTGGCCTGGCTGCCCTGGCTGCTCTTCGCGCTGCCCGGCGGCGTGCTGGTCGACCGGGTCGACCGCCGCCGGTTGATGATCGTCATCGACTGGGTACGGGTCGCCGCGCTGGCCGTCCTCGCGGCGGCCATCATGACCGGCCGGGCCGGGGTGCCCCTGCTCTACGCCGTCCTCTTCGTGGTCAACACCGGCGAGATCGTGTTCCGCGCCGCCAGCCAGGCGATGGTCCCCGCCGTCGTGCCCCGCGACCTGCTGGAGCGGGCCAACGGCTGGCTCAGCGGCGGCAGCATGCTGATGCACGGGATGCTCGCCGGTCCGCTCGGCGGGTTCCTGTTCGTGCTGGCCGTGAGCAGCCCGTTCCTGGCCAACGCCGCCACGTACGCGCTGAGCGCGGTGCTGCTCGCGCTGGTCACCGGCAGCTACCGGGCCGGCCCGGCGAACGCCGGCAGCGCGGCGGCCCGGCCGGTCCGCGCCGACATCGTCGAGGGTTTCCGCTGGCTGGCCGGGCAACGCCTGCTGCGCACCATGGCCGTCCTGATCGGACTGCTCAACCTCACCCTGACCGCCGCGATCGCGGTGCTGGTGCTGCTCGCCGCCGAGCGGCTGCGGCTCGGGGAGGTCGGCTACGGCCTGCTCTTCACCTGCATGGCCGTCGGCGGTGTCCTCGGCGCCGCGGTCGGCGACCGGCTGATCGGCTGGATCAGCGCCACCTGGACCATCCGGATCGGCCTGCTGATCGAGGCAGGGCTGCACCTGGCCCTGGCCGCCTCGCGCAGCGCGGCGGTGGTCGGGTTCGCGCTGTTCGCCTTCGGCGTGCACAGCGCGCTCTGGAACATCGTCGCCAACTCGCTGCGCCAGCGGCTCACCCCGACCGCGTTGCAGGGTCGGGTGGGCAGCACCACCCTGTTCATCGCCGCCGGCGGCAACTGCCTCGGCGCGCTGCTCGGCGGCGCGGTCGCGGCCCGGTTCGGGCTCACCGCGCCGTACTGGATCGGGTTCGTCGTCGCGGTCGGCGTCTCGGCCGCGACCTGGCGGGTCTTCGACCGGGCCACCGTCGCCCGGGCGTACGCCGCCCCGTCGCCCGACCTGCCCGCCACGCCCGCTGCCGTCTCCTGACGAGCCGGCGCTTCCGGCGGACTCCACCGCCGCCGAGGCGGACGTCCGGGGCGGTGTGACACCGTGACCGGGTGAACAGCTCCGCGCCGGTCGACGTCGACCTCGCCCTTGTCGGCGGCGGCGGTGCGGCGTCCCTGGTGCTCGCCGCGCTCGACCGGCACGAGGTGCGCGACCTGCGGGTCGCCGTGGTCGACCCGGTGCACCGGCGGGGCCAGGACCGCACCTGGGCGTTCTGGGACCGCCCGGGCAACGACCTCGACCCGGTGCTGAGCGCGAGCTGGCGGCAGGTCGAGGTGGTCACCACGCAGCGCCGGCGGGTGCTCGACCTCGCCCCGCTGCGGTACGCCATGCTCCGCTCCGGCCCGGTCTACGACCGGGCGGCCGAGGCCGAGCGACGGCTCGGCGCGACCCGGATCGTGGCCGCCGCCGACGGTCTCGACGACGACGGCGAGCGGGTTCTCGTCCGGGCCGGCGGTGCTCCCATCGTCCGGGCGTCCTGGGTGCTGGACTCCCGGCCCCGTCCGCCGCGACGGCCCGGGCGCACCAACTGGCTCCAGCATTTCCGGGGCTGGTGGCTGGCGTCGGACACCCCGGTGTTCGACGCCGGGCGGGCGGTGCTGATGGACTTCCGCACCCCGCAGCCGGCCCGGGGCGTCTCGTTCGGCTACGTGCTGCCGGTGAGCGACCGCTACGCCCTGGTGGAGTACACCGAGTTCTCGCCCGCTCCGCTCACCGACGCCGGCTACGACGCGGCGCTGACCGGCTACCGCGACCTGCTCGGCCTCGACCCGGCCCGGCTGACCGTGCGGGAGGTGGAGAACGGGGTGATCCCGATGACCGACGGACCGTTCGACGCCCACCCATCGCCGCGGGTGGTCCGGCTCGGCACGGCCGGCGGGGCCACCCGCCCCTCCACCGGCTTCACCTTCTCCGCCATGCGCCGGCAGGCCGACCAGGTCGCCCGCGCCCTCGCGGCCGGGCGGCCACCGGTGCCGGCGCCCGCGTACCCCCGACGGCATCTGTGGATGGACGCGGTCGCCCTGCGCGCGTTGGACCGGGGCGGGGTGAGCGGCCCGGAGTTCTTCGACCGGCTCTTCGACCGCAACCCCGCCGAGCGGGTGCTGCGCTTCCTCGACGGCACCACCAGCCCGGCCGAGGAGTTGGCGGTGATGAGCTCCACCCGGCTGCCGCCGATGGTGGCCGCCACCGCGGGCGACGCCGCCCACCGGCTCCGCGACCGGCTCACTCCTGCCCGGTGACCGGCACGGGTCGTCGACGGCTGGGCCGCGCTCAGCCCGGCGGAGTGCCGTCGGCGGCCAGCTCGCGCAGCAGCGCGCCGTCGAGTCGCAGCACGTCGATCTCGTCCAGCGACCGGGCCCGCAGCCGGCGGTAGAACCGCAGCGCCGGGTCGTTGGTGCGCAGCACCCACCACTCCAACCGGGCGCAGCCCCGCGCCAAGGCCAGCGCGGCCAGATGGGCGAGCAGTGCGCGGCCGAGCCCGCCGCCGCGCTGCTCGGGCCGTACGTACAGGTCCTCCAGGTGGATGCCGGGACGGCCGAGCACGGTGCTGTAGGTGGGATAGAACAGCGCGAACCCGACCGGCTCGTCGTCGACAGTCGCGACCACCGCCTCCGCCACCGGACGCGGCCCGAACAACGCCCGGGCCACGTCCGCCGGCTCGGCGCTGACCCCGCCCGGGAAGTCCTCCGCCTCGGCCAGCTCCACGATGAACCGGTGCAGCACGTCGACGTCGCCCGGCTCGGCCGGCCGGATCATCGCGCCACCGGTGTGCCCCGCCTCGTCGATGGTCCGCTGCGCCTCGGCCCGCAGGCCGTCCCTGATCATCGCCACGTTGACCCACCCTGCCAGAACGCCGTCGCGCCGGGCGCGGAGCTTTCCGCCCACCGGGACGGGCCGGCCTCCGGCGCCGTCCGGGTGCCGGCCGGCCGCTGATCAGTCGGTCAGCAGCCGCTCGCGAAGCCGGGTGATCGTCTTCTCGGACACCCCCAGCCGGTCGGTGACGTAGCCGTGCACCGAGCCGTACCTCGCCCGCAGGTCGGCCAGGACGAGCCGGATGATCTGGGCCGGGGCGCGGCCGTAGCCCGGCCAGACCAGGGTGCGCCCCGGGTGGGCGGCCCGCCAGTCGGCGACCAGCCGCTCGGTGGCCAGCTCGGTCAGCGTGAAGTCCGTGGTGATCTGCTCATCGTCGACGCCGAGCAGGGTGAGCAGCAGCGCGGCCAGCAGGCCGGTACGGTCCTTGCCCGAGGCGCAGTGGAAGACCAGCGGTCCCTCGGCCTCGGCGATCACCTCGAGCGCCGTCCGCAGCTCGGCCGCCCCGTCCTCGGCCACCTCGGCGTAGCGGTCGGCGAGGTAGCGCCACGGGTCGACGGCCGGGTCGATGGTGGCCTGGTCGTAGGGGCGGTGCTCGATGCTGAGGTTGTGCCAGATCAGACCGTCGTGGTGGGGCGCCCGGCCGCGGGCCTCGATCTCCCACGGGTAGCGCAGGTCGATCACCGTACGCACGCCGAGTTCGCGGAACCGGTCCAGGTCCGCCCCGGCCAGCTTGCCCAGCGAGTCCGACCGGTAGAGCAGCCCCCATCGCACGGTGCGGCCGTCGTCGGACCGGTAGCCGCCCAGGTCCCGGAAGTTGTGCAGCCGCTCGAAGCTGATGTGCCGTTCCACCGGCCCGACCCTAGCCGCCGAGCGGCGTGGCGGATGCCCCGACCACCCGGGCCGACGCCGGCACCCGGTAGGTTGCCGGCATGGTGGACGGGACGGCCGGCAGGGTCGTGCAGATCTGGACCGACGGCGCGTGCAGCGGCAATCCCGGCCCGGGCGGCTGGGGCGTGGTGCTGCGCTACGGCAGCCACGAGCGGGAACTCTGCGGCGGCGAGGCGACCCCGACCACCAACAACCGGATGGAGCTGATGGCCGCCATCCAGGCGCTGGAGAGCCTGACCCGGCCGGTCGCGGTCGAGCTGCACACCGACAGCACGTACGTGCGCAACGGCATCACCAGCTGGCTCGCCTCGTGGAAGCGCAACGGCTGGCTGACCGCGGCGAAGCAGCCGGTCAAGAACGCCGACCTGTGGCAGCGGCTGGAGGCCGCGTGCGCCCGGCACCAGGTCACCTGGCTCTGGGTGAAGGGACACAACGGACACCCGGAGAACGAGCGCGCCGACGCGCTGGCCAACCGGGGGATGACCGAGGCCCGCGCCGCGGCGGTGCCCGCCGCCCGCTGACACCGGGCGGGCGCGGGGGAGGAGCGTCCGTGCCGTGCCCTCAGCGGCCTTCTCCGGCGTTCCGAGCGCCGACCCGGCCGCGGCACTTCTGCGCGTCGAGCCTGATGACTCTGCGGTATCAAGATGACTCTGCGGTATCACGCGGGGAACCGATCAGGTCGCCGGGCGTGGCACGCCGGGGTCGGCGGCGCCCGGCGGGGCATGGCGGCCCGGCCGTGGTGATCGAGTGGACCGGGGCCGGTGGTCAGCGGGTCGCGTCCGGGTGGCCGGGCATGCCGGAGCCGCCGCTGCTGCTGCCCGACGCGCCGCCGGCCACGCCGGAACCGTCGTCCTCGGTCACGATGTCCGGCTTGATCTCGGTGTCGTCCGGGGCCGGGACGTCGGTGTCCGCACCGACCTGGACCAGCCGGGCCTGGCCGGCCTCGTCCTCGGCGTGCTCCGGGTCGACCGGCTGTTTGCCCTGACGTGTCCGAAATCCCACCATCGCCTCCCCGTAGGTGCCGTCGGTCACCCGGCTACCCGAGGCCCTGACGCCGAAACGTCGCCCGCGGGCTCCGGCGTCGGGCGCGGATCGTCCGGTGGGGCGGTCAGCGACCGGCGGCGGCTGACCGCGACCGCGACGGCGACCGCCAGCGCTCCGGACACGATCAGGAAGGCGGGGGTGGTGCCGACGCGGTCGCTGACCGCGCCGCTGCTCGCGGCGCCGATCGCGGTCCCGAGCTGACCGACGGTCTGCAACCAGCCGTACGCCTCGGCGGTGTGCGGCGCCGGCGCCGCCCGGGCCATCAGGCCGTCGGTGACGGCGAGCCACGGGGCGAGCGCGAGCCCGAAGACGGCGAGCGCCACCGCCATCTGCGGCACGGTACGCGGCCAGGGCAGCGCCACCGAGGTGACCGCCAGGGTGGCCAGCAGCGCCAGGTAGGCGCGCCGCGGGTCGGTCAGCCGGCCGCGGCGGGCGAGCACCAGGCCACCGGCCAGGCTGCCCACCGACCAGACGGTGACCAGCAGGCCGGCCTGGTCCGGATGCCCGGCACCGGTGGCGAACGCCGGCACCAGCACCCACATGCCGCCCATGCACGTCGCGTAGCCGAGGTGCACGCCGAGCAGGGTGCGCACCGTCCGCCGGGCGGCCGGTCGGGCGGCCTGGCCGGACGGGACCGCGGTGTCCCGCCGGGGCACGACGACGGCGTTGCCGACGAGGGCGAGGCTGCCGACGGCCGCGAACGCGAGCATCGCCCCGGCGGGGCCGGTCAGCACGAGACTCAGGGTGACCGCGAGCGGGCCGCCGACGTAGAGGAACTCCTGGCCGACCGCGTTGACGGCGTACGCGCGGGTCAGCGCCGGGGCGGGCACCAGTCGGGGCAGCAGGGCCCGGCCGCTGCTCAGCGCGGGCGGGGTGGCCACTCCGGCGGCGGCGGCCAGGGCCACGAAGGCGGCGGGACGGGTGGTCAGCGCCAGCCCGGACAGGGCCGCCAGGTGGGCGAGGCCGGAGACGAGCAGCACCACCCGGTCGCCGAACCGGGGCAACAGCCGGCCGTAGAGGGGTGCGGTCACCGCCAGGCCGAGCCCGCACGCGGCGCTCGCGGCGCCGGCGGTGGCGAAGCTGCCGGTGTTGTGGTGGCCGAGCAGCACGATGAGCAACTGTCGCATCGCGACCGGGAGCTGGGCGAGGTTCATCAGCACGATGACGGCGACCGCCCGACCCGGTAGATTCATAACTTATGAATCTACCCGAGGACCCGGCGGCCAATCTCCTCGGCGCGCTCGCGCTGGTGGTGAACTCCCGGATGCGGGCCGCCGTCGCCGGCCCGGCCGGGTCCGGCGGCGCGCTCGCCGAGGCGGTCGTGGTCATCAAGGACCAGCCCGGCGTGACCGCGGAGTGGCTGGGCCAGGTGCTCGGCCTGACCCAGCCCGGCGCGGCCCACCTGGTCCGTCGCCTGGTCGACCAGGGCTGGGTGCAGCGGCGACCGGGCGCGGACGCGCGCAGTCGCGCGCTGCACCTGACACCGGCCGGCCGGCGCGCCGCCGGGGAGATCCTGCGGGCCCGGCAGCAGGCGCTCGCCGAACTGATGGACCGACTCAGCCCTGAGCAGCGCCGGCAGTTCGCGGAGATCGCCGGCGGCCTGCTGCGCTGCGAGCCGGGGGACCGGCAGGAACTGGCCCGGTTGTGCCGGCTCTGCGACCGCTCCCGCTGCCCCGCCTGCCCGGTGCACGACAGCTACCGGCACGGCTGCGGCCCGGCCGGCGGTCCGCAGCCCGTCGGCTGACCGGCAGCCGGCAACGCAGCGGCAAGAGCGGACGGTGGCGGACCAGTCGGGGCGCAGCGCGGCCCGGTCCGGCCTGGTCGCGGAGCGGAGTCATGCCGGACCAGTCGGGGCGCAGCCGGGCCCCGTCGGGCTGGTCGCGGAGCGGGAGTCAGCGCCGCCGGGCGGCGCGGGCGGGGCGCCGGCCGGCGGCCGGTCGTACCGGGGTGAGCGGCAGTCCCGACCAGTGCGCCGGCCGGGTGAGCGCGGCCGGCAGCCCGGTGTGCCGGTCACCCCGGGCCGCGTCGAGCTGCGACTGGTGCAGGAAGAGGCTGGCGGACAGGTCCGCCCCGCGCAGGTCGGCGCCGCGCAGGTCCGCGCCGGTCAGGTCGGCCAGGCGCAGGTCCACCCCGCGCAGGTCGGCCCCGATCAGCAGCGCGCCGCGCAGGTTGGCCGCGCGCAGGTCGACCCGGCGCAGGTCGGCCCCGAACAGCCGGGCGCCCCGGTGGTCGGGGCCGGGCCGGCCGCCCCGGGCCCGCACCAGGTCGCCGGTGCGCGACAGCAGCGCGTTGACCCGCCCCCGGTACGCGTCGACGTCCAGCGCGAGCAGTGTCTCCGGGTCGGCGCCGGTCAGCCGGCTCGTCTCGGCCAGGGCGGCGGCCAGCTCGTCGGGCAGCGGCCGCGGCGGGCGCAGTGCCACCCCCTGGGTCAGGTACCAGAGCAGCTCGTGCAGCGGCCGCATCACCGCGAAGGTGTCGAACATCCGGGCCGCGGTCTCCGGGGCCTGCCGCCAGTCCCGCCCGCCGAAGGTCACCTGGGCGACCTGCTGCCCGGCGCCGAAGCAGTCGAAGACCGTGCAGCCCGGGAAGCCGCGCTCGCGCAGCTCGGTGTGGATGCCGCAGCGGAAGTCCGACCCCAGGTTCCCGCACGGCTGCCCGGCCGGCTTGTCGACGGCGAAGTCGGCCGACGCGGCGAAGGCCGGCGCGACGCAGCAGAGCCCGAAGCACCGGGCGCAGTCGGCGCGCAGCTCGCCGGCCGGCGACGGGGCCTGGGCGGTTTCCGACACGCTGACCGTCCTCCTGCCGATGCTGGTGCCCGCCCGGGCGGGCGGACACCGGCCATTGTCCCAGCCGGCCGGCGCTGCGGCCGGCCGCGGGTCACCGGCCGTGCGGGTCGCCGCCGCCGGCGGAGCGGGGACCGGGCGGGCGGCGGTCCGGCACCAGCCGCAGCACGGCCCGGTCGCCGTCGCCGGGGCCGTACTTCTGGTCGAAGAGCCGGGCCGCCGCCGCCGGCGGGGTGTGGTCGCCGTCGGCCGGCTCCACCAGCGCGAACACCCGGGGCGCCGAGCCGGGCGTACGCGGGTGCAGCTGCGCCCGGACGGTGAGCGGCCGGGTCAGCCGGAAGGCGTGGCAGTCGATGTAGTGCTGCCCGTCGACGGTCACGTACGGCACCTGCACCTCGACCAGGTCCGAGCCGTCGTGCCGCAGGGTGACCGTGGTGGACCAGTAGCGGTCCAGCGTCGAGGTGGCCTGTTCGTGCTCCCACAGCTCCTCGAACCGGGCGTGCACGAACCCGCCCCACGGGCTGTCCATGTCCACCTCCAGCTGGGGGACGTTGAACGACAGCTTGCCGATCGGGAAGAACGAGATGAGCGCGTGCCCGTCCCACTGGTAGAGCTGGATGGACGGGGAGGCGTCGTAGACGCGCACCTGGAACCGGGCGCGCAGGCGCGGCTCCAGCGTCTCCTGGAAGGCGACGAGGTGGCGCAGGTTGGCCCGGATCTGCCGGGGCACGTCGACCCGTTGCCGTTCCAGCTCCTCGGAGCGCTGCTGCGCGGCCGTGCAGTCCGGGTCGAGCAGCAGCAACTGCACCTGGGTGCCGTTGGTCAACGCCGCCCGGACGGCCCGCAGGGTCTCCTCGCGGTGCCGGTGCTCGAGCAGGATGGTCCAGGTGTCCAGGATCCGGGCGCGCCGGGCGCTGCGGCACAGCCGCTCGACGAACGCCTTCTGGTCGAAGCTGAGGTGCTCCTGCACCCGGGCCCGGCGGGCCTCCTCGAACAGCGGGTCGAAGATGACGTACGAGATCGCCGCGAGCACCACGCTGGCGCCGAGGTTGAGCAGCAGGTCGCTGACGAAGCCGGTGTTGCGCCAGGCGGCCAGGAGCATGACCGCGGCGACGATCAGCAGGCCACCGCCGCCGACCAACGCCCGCCGCTGCCGGCCGGTGCGCCCGCTCCAGCGACGGCTCCCGCCCGCCTCCGCCATCCGCCCCCCTCGGCGTCGCGCCGGTCGCCCCCGGCCTTCGTGATCACCCGGAAAGCGGAGGATACGTTGCCGGGATCCGCCCGCGCTGTCCCGTTCGTGACCGGTGGCGGAGCGCGCGCAGCCGGGCAGTCCGCGGGCCGGGCGACGCGGCGCGGCGCCCGCCCGAGGGCGGACGCCGCGCCGATGCGCGGGTCAGAAGGCGAAGAGCGAGCGGGTCTCGCGCAGCAGCGCGCAGCGGTTGCCGAAGGTCTTGGCCCAGGACACCGGCCGGTCCTGCCAGAAGCCGAAGGCGCGGGCGGTCACCGGCGCGTACTCCAGGGTGCACGGGCCCGGTTCGGGGGTCATCGCGGTCAGGTCGCCGTCCACGGCCGCCACGGCCCGGCAGGCGGCCGTGGCCTCCGGGTGCGTCCCGCCGGCCGGCTCGCAGCGCAGCGCGGTGGCCCGCGGTTCGCCGTGGACGTGCGGCGGGACGGTCAGCAGCAGCACCGAGGTGGGCCGGTCGGCGGCGTGCGCGGCGCGGGGGGTGGTCGCCGCCGTGAGCGCGCCGGTGGCCAGGACGGTCACCGCGAACAGGGCGGTGACCCGCTGGACGAAGGGCATGGTGTGTCCTTCCGGTCGGGGCCCCGGGTGGGGGCCGGTGTCGGCCCGGCCGTCGTGTGACCGGGCCGCCGACCACGCTAAGTGGACACTGTGAACCGCAAGCGTCACCAACTGTTACGAGGGTTCGACCCGCCGCCAGTCGTCCGAGGTGAGCGCCGCCGCCTGCGGCCCCATCATCAGCATTCCGCCGTCGACCGGCCAGGACGCCCCGGTGACGTACGCGGCGGCGGGGGAGGCCAGCAGCGCGACCACCGCGGCCACCTCGCGGGCGTCGCCCGGCCGTCCGACCGGCACACCCGGGCGTTCCTGGGTGAACGGGTCGACGTCCTCCTGGCCGGTCATCGGGGTGGCGATCTCGCCCGGGGCGACTGCGTTGACGGTGATGCCGTCGGCGGCCAGTTCCTGCGCCATCACCTTGGTGAGCAGCCCCAGCCCGCCCTTCGCCGCGCAGTACGCGGCCGAGCCCACCCGCGGCGCGTGCTCGTGCACGCTGGTGATGTTGACGATCCGGCCACCGGTGCCGTCCGCCCGCATCCGCCGCGCGGCGCGCTGCGAGCAGAGGAAGGGCCCGTCCAGGTCGATCGAGAGCACCTCGCGCCACTGCTCCCAGCCGGTGTCGACGAACGGGACGGCGGTGCCGGTGCCGGCGTTGTTGACCAGCACCCCGATCCCGCCGAGCCGGTCGGCGAGCTCGTCGATCACGGCGGCGGCCCCGGGCAGCCGGGTCAGGTCCAGTTCGGCGACCTCGCAGCGGCGCCCGGTGGTGCGGACCTCGGTGGCGGTCCGGTCGGCCCCGTCGGGGTCGCCGTACCAGGTGACGCCGATGTCGAAACCGGCCTCGGCGAGGGCGACCGCGCAGGCCTTCCCGATGCCGGAATCGGCGCCGGTGACGATGGCGATCCTCGGGTAGTTCTCGTAGCGCGCTGGCATGCCCGCGCATTACCCGTCACATGCGAATACAACCATCCGTCGATGTCGGTCCATGCAGGGGATTGTCGGCGACCGATCACTCTGACATCCTCCAGCGTGGACGCTGCCAGCGACGGTCGCCAATCCGGCCGCCGCGCTGCGGCGACGCCTTCTCGTGCCGGAGGGACCCTGTGAAACGCAGACGTCGCCATCTCCTCGCAGGACTAGCGGTCGCCGCCCTGGTGGCGACGACGGGTGCCGCCGGCATCCACTACAGCGGAGCCGAGGTGCGGCCCACCGCGGCCGCGGCCGGCGACGGCGAACTGCCCGGCGCCAGCGGCGCCCTGATCGAGCGGCTGCGCCAGGCCGCGCCGGGCAGCGACGGCATGTCGCCCGACGGGCCGGGCGGCGCCGCCCAGCAGGAGTTCCTCGAGCGCGCCTACCCGGCCGACTCGATCAGCATCGCCCAGGTCGACCGCTCCAAGGCCGCCTACGCGGCCGCCGAGCGGCGCCTGCGCGGCACCCAGCGGTGGACCAACGTCGGCCCGAGCGAGGCGCTCTACCCGTTCACCGAGTACCGCGACGCCTTCAACTACGTGCCCAACGAGTACGTTGCCGGCGGCCGGGTCACCTCCATCGACATCGCCCCGGACTGCAACGCGCTGCTCTGCCGGGCCTACGTCACCCCGGCCGGCGGCGGCGTCTGGGGCACCCTGAACGTCCTCGCCCCGCAGCCGAAGTGGTTCTACCTCGGCGGGCCGCTCGGCATCAACGCCGCCGGCTCGGTGAAGATCGACCGCAACGACCGGACCGGCCTGACCATCTACGTCGGCACCGGCGAGGCGAACACCTGCGCCTCCGGCTGCGTGGCCGGCGTCGGGCTCTACAAGTCGACCAACGGCGGCCTGACCTGGCAGGGCCCGCTGGGCAAGGACGTGCTGGCCGGCAAGGGCATCGGCGAGATCACGGTCAAGCCGGGCGACCCTAAGACGCTCTACATCGCCACCACCACCGCGCTGCGCGGCATGTCCAGCTCCTGCTGCACCGGCGTCACCCGCCCGGTGCCCGACGCCGCCAAGTGGGGTCTCTACAAGTCCAGCGACGGCGGCAAGAACTGGCAGTTCATCCACAACGGCTCGGCGAACGCCACAGAGTGCACCGGCACCATCGCCGAGTACAACAACACCACGGCCTGCTCGCCGCGCGGCGTCCGGCACGTCAAGCTCGACCCGAAGAACGCCAACATCGTGTACGCCTCCTCGTACGCGCGCGGTGTCTGGCGGTCGACCGACGCCGGTGCCACCTGGACCCAGATCAAGCCGTCGTTGAACGCGGCTCTGCCCCAGACCCGGGCCGCGATCGACGTGACCGAGCTGGCGAACGGCAAGACCCGGATGTACGCCTACGAGGGCAACACCGGCAACCCGTACTCGCGGCTGTTCCGCAGCGACGACGCGGCCGGCGGCGCCCCGACGTTCGTCGACCTGACCAGCGCCAACCCGGCCGACCCGGGTTACGCCACCTACAACCAGTGCACCGGCCAGTGCTGGTACGACGTGTTCGTGCACACCCCGGCCGGCCACCCGGACATGGTCTACACCGGCGGCTCGTACGTCTACGGCGAGACCGTGGCCCACAAGCGGGCCGTCGTGCTCTCCACCGACGCCGGGGTCAGCGGCACCGACATGACCTTCGACGGCACCGACGAACTGCACCCCAACGGCCTGCACCCCGACCAGCACGCACTGGTCACCAACCCGCGCAACCCGTACCAGTTCTTCGAGGCCAACGACGGCGGCGTGATGCGCTCCAACGGCCAGTTCGTCGACCGCTCCGCCTGGTGCGACAACCCGGCCCGCAACTTCACCGGCGACACCGGCCCGGCCCAGAAGGCCCGCTGCCAGCAGATGCTCTCCCGGATCCCGGCCAAGCTGGAAGGGATCAACTCGGGCATGAACACCTTGCAGTTCATCAGCCTGTCGGTCAGCCCGCACGACCACACGCTGCTGCAGGGCGGCACCCAGGACAACGGCACCTGGGAGAACAAGGGCCAGCGCACCCGCTGGGTCAACACCATGATCGGTGACGGCGGCGCCTCCGGCTTCGACGTCGGCAAGCCCGAGTTCCGGTTCCACACGTTCTACGACGTGACGCCCGAGGTGAACTTCAACAACGGCGACATCGGCAGCTGGATCACGGTCTACCAGGGTGTCTTCGGTCAGCCGGGCAACTTGTTCTACGCCCCGGTGATCACCGACCCGAAGGTCAGCGGCACCATGTTCGCCGGCACCGGCCGCTCGGTGTTCCGCACCAAGACCTTCGGCCTGGGCAACCGCACGTTGGAGGAGGCCAACCGGATCTGCAACAGCTGGACCGGCACCTTCGAGGCCCAGTGCGGCGACTGGCAGCAGCTCGGCACGGTCGCGCTGACCGACGCCGCCTGGGGCGACCGGGCCGGCGGCGCCGTCTCGGTGGTCCAGCGGGTCGGCACCGACTCCTCGACGGCGTACGCGGCGACCAGCACCGGCCGGGTGTTCGTCACCCGCAACGCCGACGCCGAGCCGGCCGCCGCGGTGACCTGGACCCGGATCGACACCGCGACCACCCCGAACCGCTTCGTGACCAGCATCCACGTCGACCCGGCCGACCCGGCCCGGGCGTGGATCTCCTACAGCGGCTTCAACTCGAACACTCCGGCCACCCTCGGGCACGCGTTCGAGGTACGGCTGACCGGCACCGGGGCGACCTGGGCCGACCGCTCGTACGACTTCGGCGACCAGCCGATCACCGACCTGGTCCGCGACGACGTCACCGGCGACCTGTACGCGGCCACCGACTTCGGTGTGCTGCGGCTGGCCAAGGGGACGACGAGCTGGGTCAAGGCGGCCGGCGGGATGCCGAACGTGGAGGTCGCCGGGCTCACCATCGTGCCGGGCAAGCGGATCCTCTACGCCGCCTCGCACGGGCTCGGCGCCTGGCAGCTCCCGCTGAGGTAGGCGCACATCGGCACCAACCGGGTGAGGGGCCGCGCGTGCGGCCCCTCACCGCTGCCCGAGCGGGCCGCGCGCGTCTGGCGCACCCTCGGCGCGGCCTTCGTCCTCCTCGTCTTCGTCCCGCCGCTGCTGCTGCTGGTCTCCGGCTCGCTCACCGAGCCCGGCCTGCCGCCCTCGCCGACGCCGCGACTGGTGCCCGAGCCGGTCTCCACCACCGGCTACCAGCAGGCCGTGGAGCTAGGCGGGCTGCTGCGCGCCTCGCTGAACTCGGTGCTGGTGGCGGTCGTCGCCGTGCCGCTGAGCGTGCTGGTCGCCGCGCTGGCCGGCTTCGCGCTGGCCCGGCTCGCCCCGCGTACCACCGCCACCGTGGTCGCGGCCTCCCTCGTGGCGCTGATGGTGCCGGCCACCGCGCTGCTGGTGCCCCGGTTCGCGATCTTCCGGACGCTCGGGCTGACCGATACCCTGGTGCCGTTGATCGCGCCGGCGCTGGTGGGCACCTCACCGCTCTACGTCCTGGTCTACTACCTGGCCTTCCGGGCGTTGCCGGCTGACCTCTACGACGCCTGCCTGGTGGAGGACCTCTCCCCGATGCGCATCTGGTGGCGGGTCGCCCTCCCGCTGGTCCGCCCGGTCACCGCCGCGCTCACCGCGCTGACCTTCGTGCTCACCTGGTCGAACTTCCTCGACCCGCTGGTCTACGTCTACGACCGCGACCTGTTCACCCTGCCGCTGGCGCTGCGTTCGCTGTCGGTGCTGGACCCGACGAACTTCCCGGTCTTCCTGGCCGGGGCGGTGCTCGCCACGGTGCCGGCGCTGGCCGTGTTCGTGCTCGCCCAGCGGCGCTTCCTCCACCACGACGACCCGACGGGACGGAACCGATGAGACCGAAGGCCCTGCTGGCACTGCTGCTCTCCGCCGTTCTCCTGACCACCGGTTGCGGTTCCGGATCGGGCTCGTCCACGGACGGTCCGGTCCGGCTGCTGGTCTTCGGCGCCCCGGAGGAACTGGCCGCCTACCGCACCCTCATCGAGGCGTACGAGAAGGCCCGGCCCGGGGCCGAGGTGCAGCTGATCGAGGCCAGCGACCGCAAGGACCTGCTGGCCCGACTGGCCACCTCGGTGGCCGGCGGCGCGCCGCCGGACCTGTTCCTGATGAACTACCGCTTCTACGGCCAGTTCGCGGCCAAGGACGTCGTCGAGCCGCTGGACGACCGGATCGCCGCCTCCGACGCCGTCGACCCGGCCGACTACTACCCGGTCGCGATGGACGCGTTCAAGTGGAACGGCAGGCAGCTCTGCCTGCCGCAGAACGTCTCCAGCCTGGCCGTCTACTACAACCGCACGCTCTTCCAGAAGTACGGCGTGCCCGAGCCGAAGCCCGGCTGGACCTGGAACGACCTGGTCGGCACCGCGACCGCGATGACCCGCGACGCCCGCGGCGTGGTGGTCAAGGCCACCGAGAGCGAGGGCGCGGCGCTGCGCCCGGCCGTCCACGGGCTCGGCGTCGAGCCGTCCATCATCCGGCTCGCCCCGTTCGTCTGGTCCAACGGCGCCGAGATCGTCGACGACCCGGCGAAACCGACCCGTCTGACGCTGGACACCCCGGCCGCCCGGGAGGCGCTGAAGAACCTGGTCGACCTGCGGCTGGCGTACGGGGTGGTGCCCACCGACGAGGAGGTGGAGGCGGAGGACGACGAGTCACGGTTCGCCAACGGCCGGCTCGCCATGCTGATGAGCTCCCGCCGGTCCACCACCACGTTCCGGTCGATCACCGACTTCGAGTGGGACGTCGCCCCGCTACCGGTCTACCGCGAGCAGGTCGGGGTGCTGCACTCCGACGCGTACTGCATGACCCGGGGGGCCAAGCGCAAGGACGCGGCCTGGCGGTTCCTGGAGTACGCCATCGCCGAGGAGGGCCAGCGGATCATCGCGGCGACCGGCCGCACCGTGCCGTCGCACATCGGGGTGTCGCAGTCCCCGGCGTTCCTCGGCCCGGCCCAACCGCCGCGCAGCGCCAAGGTCTTCCTCGACGCCATCCCCACCGTGCGGGCGCTGCCCACCGTCTCCACCTGGCCGGAGATCGAGGACGTCACGTACGGGATCCTGGAGAACGCCATGCACCGCGGCGACCGGCTCGACGACGTGATCCGCGACCTCGACCAACAGACCCGGCCGCTGTTCGCCCGCGGGCAGCACGGGTGAGCGAACCCGGGCTCGCCCTCGACGGCGTCAGCGCCGCCTACCGGTCCGCGACCGTGCTGCACGAGGTCGACCTGGCGGTGGCCCGCGGTGCGCTGCTCGTCGTGCTCGGCCCCTCCGGGGCGGGCAAGTCGACCGTGCTGCGGGTGGTGGCCGGGTTGGAGCCGGTGACCGCCGGCCGGGTCCGGATCGCCGGGCGGGACGTCACCGCCGACCGCCCCGGCCTGCGCAACGTGTCCATGGTCTTCCAGTCGTACGCGCTCTTCCCGCACCTGAGCGTGGCCGAGAACATCGCGTTCGGGCTGCAGGTGCGGGACACGCCCCGGACGGTGGCCCGGGAGCGGGCCCGCGCCGCCGCCGAGTCGGTGGGCTGCGCCGGGCTGCTCGACCGCCGCCCCGGGCAGCTCTCCGGCGGCGAGCGGCAGCGGGTCGCGCTGGCCCGGGCGCTGGTGCGGGAGCCGGACGTGTTCCTGCTCGACGAGCCGCTGTCCAACCTCGACCTCGCGCTGCGAGTGGAAATGCGCGCCGAGCTGCGGGCTCTGCACGACCGGCTGGGCGCCACCATGGTGCACGTCACCCACGACCAGACCGAGGCGCTGGTGCTGGCCGACCGGATCGCCGTGCTGCGCGACGGCCGGATCGAACAGGTCGGCACCCCGGACGAGATCTGGCTCACCCCGGCGAGCACCTTCGTGGCCCGCTTCGTCGGCTCCCCGGCGATGAACCTGCTCCCCGCCGCCGGGCCGCTGCCGCCCACCGGCACCGCGCCGGCCGGGGCGCCGGTCACCGAGACCGGCCGGCTCGACCTCGGCTTCCGGCCGGAGGCGGTCACCGTGGCCGGTCCCGACGCCGACGGCACGCCGGCCACCGTGGACCGGGTGGACGTGGTGGGCGAGGACGCGTACGCGTACCTGCGGCTCGCCGGCGGGGAGCCGGTGGTCGCCCGGGTGCCGGCCGCCCGCCGGCCGGACCGGGGCGCGGCGGTACGCATCGCGGTCCGCTGGGCCGACGTGCACGTCTTCCACGCCGGTTCCGGGCGACGGTTCACCCCGTCATGAGGCCGGACACCCGCTCCCGCCGGCAGTTGGCGCTGATGCTCGCGCCGTACCTGGTCGGCCTGGTCGGGCTGGTGCTGCTGCCCGCCGTGGTGACGCTGGCGCTGGCCTTCACCGAGTACGACCTGCTGCGCCCACCGACCTGGGTGGGGCTGGACAATCTCACCGCCCTGGTCGACGACCCGGTCTTCCGGGTGTCGCTGACCAACTCGCTGGTGTTCGGGCTGGTGGCCGTACCCCTGCGGGTGCTCCTCGCGCTCGGCCTGGCGCTGCTGCTGCACCGCCGCGCGTTCGGCGTCGGCAGCGCCCGCACCGCGGCGGTGCTGCCCACCGCGGTGCCGGAGATCGCCTACGGCCTGCTCTGGCTCTGGCTGCTCAACCCGCTGTACGGGCCGATCAACCAGCTGCTGCGCACCGGCGGGGAGAACGGGCTCACCGCGCTCGGGCGCACCCCACCGCAGTGGCTCACCGACCCCAGAGACGCCCGCGCGGCGATCATCCTGCTGAGCCTGTTCACCATGGGGGAGACCTTCGTGGTGCTACTGGCCGCGCGGCGCGCGCTGCCCCGCGACGTGTACGAGATGGCCGCCCTCGAGGACGCCACCGGCTGGGACGTGTTCCGGCGGATCACCCTGCCGCTGATGGCGCCGGTGCTGGCCCTGCTGACGGTGCGTGACCTCATCCAGAGCCTGCACTTCTCGTTCGTGCCGGCGTTCGTGGTCACCGACGGCGGCCCACCGCCGTACGCCACCACCTACCTCTCGCTGTTCGTCTACCGCAACGCCTTCGAGTACCTCCGGTACGGCTACGCGGCCGCGGCGACGCTGGTGATGATCCTGCTGACCGTGGCGGCGGTGCTTGTGCAGTGGCGGCTGATCCGCCGCTACCGCGCGTTCTACGGCGTCTGAGGAACCCGGCGGCCGGCCGGACCGTCCCAGCTGACGGAGGTGTCATGTCATGCGCAGAGCATCGGTGCTGCTCACCGCGATCGGTCTGGTCTGGACGATGACCGCCTGCTCAACGGGCGAGGCACCCGAACCGGCGTCCACCGGCCAGCCGCCGACCGCACCCCCGCCGTCCGCGGCCGGCCCGTCGGCCGCGGCGCCCTCCCCGCCGGGCGGTGGCGAGGTGCCTGGGCCGCTGCCCTGGGGTGGCCGGACGCTGACCGGCACGGTGGAGCGCGCGGGCGACTGCACCATGCTGCTGGTGGGTGCGCAGCGTTTCGCGCTCACCGGGGAGGTCGCGGCCACCCTGAGCCCGGGTGCCCAGGTGACCGTGCACGGCGCGCTGACCTCGCGCCCCGCCGCCTGCGGTGAGCGGGAGCTGGCGCAGACCATGGCCGTGAACCGGGTGGAGCCGGCCTGATCCGGTGGTCAGGCCGGCGCGGGCAGGTGTAGGGCGGCCCGGCGGGGGTAGCCGCGGGGAATGGAGCTGGTGGAGGAGTCGCCGTACCGGTTCCGGATCGACCGGCACGACCCCATGCGGGTACCGGGCGTGGTCTTCGCGTCCCGCTCGCTGCTGCCGGACGCCGGAGCGGACAAGTCGCTGGACCAGGTGGCGAACGTGGCCACCCTGCCCGGCATCGTCGGCGCCTCGTACGCCATGCCGGACGTGCACTGGGGCTACGGCTTCCCGATCGGCGGGGTCGCGGCCACCGACGTCGAGGCCGGCGGCGTGGTCTCCCCGGGCGGGGTGGGCTTCGACATCTCCTGCGGGGTCCGGCTGCTCGCCGCCGATCTGGACCGCGCCGAGCTGGGCGCCCGGCTGGAGACGCTGATGGACGGGCTGGGCGCGGTGACCCCGCGCGGCATGGGCAAGGGCGCGGTGTGGCACCTGTCCAAGCAGTCGGAGCTGGACGCGGTGCTGCGCGGCGGCTCCCGGTACGCGGTGGAGCGGGGGTTCGGCGTCGAGCGGGACCTGGCCCGCTGCGAGGACTACGGGGCGGTGGACGACGCCAACCCCGCCGAGGTCAGCGAACGGGCGGTGGAGCGCGGCGCCCGCCAGGTCGGCAGCCTCGGCTCCGGCAACCACTTCCTGGAGGTGCAGGCCGTCGAGGAGGTGTACGACGACCGCGTCGCCACCGCGTTCGGGCTGCGCCCGGGCCAGGTCTGCGTGATGATCCACTGCGGGTCGCGGGGGCTGGGCCACCAGATCTGCACCGACTACGTCCGCCGGATGGAGAAGGTGATGGCCCGGTACGGCATCCACGTGCCGGACCGGCAGCTGGCCTGCGCGCCGGTGGACTCGCACGAGGGCCGCGCCTACCTGGGCGCGATGGCGGCCGCCGCGAACTACGCCCGGGCCAACCGGCAGCTGCTGGCCGACGCCGCCGGCAAGGTCTTCAAGCGGGAGACCGGCCGAGGCCTCGACCTGGTCTACGACATCTCGCACAACCTCGCCAAGATCGAGACGCACGGGGTCGACGGCGGCCAGCGCAGTCTCTGCGTCCACCGCAAGGGCGCCACCCGGGCGTTGCCGCCGGGTCACCCGGACCTCCCCGACGACCTGCGGGAGGTGGGGCAGCCGGTGCTGATCCCCGGCTCGATGGGCACCGGCTCGTACGTGCTCACCGGGGTGCCCGGCGCGCCCGCCTTCGCCTCCACCTGCCACGGCGCCGGCCGGGTGCAGAGCCGCAAGCAGGCGGTCAAGGCCGAGAAGGGGATGGATCCGCGTCGCCAGCTGGAGGCCCAGGACATCGTGGTGCGCGGCGCGTCCCGGCGGGGCCTGGCCGAGGAGATGCCGGCGGCGTACAAGGACATCTCGGCGGTGATCGAGGCGGCCGAGGGGGCCGGGCTGTGCCGGAAGGTGGCCCGGCTGGTGCCGATCGGCGTGGTGAAGGGCTGACCCCGCGCCGGCGCCGGCGGGCGCTGACCGGGCTCAGACGTCCAGGGTCACCGCGCAGGACCAGCCGCCCTCGTCGCCGCGGCCGAAGCGCAGCTCGTGCAGGGCGACCGCCTTCGGCACCGCGCCGACCAGCTCGACCGCCTCGGTGTCGGTGGTCCGCCAGCGCACCTGCAGGCCGCCGGCGCCGTCGTCGGTCACCTCGGTGCTCAGCGGCAGCTCGCCCTCGGTCTCCATCCGGAAGATCACCTCGTCCAGGACGCTGACCAGCAGGTCCCCGTCGTCGCCGGCGGGCGCCCGGAACTCCCGTTCGGCCTTCGGCCGGGCCGCGCCGGGGTCGGTGAACGTGTCGACGAGGGCGGTCACCGCCTCGGCCACGCACGCCTCCCGGGTGGGCGCCCACGCCTCGATCCGTACGTCGGCGGTGTGCGGCACGCACCGGTGCCCCCGTTCCGCTCGTCGCTCCATGCCCCGATCATGCGCTTCCGCGCCCGGCGGCGGGGCGGTTGTCGGGAGCGGCCCGGAACCGGGTCCGGGGGAACCCGGAGCGGGCCCGGAAACCGGCCCGATCCGCTGGGCGCCGCCCCAATATGCAGGCAGGCTACAGGTATCGAATCTACAGGAGGTTCTTGTGGTGGCCGGACGACGATCCCTGGCCCGGGTGACCATCGGCGTGCTCGCCGTCGTGCTCGTCCTCTGCTGCGGCGGGATGGCCGTCGGCGGTTGGGCGTTGGCGCGTGGCGGCACCGACACCGTCGGCCGGGTGGACTTCGTGCGCCCGCTCGCCGTGCCGCCGCTGGCCGAATCCCGGATCGACGAGCGGGGACGGCGGGTGTTCGACCTGCTCGCCCGGGACGGTCAGCGGGACTTCCGCGGCGACGGGCGGTTGACCCGCACGGCCGGCTTCGACGACGACTTCCTCGGCCCCACGCTCCGCGCGAAGCGGGGTGAGCAGGTCGTGGTCAACGTGGTGAACCGGCTCGCCGAGGAGACCAGCGTGCACTGGCACGGCATGCACCTGCCGCCCCGGATGGACGGCGGGCCGCACCAGATGATCCGCCCGGGGGCGACCTGGTCGCCGACCTGGACGGTGAACCAGCCGGCCGCCACCCTCTGGTACCACCCGCACCCGCACGGGGCGACCGAGGAACACGTCTACCGCGGGCTCGCCGGGATGTTCATCCTCGACGACGAGCGGGAGGCCGCCCTGGCGCTGCCCCGCGACTACGGCGTGGACGACATCCCGGTGATCGTGCAGGACCGCAACTTCTCCCGCAGCGGCGAGTTCAAGACGACCCGCAACGTGATCGCCGGCATCGGCGTGCTCGGCGACACCCTGCTGGTCAACGGCACCGTCGGGCCGTACCTGGACGTGCGGACCGAGCGGGTGCGGCTGCGCCTGCTCAACGGCTCGACCGCCCGCACGTACGACTTCGGCCTGGCCGACGACCGGCCGTTCGCGCTGATCGGCAGCGACGGCGGGTTGCTGCCGCGTACCGCCCGGGTCGACCGGGTGCAGTTGTCTCCCGGCGAGCGCGCCGAGATCGTGGTGGACGTCCGGCCGGGGGAGCGGGTGACCCTGCGCAGCACCCCGCCCGAACTGGGCGCGGGCGCGCTGGCCGACCGGTTAGCCGGTGGCGCGGACCGCTTCGACGTGCTCCAACTGCGGGCGGCCGACACGCTCGCGGCGTCGCCGCCGGTGCCGGAGACGCTGGTGCCGACCGACCGGCTGGATCCGGCCGAGGCGGAGCAGACCCGCCGCTTCACCCTCAGCGGCCGCAGCATCAACGGGCGCTCGATGGAGCTGGACCGGATCGACGAGACGGTGACCCGGGGCAGCACCGAGGTCTGGGAGGTGACCAACCGGGACGGCGCCCCGCACAACTTCCACGTGCACGACGTCCAGTTCCAGGTGCTCTCGGTCGGCGGCTCGGCGCCGCGGCCCGCGCTGAGCGGCTGGAAGGACACCGTCTACCTCGCGCCCAACCGGCCGGTACGACTGATCATGCGGTTCACCGACCACAGTGACCCGGACATGCCGTACATGTACCACTGCCACCTGCTGTACCACGAGGACGCCGGCATGATGGGCCAGTTCGTGGTGGTGGAACCGGGCCAGCGGGCCGGCCGCCCACCCCGGGCGGGCGACCACAGCGGCCACGACTGACGGCCACCCGCGCGGTGACTGGCGTCCCGGTGACTGGCGTCCCGGTGACTGGCGTCCCGGTGACTGGCGTCCTGGTCACCGGCGGCCCGGTCACCGGCGGTCGGGTCGCCGCCCTCGGGGGCGGGCGGCGCGGACCCGGCCGGGCACCCGTGGCGCCCTGTCGAGCTGCCCCATCTGTAGGACCAACCGCCACCGGGCCACCCGACCTGCGCCCCGGAGCGAGGCGACACCCGCGTGCCCCGTCTGTGCGGGCAGCTCGACAGGCGTGTAGGAGTCGAGCGTCGCGGCGCGCAGGCGCGTCACGGTGCCCCGTCTGTGGGGCAGCTCGGCAGGGCGCGCACGGGCGAGCGCCACGATGACCGGTGCACCGGCCGCCGCCGGCGTCGGTAGGTGGCGGGACCGCGGCGGCCCGCGACGGGGCGTACGGTCGGCGGGTGAGGATCATCAAGTTCACCCACGCCTGTGTCCGGATCGAGCACGACGGGGCGGTCCTGGTGATTGACCCGGGCACCTGGAGCGAACCACGAGCCCTGGCCGGCGCGGACGCCGTGCTGGTCACCCACGAGCACACCGACCACGTCGACGTGCTGCGGCTGGCCGGCCTCGGCGTCCCGGTCTTCGCGCCCGAGCAGGCGGTGCTGCCCGACCTGGCCCCGCTGCCGGTCACCCGGGTCCGCGCCGGCCAGCGGTTCACCGCCGCCGGCCTCACCGTGGCCGCGTACGGCGGGCGGCACGCCACCATCCACAACGGGCAGCCCGCCTGCGCCAACCTCGGCTACCTGGTCGAGGAGAGCGTCTACCACCCGGGCGATTCGCTGCACCGCCCCGACCAGCCGGTGTCGACGCTGCTGGTGCCGGCCCAGGCGTCCTGGCTGAAGCTCACCGAGGCGATCGACTTCGCCCGCGCCGTCGGCGCCGAGCGGGTGTTCCCGATCCACGACGCCCAGCTCAACGAGCGGGGGCTGGCCAGCGTCAACGGCTGGTTCGGCGAGACCGTGCCCGGCTACCGCCACCTCGCCCCCGGCGACGCCGCCTGAACCCTCCGCCGATCGGCCGGCCGCCCTGCGGCGGCTCGGATACGCTCGGGCCACCGCGCGCCGCAGGGAGCAGCATGAGCAGCGAGACCGTGTCCACGGCGATGCCGGCCGCCTTCTTCGGGCACGGCAGCCCGATGAACGCCCTTGAGCTCAACCGCTACACGCAGGCGTGGCGCACCTTCGGCCGGTCGGTGCCGCGGCCCCGGGCGATCCTGGTGGTGTCGGCCCACTGGTACATCGGGGCAACCGCGGTCACCGCGATGCCCCGGCCGCGGACCATCCACGACTTCTACGGCTTCCCGCAGGAGCTGTTCGACGTGCGCTACCCGGCGCCCGGTCTGCCCGAGCTGGCCGAGGAGATCAGCGACGTGGTCCATCCGACCTGGGTCGGGGCGGACGTCGACTCCTGGGGCATCGACCACGGCACCTGGTCGGTGCTCACCCACGCCTTCCCCGAGGCGGACATCCCGGTCGTCCAGCTGAGCATCAACGCCTTCAAGAGCCTGGACCACCACCTGGAGCTCGGTGCGCGACTCGCACCGCTGCGCGAGCGGGGCGTGCTCATCGCGGCCAGCGGCAACGTGGTGCACAACCTGCGCGGGGTGAACCCCGGGATGGTCGACGAGGGCTTCGACTGGGCGCACCGGTTCGACGAGGCAGCGAAGGAGGTCATGCTCGGCCAGCCGACCGAGGCGGCCACGCTGGACGCCCACCGCGACTTCGGCCTCGCCGTGCCGACGCCCGACCACTTCATCCCGCCGCTCTACCTGGCCGGCCTGGCCGGCACGGCGGGCGACGGGTCGAACGTGCTGGTGGACGGGTACGCCTACGGGTCGCTGTCGATGACCGCGTACACGGTGGGCCTGACCTGCGAGGGTTCGGGCCCGGCGGTCGGGGCGCCGGCGCTCCCGGCCGACGTGCCCGCCGACTCGTCCAACATCTGACCGCCGGCCCGCCTCCGACACCTCATTCGAACCTCGGCGCGGCCGGGGTCAGCAGGGCCGTCCGGGCCGGCGCGGCCCAGCCGCGCCGTAGCTCGCCGGCGATCGCGTCGAGCACCCGCGGCACGTCCCGTGCGGCGGCGTCGTGCATCGCCTCGACCACCACCAGGATCGCCGCCGTGTCGTCCCGTACCGCCGACCAGCCGCTCTGCCGGTTGGTCCAGCGCCGGGCGTGCGCCCGCCCGTCGGGGTCGGCGAAGATCACCTCACCCGGGTCCGGGTGCTCCTCGGCGCCGCCGAAGGTCAGGTAGCGCTCGTCGCCGCGGGCCGGCCGCACCTCGATGCCGCCGCCGATCCGCGCCACGTCGAGGATCCCCACCGGGATGGCGTACGCGGCGGAGACGGCGTTGCCGAGGTCGACCAGCGGATGCACCGCGGGCAGGCCGCCCTCGGTGCGCAGCCGACGCAGCAGTGACTCCGCCGCGCACCGGTACCTCGTCGGGGCGAGCCCCATCCGGGAGAACGCCCGCCGCCACGCCTGGATCTCGGGGAAGGTCGCCTCGGTGCCGCCGGCCAGCCGCTGTCGGGCCACCGCGTGCAGGTCGGCCAGCGGCAGGTCGACGCGGGGCTTGCCGTCGACGCCCTCGGCGTGCAGCAGCCCGGCGACCAGTCCCGGGTGCGCGGCCCAGACCTCGGGCGAGTGCTGGAAGAACATCTCAGGTCCTCGCTCAGGCCTCGGCGCGGGCCAGCAGCAGCCCGAGCGCGACGAACGAGCCGGCGAAGCCCCGGCGCAGCCAGCGGGTCACCGCCGGCCGGGCCAGCACCCGGTCGCGCACCGCGCCGGCGAGCACCCCGTACCCGCCGAACACCACGAAGGTGAGCAGCATGAACACCGTGCCCAGCCCGAGCATCCGGGCGAACTGGTCCGGCTCGCCCGCGCGGACGAACTGCGGCAGGAACGCGAAGAAGAAGATGGTCAGCTTCGGGTTGAGCAGGTTCGACAGCACCGCCACCGTGATCACCCGGGTGGCCGACGGGGCCGGGTCCGCCGGATCGACGGTGAACCCGCTCCGGTCCCGCCACGTCGCCCAGGCCAGGTAGAGCAGGTACGCCACCCCGACGTACTTGAGCACCTGGAAGGCCGTCGCACTGGAGTGCAGCAGCGCGGCCAGCCCGGTGACCGCGGCCGCCAGGTGCGGGGCGACGCCCAGGGTGCAACCGGCGGCGGCGAGCAGCCCCGCCCGGGGGCCCCGGCCGAGCCCGGCGGCGAGCGTGTAGAGCGCGCCGGTGCCCGGGGTGGCGATCACGACGAGCGAGGTGAGCAGGAACGCGACGGTCATCATCGTCCTTCCGACGAGTGGGTGGTGCTTCCTTCACGCCCACTCTGCTGCCATCATGGCCCGATGAGCAGGGCCAAACCGCGGCCGTCCGAGAGGTCCATAACCGCCGGGTCGGACTTCCTGCACCTGGACATCGCCGACGCCCCGCCCGGCGGCCGGGCCGGCTGGCTCGCCGCCCGGCTCCGCGCGGCCATCGCCGACGGGCGGCTCCCGGTCGGCGGGCGGCTCCCCGCCACCCGGGTGCTCGCCGCCGACCTCGGCGTCTCCCGGGGCGTGGTCACCGAGGCGTACCAGCGGTTGGTCGAGGACGGCCAGGTCGCCGGCCGGGGGCGCGCCGGCACCGTGGTGGTCGCCGCCCCGGCCGCGCCGCCCGCGCCGCCGCCGGCCCCCGCGCCCGCGCCGGCCACGCTCTTCCCGCGCGCCCCGGGCACCGACATCTTCGACGCCGTACGCACGGCACCGGCGCGGATCGACCTGACGCCCGGCGTACCGGATCTGGCCGCCTTTCCGCGTGCGGACTGGCTGCGCGCCGAACGGACCGTGCTGCGGCACCTGGCCGCGTCGGACTTCGGCTACGGCGACCCGCGCGGGACCCCAGCGCTGCGCGGCGCGGTCGCCGCCTGGCTGGCCCGCAGCCGGGGCGTCGCCGCAGACCCCGCCGAGGTGATCGTCACGACCGGCGTCTCCCAGGCGCTCGGCCTGCTCGCCCAGGCGCTGCGCCCGCACGGCGTCACCCGGATCGCGGTGGAGGACCCCGGCTCGCTCGGGGTACGCCAGCACCTGAACAACTGGCAGGTCGACACCCCGCCCGTCGCGGTCGACGCCGCCGGCCTGCGGGTCGACGAGCTGGCCGCCAGCGGCGTGGGCGCGGCGATGCTCACCCCCGCCCACCAGTTCCCGACCGGCGTGGTGCTCGACGGCGAGCGCCGCCGGCAGCTCGTCTCCTGGGCGCGGGCCGGCGGGCTGGTCATCGAGGACGACTACGACGCGGAACACCGCTACGACCGCCCGCCTGTGCCGGCGCTGCAGGCGCTCCTGCCCGACCAGGTCTGCTACGCCGGCAGCGTGTCGAAGCTGCTCGCGCCCGCGCTACGGGTCGGCTGGCTGCTGGTGCCCCCGCGCTACCGGGACGCGGTGGTGGACGCCAAGCGCAACGCCGACCTGGGCAACGCGGTGCTGCCGCAACTGGTGCTCGCCGAGCTGATGACCTCCGGCGCCCTGGAGCGCCAGCTCCGGATGCTGCGCCGGCGGCACGTCCGCCGGCGGGACGCGATGATAGCCGCGCTGACCCGGCACCTGCCGGGCGCGACGGTGCACGGGGCGGCGGCCGGGCTGCACCTGATGGTCACGTTGGGCGGCGGCGTGCCGGACACCGAGGTGGCGGCCGCCGCGCTGGAGCGCGGGGTGAAGGTGCAGCCGCTGTCCTGGCACTGCCAGCGGGAACACCGGCCCGGGCTGGTCCTCGGGTACGCGGCGAACACCGCGACGGCCATCGAGGAGGGCATCGCCACCGTCGCCGCCGTGCTGCGTGGGTAGCGAGGCTACGGCGGTTCTCGTTCAGCGCCGCGGGGCGGGTACGGGCTCCGCCGCCCGCCCGGTAGTCAGGGCGTGGTGGGCCAGGACGACGAGCCAGGCCAGCCCGGCGAGGATCGACAGGCGCTGGAGCAGGCCGGCGGGTGCCGGGGTCAACACGCCGGCGTAGTCCAGGCCGACGAGCGTGCCGGCGCCGAGAAACAGCACGACGACGGCGACCCCCACCGCGATGCCGTACGGCCGGGCGAAGCGGCGCGCGTACACGAAGGCGGTCGTCGCGAGGGCGAGGAACACGGCCGGGCCGGCGACGTCGTGCAGCGCGCCGTGCCAGGAGGTCGCCGGGGGTGTCGCCGGCGGGTAGTCCAGGCCGGGATCGGTGACGAAGACGCCGGCGGCGACGAGCGCCACGCCCGTGACGGCGACCCAGCGAGGCCCCCAGACGGCCGTCGGCCCGGAGTGGATGGTCCGGCGCAGCCCGACCGCGAAGGCGATCAGCAGTACGCCGGTGATCAGGAAGTTGGCGATCTGGATCCAGCCGCGCCCGGTGAGGGCCAGCTCGCTGATCCAGTTCCGGAGCGGGTCGTAGTGCGGTCGCGCGGCGCCCTCGACCAGCGCGACGGTGGCGAACAGCAGCGGACCGACCACACCGGCCCAGAGCAGCCTCCGTGACGACATGTCTTCCCCTATCATAATCCGCACTATGCAGATAAACGATGATGCAGATTTTGCGGCGGTAGAGTCGGGCCATGTCAAGGGCACGGCAGGAGCTGCTGGTGGAACTGCAGGTCACGCTTACCCAGGCCGTCGCCGACGCGATCCTGGTCCAGCAGGCGGCGGCCGACCGGCTCGGTCTCGGGCTGGCCGACTTCAAGTGCCTCACCGCACTCACCGAGGACGGCTCGGCGACAGCCGGGGAGATCGCCCACCGCACGGGACTGACCAGCGGCGCGGTGACCCGGATGATCGACCGCCTGGAGCGTGGCGGGTGGGTCCGGCGCCGCCACGACACCGTCGACCGCCGCCGGGTCATCGTCGAGCCGGTGCCGGAGCGGCTGGCGGAGATCGGGCCGCTCTTCGCCGGGATGGCGGCCGGCTGGTCGGCCGCGATGGCCGACTACGACGACGCCCAGCTCCGGATGCTCATCGACCTGTTCGGGCGCATGCGGGCCCTTGCCCGTCAACAGGCGGCGGCGATCCGCGCCGCCGAGGTCTGACGGCGCACCGGGAGCCGCAGGGTCTGCTCCTCGTGGGTGCGCCCGATGAGTTGACGGCCGCCAGCGCCAGGGTGCCGGGACCCCCGTGGGCTGGCGGCCGCCGCGTCTTTCGCCCGGATGGCCGTCCGGTCCGTCCGTCAGAGGCCCTTCGCGACCTCGACCAGCTGGTCCAGTGCCGCGCCCCAGCCCTCGATGAAGCCCATCTCCGCGTGCGCCTTCTTCGCCGAAGCGTCGGCGTGGATCGCGGTGGCGGTGTACTTCGTGCCGTTGCCGGCGGGCTCGATGTGGACGACCGCGGTGAACGGGAAGCCGTCCTCGTTTACCTGCGGGCGGAACCCGGGGCCCAGGGCCGAGGTGAACACCAGCGTCGAGTTCTCCTCGACCAGCAGGACGCAGCCGATGTTCGGGAACTCCTCGCCCTCCGGCGAGCGCATCACCGTGTTGAACTTGCCGCCGGGCCGCAGGTCCAGCTCGCAGGACGTGGTCGACCAGGGCTTCGGGGTGAACCACTGCACGATCAGCTCGGGCGTCGTCCAGGCCTTCCAGACCAGCTCGGGCGCCACGTCGACGGTGCGCTCCAGGACGAGGTCGAGGTCGGGGTTCGCGTTGTAGGTGGTCATTCCTGCTGCTCCTTCAGGTGGTAGAGAAGTGTGTCCAGTTGATCGAGGCGTCGGGTCCACAGGGCGCGCTGCCCGGCGAGCCAGGTGTCCATTCGGTCGAGTGGCTCGGGCGCGAGCCGGTAGGTCCGCACCCGCCCCTTCTTCTCCGACGTCACCAGGCCGGCGCGCTCGAGGACGCTCAGGTGCTGGGTGAACGACGGCAGTGCCATGTCGAATGGGCGGGCCAGCTCGCTGGTCGTCGCCGGCCCCCGCCCGAGAAGCTCGACGACCCGGCGGCGGGTGGGATCGGACAACGCGTGGAACACGCCGTCCAGAGTCGGGTCGACCACCCCGTCTCCACCGCCAGCTCGCTTAGGCATGTACCTAAGTATGGGGGCGGGGGTTGGTTAGGTCAATACCTAAGTGAATTTGGGCCCGGGCAGCGTTGTCAGGTCTTGCGGGGGAGGGGGTTGATGGTGCCGAGCCACTTGATGACCTCCTCCTCCAGCGGCGAGACCACCGCGAACGCGGCGTTGTAGCGCCGGAGGGCCTGGTCGTCCGGCTGCCACGACGGATCTGCCCGCCACGTGTTCGCCAGGCCGGCCAGCTGGCCCGCGGCGTCCTGGACCCGCTGGGCGATCTGCACGCTCTCCTCGGCGACCAGGGCGGCGGCGAGCCTCAGCTTGAAGTTGAGCACGGCAACGGATTCGAGGTCGTCCCGCCAGGGTCGGCTGTCCGGTACCCCGATGAAGGTGCTGATGCACGCCTCGATGGCTTCGATCAGCTTCTGTCGGGCTTCCTGTCGGCGGTGCAGGTGCCGGGCTCCGGCGTTCGTCCGGTTGACCACCGCGAAGCTCACCACCGCCGCCACCGCTCCGGTGATCCCCGCACTCAACAGTCCCTGGAGGAGGTTCGGCCAGCCGCCGGTGATGGTGACGAACGAACTCGGCACGGTCGCCAGATGCATGCCGCGACCCTAGCTGTCCGAAGCGAAGGACCGTTGCCCTTGACACACCCGGGCCCGCTGGCCAGCATCGGGGCATCGGTGTCGCGACCTCGGCGGCCAGTCGGGCCGCGCGGGCTGAAACGTCGACTCTCCACGAAGGGACGACGTGATGCACCCGATGTTGCGGCGGCTGGACGACCTCGCCGCCCACCTCGCGAGCCGCACCGACGTGATCGCGCTGCTCGGGCTCGGCTCCGCCGGCGCCGACCACGACCGCCTCGACGACTACTCCGACCTGGACTTCTTCGTTGTGGTCGACGCGCCCGCCAAGCCCCGCTACCTGGAGTCCATCGACTGGCTGCGCGCCCCCTGCCCGGTGGCGTACAGCTTCGCCAACGACCGCAACGGGCGTAAGGCGCTCTACGCCGACGGCATCTTCGTCGAGTACGCCGTCTTCACCCTCGCCGAACTGGCCCGGCTGCCGTTCACCGGCGCCCGGATCGTCTGGCAGCGCGGCGACGCGCCGGACAGGCTGGTTGACTGTGGACCGTCACCGGCCGGGCCCGCGTTCGACACCGTCGAGTTCCATCTCAACGAAGCGTTGACCAACCTCTACGTCGGCCTGCTCCGCGAACTGCGTGGCGAGCGGCTCACCGCGGCCCGGTTCATCCAGTCGTACGCCGTCGACCGGGTGATCGCGCTGCTCAACCTGACGTGTCCCGGGGCCGGGCACCGTCGCGATCCGTTCGACGCCAGCCGGCGGGTGGAGCAGGCGTACCCGCCGGAGCTGCTTCCGCTGGCCGCGATGGTGCCCGGCTACCAGCACAACCGGCAGGCGGCGAAGGTCACGCTGACCTGGCTGGAGGAGCGCTTCACGGCCGACCGCGTGATCACCGACGCTATCCGCCGGCTCCTGGCGGCCGGGTAGCGGCGGGGCGTGCTGGTAGCGGGAAGCACCCCTAGACGCGTCCGCCGAAGAACACCCAGATCTCGGCGACCCGGCCCGCCCGCACGGTGATGTGCTCGGCGTTGCGGTACCGCTCGCCGTTCCGGAGCTCGTACTCGTACAGCAGGAACACGGTGTCGTCGCCGACGTCGGTCAGGCGCAGGATCTCCTGCGACACGAAGCGGTCCGCTGTCGGGAAGCACCGGTCGAGGTACGCCGCCTTGTCGATGTGGTCGTCCTGCGGGCTGGTGAAGACCAGGTCCGGGGCGAGCAGGCGGTCCGCGGCGGCCAGGTCCTGGTTCCGGTACGCATCGAACAACGCCCGTACGGTGCCGGTGTTGGACATGGTCAGCCCTTCTGGTGGGTCGCCTCGGCGGCGCGGCGGCGCAGCAGCTCCCGCTCCCGGGCGTTGGCGGTCATCTCGGCGGCCCGCTCGAACTCGACCCGGGCCTCGTCGAACCTGCCCAGCCGGTCGAGCAGGTCAGCGCGGACACTCGGCAGCAGGTGGTAGTCGCGCAGCGCCGGCTCGGCGGCGAGCGCGTCCACGAGGGGGAGGGCCGCCGCCGGTCCGTCGGCCATGCAGACCGCGACCGCCCGGTTCAGCTCCACGATCGGCGACGGCGTTACCCGGTTCAGCGCCCCGTAGAGCGTGGCGATCCGCCGCCAGTCCGTCTGCTCCGGGCGGACCGCGCGGGCGTGACACGCCGCGATGGCGGCCTGGAGGGCGTACGGTCCGGCCGCGCCGCCGAGTTCCTCCGCCCGGCGCAGCGCCGCCAGCCCGCGCCGGATGAGCAGTTGGTCCCAGCGGGACCGGTCCTGCTCGGCCAGCAGGATCGGCTCACCCGACGGGCCGACCCGGGCCCGCGACCGCGACGCCTGGATCTCCATCAGCGCCACCAGGCCGTGCACCTCGGGCTCCTTCGGCGCCAGGCTGGCCAGGATCCGGCCCAGCCGGAGGGCGTCGCCGCACAACTCCGGGCGCATCCAGTCGTCGCCGGCGGTGGCCGAGTATCCCTCGTTGAAGATGAGGTAGACCACCTCCAGCACCGACCCGAGCCGGTCGGCGAGTTCCGGCCCGGAGGGCACCTCGAACGGCACTCCGGCGTCGGCGAGGGTCCGCTTGGCCCGCACGACGCGCTGCGCCACGGTGGACTCCGGAACGAGGAACGCCCGGGCGATCTCCGCCGTGCTGAGCCCGCCGAGCACCCGCAGCGTCAACGCCACCCGGGCGTCGGTGGAGAGCACCGGATGGCAGGAGGTGAAGACCAGCCGCAGCAGGTCGTCGCCGATGTCGTCGACGGCGTTCGCCTCCGGATCCACCGCGGGGTCCGCCAGTTCCAGGGCCCGCCCGAGCTCGTCCTGCTTGCGTTCCAACCGGATGTCACGGCGGATCTGGTCGATCGCGCGGCGCTTGCCGACGGCCATGAGCCAGGCGCCCGGATTGTCCGGGACGCCTGACTCTGGCCACTGTTCGAGGGCGGCGACGAGCGCGTCCTGCGAGAGGTCCTCCGCGCGGCCGACATCGCGCGTCATCCGCGCGAGACCGGCGATCAGTCGGGCGGACTCGATCCGCCAGACCGCCTCGATCGTCCGTCGCGTCTCCAGGCTCGTCACTGCGTCGCGACGCTACCAGGCTGGCCGGGTACGACGGCCGGACGCCGCACCAGCGGGCTACCGCGGCTGGTTCGCCACCGCCGCGCGCAGCCGATCCTCCTGCGCGTGCAGGTCCGGGGTCATCACGTCGCCGAAGTCCTCGGCCTCGAAGACCTGCCGGATCTCGATCTCGGAGTCCTCGTTCATCGGGTTCGGGCAGCGCTTCACCCACTCGATGGCCTCCTCGCGGGACTTGACGTCGATCAGCCAGAAGCCGGCGATCAGCTCCTTCGTCTCGGCGAACGGGCCGTCGACGACGGTGCGGTTCTTGCCGGAGAACCGCACCCGGGCGCCCTTCGAACTGGGGTGCAGGCCCTCGCCGGCGAGCATGATCCCGGCGTTGACCATCTCCTCGTTGTACCTGCCCATCTCGGTCAGCTGTTCCTCGGTCGGCAGCGCGCCGGCCTCGGACTCCGGGGTCGCCTTCACCAGCAGCATGAAACGCATGATCGCTCCTTCGGGTTGGTGTCGCTGTCATCAACGCGTCGTCCGGGCGACGGCCGGTTCGACATCGTCGCCAAGATTTTTCTGGCCGAATCCTGGGAGCATCAGGGACCGGGACACCCCGTCGTCTCCAACGACTGTGACGCTGTCCGGGCAGCCGCCAGGGAAAAGGAGGGTGTCGTGTCGCCGCCGTCGAATCTGACCGGCCCGGAACTGGTCAGGGCCCTGCAGGAGCGGGCCGCCCGGGGCCAGCCCGCGGAGCGGGTCGAGGAGGAGCGCGGCTGGTGGCTGCGCCTCGCCCCCCGCGGCGCCTGGTGGCTGGGCACCGTGCTGCCACACCGTGCGGCAGAGCGCGACGAGCTGGCGCACCGGGTCGCGGCGGCGGAGCGGTTCTACCTCGCACACGGGGCGGTCCCGGCGTTCCAGATCAGCCCGCCCGCCTGCCCCGACGGGCTGGACGCGCTGCTGGCCGCTCGCGGCTACCGGCGGGACTGTCCCGTGTCGTTGCAGGTCGCGCGGACCGCCGAGGTGCTCGACCGGGTGGCGTCGGGTGCGCTACGGGTCGAGCTGGACGACCGCCCGACGCGCTCGTGGCTGGACACCTGGCACGCCGCAGGTCACGGCGACCCCGATGCCGAGTGGACGATGCTCGGGCGGGTGGAGCGACCGTCCGGCTACGCCCGTGCACTCGTCGGTGACGACGTCGTCGCGGTGGGCCGGGCGGTGGCCGACACCGGCTGGGCCGGGGTGTTCGGCATGGCGACGCTGCCCCGGGCGCGCGGCCTCGGCGCCGCCCGTGCCGTCCTGGCCGCCCTGGCCGGGTGGGCCGTCACCCACCGGGCCGGACACATGTACCTCCAGGTCGAGCGCGGCAACGCGGCGGCCCTTCGGCTGTACGGGCGGGCAGGCTTCAGCGAGCTGAGCGCCTACCACTACCGGCTGGCGCGCTGAGCCGCCCCCGGATGGGTCGCGCCCACACCGCGGCGCCACCCGACGTGTCGGTCCCGCTCATATCCAGTGTGCTCGATGTCACGTTAGCGTCTGGCCACGCCGACACCACCGCCGGCGCTCACCGAACCGGGAGAGCGTCATGAACACACCGCTGAAGGCCACCGCCGCCCTGGTCACCGCCCTGCTGCTGATCCTCACCACCGCGACTCCCGCCCAGGCCGCCGACCCGTCCACCAAGCCGCCGGTCGCCGGCTCGCTGCGCGCCTACAACGTCTCCGGCGTGTACGTCGCCGGCGTCTCCTCCGGTGGTTACATGGCCACCCAACTGCACGTCGCCTACTCGTCCCGGATCCGCGGCGCGGCGGTCTTCGCCGCCGGGCCGTACTACTGCGCGCAGAACAACGTCGCCCAGGCGCTCTACGGCTGCGGCGACAACCAGTACCCGACCAACCTGTCCGCCCTCCAGACGTACACCCGCACCTGGGCCTCGTACGGCTGGGTCGACCCGGTTGGCAACCTCTCCGGCGACCCGGTGTACGTCTTCCACGGCACCAACGACACCACCGTCAAGAAGTCCGTCACCGACGACCTGGTCCGCTACTACCAGCACTTCGGCGCCAGCGTGCAGTACGACAGCGGCTCGTCGGCCGGCCACGCCTGGGTCACCCCGTACGGGACCCGGGGGTGCACCGCGACCGCCTCGCCGTTCCTCAACAACTGCGGCACCGACCCGCAGAACGCCCTGCTGCGCAAGCTGCTGGGCAGCGTCAACGCGCCGAACACCGGCGCGCTCGGCGGCACCCTCATCCGGTTCAGCCAGAACACCCACGCGGTCAACGGCTACGCCCCCGGCCTGAGCATGGACGCCAACGGTTTCGCGTACGTGCCCTCGTCGTGCGCCGCCGGCCGGACCTGCCGGCTGCTGGTCGCCCTGCACGGCTGCCTCCAGGCGTACGGCTCGGTCGGCACCGCGTTCGTGGACCGGGCCAACCTCAACCAGTACGCCGACACCAACAACCTGATCGTGCTCTACCCCCAGGCCGCCACGGCGGGCACCAACCCGAACGGCTGCTGGGACTGGTGGGGCTACCTCGGCGCCACGAACTACCCGATCAAGGGCGGTGCCCAGGTCGAGACGATCATGAACATGGTCCGCCGGCTGGACGGCTGACCCACCGCACACCCGGGGCGGGGGCCGGCCGGCCCCCGCTCAGGCGTGCTCGTCGGCGGGGGCGTCCACCCCGGCCAGGCGGGCGTCCGCCTCGGCCTGCCCCTCGGCGTCCCGGGCCGCCTCGCACACCGCGGCCGCGTCCACCCAGTGCCGGCGCGCCTCGTCCGGGTCGCCGAGCGCAGCCGCCGCGTCGCCGAGGTAGAGCAGCGTCCGGCCGAGCCCGGCCGTGGCCCGCCCACCCTCGCGCAACCGCTGGCTCTCGGCCAGCATCTCGTACGCCTGCCGGGCCTGCCCGGGCGCGGTGCTCAGCAGCGTGGCGCCGGCGTTCAACAGCGCGGCGGCCCGGTTCGTCGGGTCCGCCACCGACTCGTACTCGCGCAGCGCCGCCCGCCACGACTGCGCCGCGTCCAGGTGCTCGCCCAGCTCGGCGTGCACCAGCACCAGATTGGTCAGCGCCGCCGCGTAACCCCGGGCGTCGCCGAGCGAGCGGAACGCGTTCGCCGCCCGGACCAGGTGGTGGTGCGCCACCTCCAGCTCACCGCGGGCGAGCTGGGCGGCGCCGAGCCCGAGCTGGGTGAGCGCGTGCCCGGCCCGATCGGCGCCGGAGCGGTGCCGGCGGGACAGCTCCAGGTGCTCCACCGCGTCGTCGAGCTGACCCAGGTCGAGCAGGACCAGGCCGAGGTTCATCCGGGCCTGGGCGGTGCCCCGGCGGCCCCGTTCCGCCACCGCCAGGGTGAGCGCGGTCGCCGCGCCCTGCGGGTCGTGCCGGCGCCGGCGCAGCACCCCCAGCTCGTTGTGCGCCCAGCCGGCGATCTCCGGCCGGTCGTCGGCGGTCGGCGTGGCCAGCACGGTCCGGCACACCTCGTCCCACTCGTCCAGCCGCTCGACGTGGGCGAGCCAGCCGCACAGCGCCACCGCCAGCCGGAACCACCAGCGGCGCACCCGCCGGGGCAGCGTCTCGGCCGCGCCCGCCGGCACCTTCACCACCGCGAGCAGCAGCTCCTGGTGCAGGTCGAACCAGCCGTACGGGTCGTCGTCCAGCGGCAGCGGCCGGTCCCGGTCCAGCGTGGACGCGGCCACCGCCAGGCTCGCCACGTGCCGCTCGGCCCGCCGGGCCAGGTGCCGGGTGAGCCGGGCCTGCGCGGCGACCCGCCGGCGCACCGGCTCGTCCCTGCGCAGGTGCAGCCGGGCGTACGCGCCGAGCAGCGGCCGCACCTCGTACCGGTCGCCGGGCGCGCCGACCACGAACGCCCCGGCGGCCAACTCGTCCAGCAGGGCGGCGACCCGGTCGGGACGCCGGTCGGCGAGCGCGGCGATGGTCGGCCGGTCGACCGGGGCGGGACTGAGCGACATCAACCGCCACAGCCGCCGGGCCTCCGCCGAGAGCGCGTGGTAGGCGGCGTCCCGCGCGGTCACCAGCAGGGTCGCCGGGGACGCGTCGATCTCCTGGTGCGGGGGCGTCTCGACGGCCCGGCGCAGCGCCTCGAGCACGTCGGCGTGCCGCCAGCCGTGCTGGGCGGCCCGCCGGCCCAGTTCCGCCACCGTGCGGGGCTGCCGCCCGCACAGCTCGACGATGCTGCCGACCGCCGGGTCGGTGCGCGGGTCCGGGCGGTGCGGCCGGGCCGCCGGCGCCGCCGCGCCGGCGGTGGCGAAGAGGTCGACGGCGTCGTCGGTGTCCGGCTCGCCGATCCAGTGCGCCACCACCCCGACCCCGTCCAGCGCGGCCAGCGCCCCGGTGCCGGCCAGCAGCAGCCGGCAGGTGTGGGCGGTCGGCGGCAGCAGCGGCCGGACCTGGGCGGCGTCGTCGACGTTGTCCAGCACCAGCAAGATCCGCCGGCCGTCGAGCTGGCCGCGCAGCTCGTCGGCGGCCTCGGCGAGGTCGTCCGGGCGACCGGAGGCCGGCGGCCGGGTGCCCAGGATCCGGGCCAGCGCGGCGAGCACCTGCCGGGGCGGGTGGCGCCGGCCGCCCCGGCGCAGGTCCAGGTGGTACTGGCCGTCCGGGAAGTCCGCCCGGCACCGGTTGGCCGCCTCGATGGCGTACCAGGAGGTGCCGACGGCCCGGCGTCCCACCACCGCCACCGCGTGCTCCCGCTTCAGCGCGTCGACGATGGCGTCCACGTCGTCGCTGCGCCCGGTGAAGGTGCCCTGGTAGGGCAGCGTCGGCGTGCCGGCGGCCGCCGGCGTCTCGGCGTCCGGCTCGGCGAGCTGTTCGCGCTGGCGGCGGCGCCACTCCACGACGAACGAGGCGAGCAGGCCGAGCACGACCACGCCGACGCTCGCCGAGCCGAGCACCGCCACGGAGAGTTCGGAGAGCAGGTTGCCGGCGACGTTGCCGAGCAGTGCGCTGACGCCGCCGCCGAGCACCCCGCCGAGGGCGAGCAGCACGCTCAGCCGCCCCGGCCCGCGGGACCGGCCGCCCGGCCGGGTCACCGGACGCCCCCGGCGACCAGCCCGGCGACGAGCTGCCGGCGGGCCAGCACCACCAGCAGCACCGGCAGGATCGACGCGACCACCGACCCGGCGGCGAGCACCCCGCTGTTGACCACGAACCCGCGGGTCTGGCCGGCGAGGAAGAGCCCCAGCGGCGCCGCGCCGGGGCCGCTGAACAGCAGGCCGACCACCAGGTCGTTCCACACCTGTACGAACTCCAGCACGGCGACCGCGACCACCGCCGGGCGGTTGTGCCGGGCCAGCAGCCGCAGCGTGCTCCACCAGTGCCGCCCGCCCAGCCGCACCGCGCGTACCTGCTCGGCGGGCAGGTCGGCGAAGGCGTTGCGCAGCACCAGCACGGCGAACGGGATGCCCAGCGCGACGTGCACCAGCCCCAGCCCGCGGGCGGTGCCGGAGGAGAGCACCACGCCGAGCACCTCGTTGACCGGACCGGCGATCACTTGGACCGGCACCACGCTGGCGGCCATCAGCAGCAGCCCGGTCGCCTGCGCGGGTGGCCCGGTCAACCAGGCCAGCGGGTACGCCGCCAGCAGCGCGATGCCCAGCACCGCGGCGGTGACCACGGTGGCCAGCACCAGCGTGAAGCCCAGCGTGCGCCACAGCTCCGGGCCGCTGGCCAGCTGGCGGTAGGAGTCCAGGCTTGGCGCGCTCGACCACCAGGCGCGGGCCGCCGCATCGACCGGCTGGTGCAGCGAGGTGGCCAGCAGCACGCCCAGCGGCACCAGCCAGGCGAGCGCGGCGCCCGCGGCGAGCAGCCGGATGGACCGGCGCGGCGGCGCCGCCGCCGGTTCGGGCTCGGCCGGCGCCGGATCCCGCGGCGGCGGCCACGACTGGCGGATGAAGAGCGCCGCCACCAGCATCCCGGCCACCACGGCCACCAGCCAGATCACGCCGAGCGCGGCGCCCTCGCCGGTGGTGGTGCCGCCGGAGGTCTGCCAGACCCGCAGCGCCAGCACCGACGCCTCGTCGCGCACCGAGCCGGGCGTCATCACCAGGATCAGGTCGAAGGTACGGCTGGTGCCGAGCGCCACCAGGGCGAACACCACCGCGACGGTACGCAGCAGCAGCGGGCGCCACTGCGCGTCCCAGAGCACGTCCCGCCGGCTGCCGCCGAAGGCGCGGACCGCGTCGGACAGGCTGGGCGGCACCGCGTCCAGCGCGGCCCGGAACACGAGCACGGCGAGCCCGACCCAGGCCCACACGAACGCCGACATCAGCGCCACGGTGACCAGGCCCGGGCCGAGCAGCTGCGGCACCTGATCGGCCGAGCGGCCGGTGAGCCGGGCCAGCAGGAGGGTGGCCAGCCCTCGCTGCGGATCGGGGTCGTAGAGCAGCCGGAAGGTGACCCCCGTGACCACCAACGGCAACGCGGTCGGTACGACCAGGATCAGCCGGACCAGCCCGCCCTCCTGCGAGCGGCGGGACGCGGCGGCCAGCAGGTAGCCCAGCACCGTGACCACGGCCGGCACCACCAGTGCCCAGAGCACCGTGCGGCCCACCACCGCGGCGGTGCCGGGCGCGGCGAACGCGGCGCGGAAGTTCGCCGCGCCCACCCACCGGCCGTCGGTGACCACGCTGGCGTGCAGCGTCCGCAGCACCGGCCAGGCCACCAGCCCGCCGAGCAGCAGCAGCGCCGGCAGCAGCAGCGCGGAGGTGGCGCCCGCCGCCGGATAGGCCCGGCCGCGCCGGGGCGGCCCGACGTCGTCGAGTACCGCCAGCTCGCCGAGCACCGGCCGGCTCATCGCCCACCTCCGGCCGCCCGGGCCGCCGCGGCCAGCTGGTTGGTGGCGCGGCGTACCGCCTCGGCGGCCCGCACCCCACCGGTGACGTCGGCGAAGAAGTCCTGCATGATCCGCCAGATCCCGACCCCGTCGGAGCCGGTGAACGGGCCGGGCAGCCGGTCGGAGAGGTCGAAGCGGACCGACTCCGCGCCCTGCAGCTCGGCGGCCAGTGCCCGGCGCACCGGGTCGCGGTAGTTCGCCAGCGGGACGGTCACGTTCGGGGAGAGGTAGCCGCCGGCCTGCAGCCACGGCTGGAACGCCGACCCTTCGCTGAGCCAGCCCACCAGGTCGGCGCCACGGGCCGACCCGGCGAACGCGACCGCCGCGTCCCCGCCCAGGATCAGCGGGCGGTCCGCCACGCGCGACCCCGGGAACCGGAACGTGACCGGCTGCTCCGCGCCGCGCTGGAACCGGGCGCTGACGTCACCGACGAAGTCGCCCTCGAACACCATCGTCGCCCGGCGGTGGTGCATCACCTGGATCACCGACTCCTCGTACTGGGTGAGCAGGGCGCGGCGGGCGCCGCCGGGGAAGGCCCCGTCGATGCTCCACAGCTCGGCGAGCCGGTCCAGGGCGACCCGTACCGAGCGGCTCCGCCAGTCGGCCTCGCCGCGGGCCAGCGCCTCGTAGAGGTCGGGCGCGGCGATGTCGGCCAGCACGTTCTCGAACCAGTCGGTGAGCACCCAGCCGTCGGCGGCGCCGATCGCCAGCGGGGCCGGGGCGGTGCCGGCCCGGGCCCGGGCGCCGAGTCGGCGGGTGGTCGCCACCAGTTGGTCCCAGGTGGCGGGCGGCTCGGAGAGCATCGAGCGGAAGTACCAGAACAGCGACTTGTGCGCCGCCTTCACCCAGACACCGTAGCGGCGGCCGTCGGTGACGAGCAGGTCGGCCATCCCCGGGGGGACGGCGTAGCTCGCGGCGGGGGTGAGTTCGCGCAGCCAGCCGCGCCGGGCGTACTCGACGACCAGCCCGGAGCGGGGCAGGATCGCCACGTCGGGGCTGGTGCCGGCGAGGTGCCGGGCGCGCAGGAACGCGTCGATGTCGTTGCCCGCGCTGACCACCCGCACCGGGTCGCCGTAGCCGGCCACCACCTCCCGGAACCGGACCAGCTCCGCGCCGCTCCACACCACCGCCACCTGCACCGACCGCTCGTCCCGGGAGCAGGAGGTGACGGCGGTGGCGGTCCCCGCCGCGGCGGTGGCGCGCAGCAGCGTACGGCGGCGCAGCCTCATCGGCCCGCCTCGGCGGTGGCGTCGGCCGGCTCGACGGCGACCCGGTCGCCGACCTCGGCCAGCACGGCCTCGTCGGCGGTGCAGGCCAGCACCGCGACACCCGGGGCGTCCGGCGGGGCGAGCCGCCCGACCAGGTCGGTGAGGCGGCCGCCGTCCGGGGTGCCGGCCGGCAGGTCGATCACCAGCGCCTCCGGCAGGCAGGCCATCGCGCGGGCCAGCGCCACCCGGAACCGCTGGGCCTCGGAGAGCAGGTGCGGGCGCAGGTCCAGGGTCGGCGCCAGCTCCAGCCGCTCGACCACCGTCGCCACCCAGGTGTCGGCCACCTCGCGCACCCGTTCCCGCTTGCGCTGGCCGTAGGCGATGTTGCGGCGCACGGTCAGGTGGGGCAGCAGGGCGCCGCCGGCCGGGACGTACCCGATCCGGCGGCGTAGCGGCGGCAGGTCGGTGACGTCCCGGCCGCCGACCAGGACGGTGCCGGCCAGCGGCGCGGCCAGCCCGGCCACCACCCGGGCGAGCGCCGTGCCGACCCGGGGTGGGGCGGCCAGCACCACGGTGGTGCCGGCGGCGACGGCGAGGGTCACCGGCGCGACGGCGGGCACGGCGACGAGTTCGCACAGTCGTAACGTGGCCATCACCTCCGGTGACCCGAGTCGTCGCCCCCAGGGTGGCACACTCCGACGACAACCATGGCCCCGGCACCCTCCCTTGTGGAGACGGCGAGCGGTCCGGTCCTCACTCTTCGGTGCGGCGTTGCGGCGAACCGGCACCGGCCCGGCTCGCCGACGCCTAGCCTGGCGGTGAGGAGCAGCATCGACCGTCGACGGAGGCCACGGTGAGCATCGAGCAGGCGAGGGACGCCTTTGCCGGCGTCGAGGAAGTGCAGCTCACCGTCACCGGCCGGCGATCCGGGCGGCAGATCTCCCACCCGGTGTGGTTCGTGCAGGAGGAGCAGAACATGTTCCTGGTGCCGATCACCGGATCGGACAGCGACTGGTACAAGAACGTCCGGCGGACCCCGATGGTCGAGGTCGCCGCGAACGGCACGGCGGTGAGCGCGCCCGCCACCCCGATCACCGACGCCGACCGGGTCGGCCACGTCGTGGCGATGTTCTGCGAGAAGTACGGCCGGGAGCAGGTGGAGCAGCACTACCCGAAGCGCGACGTCGCCGTCCGGGTGGCCCTCGGCTGAGCAAGGCGGGCCGGGGCTCAGCGGGGCGGCTCGGCGGCGCGCGGCGGGTAGAGCGCGGCCAGCCCGGCGGCGGTGGCCGCGAGCATGGCCCGCAGCTCGGCCGGCGCCAGCACCTCCACCTCGGCGCCGAGCCGGAGCAGGTCGCCGTGGGCGTGGGTGAGCGATTCGATCGGCACTGCGGTGGTAACCCAGCCGGCGGCGTCCGGCGGGCCGGCGTTGCGCTCGGCCGCGCCGGCCACCACGTCGCTGGCGATCTCCCGCAGCCGCTGCCGGCCGGACGGGGAGAGCCGGACGGTCGCGTCGTCGCGGTGCAGCCGGGCCCGGAACTGCACCACGTGCGTCCGCCACCAGGCCGGCAGGTCGAACTCCGCCGGCCGGTCGAAGCTCTCGTCGAGGGTGGTCAGCGCCAGGATCTGGTTGATCCGGTAGGTCGCCGGGGTGTCCCGGCCCGGCCGGTTGGCCACCGCGTACCACCGGCCGCCCTTGAGCACCAGCCCGTACGGCTCCAGCACCCGGTCCACCTCGCCGGTCCAGCTGCGGTAGCGGACGTGCACGCGCCGCTCCCGCCACACCGCGTCCGCCATCTCCGTCAGGTGGGGTGAGGCGTCGCCGTCGGCGTACCAGCCGGGGGTGTCCAGGTGGAAGCGTTGCTGCAGCCGCCCCGCCCGGTCGGCCAGCGCCGGCGGCAGCGCGGCCTGGAGCTTGAGCTGGAGGGCGGCCACCACCGCGCCGTAGCCCAGCTCGGCGGCGGGCCCGGGGAGCCCGGCGAGGAAGAGACGGTCGGCCTCCTCGGCGGTCAGCCCGGTCAGCCGGGTCCGCCAGCCCTCGACCAGCTGGTAGCCGCCGGCGTGCCCGGCCTCGCCGTAGAGCGGGATGCCGGCCGCGTGCAGCGACTCGACGTCCCGGTAGACGGTGCGGACCGAGACCTCCAGCCGCTGCGCGAGCTGGGCCGCGGTCAGCCGGCCGTGGGTCTGCAACAGCAGCAGGAGGGAGAGGAGTCGACTGGCCCGCACTCTGCTGACAGTAGCTGTCAGGGGAGTGGTCCTACCGTCCCGGCATGGCATTTCGCGACAAGGACCTGTGGGTGCCGGGACCGGTGACGGTCGCCGGCCGGGAGCTCAAGCGCTACCACATCGACCAGCCGCACCGGCGGATCGAGCCGGAGGTGGAGAAGGCCGCGTACGACCTGCTGCCCCGCCTGCTGCCGGCCGGCGCCGACGACGGCACCCCGGCGGCGGGCTGGGTGGTGCTGCACCGGGGCGCGGACACCGGCGCCTACCTGCTGGCGTACAGCTGGGTCTGGGACAACGTGGTCGAGGTGCGGATCGCCGCCGCCGGCCAGCCCGCCCTGGACTGCCCGGACGACGACCCGACCCACTTCGTCGAGCAGCGCCGGCCGTGGGCGGGCTGCATCTGGGAGCTCGGGGTGCTGGAGCACGAGCGGGCCGCCTGGGCCCGGCACGTGCTGGCGCCGGACCGCCCGGACCTGGCCGGCTGGCGCGCCGACACCCGGGCCGAGGGGCCGGTGGGCCGCTGATGGGCGACTTCGACTTCTTCGTCGGCACCTGGCACGTCGTCAACCGCCGGCTGCTCAAACGGCACGTCGGCAGCGACGAGTGGGACGAGTTCCCCGGGCTGTCGGTGGCCCGGACCTTCTTCGCCGGCGCCGGCAGCTTCGACGAGATCACCTTCCCGACGAAGGGCTTCTCCGGCGCCACCGTGCGGATCTTCGACCCGGCGGCCGGCACCTGGTCGATCTACTGGATGAACAGCAACCGCGGGATGCTGGAGCTGCCGCCGGTGGTCGGCCGGTTCGTCGACGGCGTGGGCACCTTCTACGCCGACGACGTCGACGAGGGCCGCCCGGTCCGGTGCCGGTTCATCTGGTCGGCGATCACCCCGACCTCATGCCGCTGGGAGCAGGCGTTCTCCACCGACGGCGAACGCACCTGGGAGACCAACTGGATCATGGAATTCACCCGGAGCGGGCCTTCCTGAGCCCTCAGCCGGCCACCGGCGTCGCCTCCGGGCGCAGCTGGTGCGGCATCTCCCAGCCCTCGGCCAGCCGGGACGGGTGCACGTTCTGCCCGCCGCCGAAGAACTCGCAGAACTTCATGATCAGCGGGTCCCAGCGCAGCGGGTCCACGTAGCTCGTCCCGGGAAGGACCAGGTCCTCCTCGACGTACGCGCGCAGCACCTGCACCTCGAACGCGGTGGCGTGCGCCGAGGTGCCGCCGAAGCGGTGCGTCGCGACGACCCGGCACTCGAGCTGGACCGGGCACTCCGCCACCCGGGGTGCCCGGACCAGCTCCGACGGCTGCGCGGTCAGCCCGGCCACGGCGAACTTGTCCGGCTCGTAGCGGTAGCCCTGCCGCACCTTGTGCTCCGGCACGTCCGGCCGGCCGGTGGTGAGCGCGACCCGGTCGACCGCGTCGACCATCGCCGCCGACGGCAGGTTGAGCACGCACTCCCGCTCGCGCCGCAGGTTCGCGGTGGTTTGGCCGCTGTCGCCGAGGCCGAGCATGGCGTGCTGCCCCAGCCACCACGCCGACGACATCGGGGCGAGGTTTGCCGTGCCGTCCGGGTTGACCGAGCTGACCAGCACCACCGGGGTGCCGAAGTAGAGCACCTTCAGACCGGGAACCACGTGCATCGTTACGCCTTCCACCGCGGGCGCGACCGGACGTCGCGCCTCCCGTCCTCGACTCTGCGCGGTGACGGTGGGGCGGTGCTGGCGGTGATCGGACGTCGCGTTCGGCCCCCTCGGCACGAGTCGACGGCACAGCCCGTCGACCAGGGCCAGCACCCCCATCTCCCGCCCGCCCGGGTCACGGAAGGAGGAAGGGCTGTCGATACGACAACACGTGGAACCGTGGGACACGTAGCGTCAGATTCGTGATCGACCCCAACGCGGATCGCGCCATGTCCCGGCAGCTCGCGGACCTGCTGCGAGACCGGATCACGTCTGGCGATCTCGCGCCTGGCGCCTCGCTACCAGGTGAGCTTCGGCTGGCTCAGGAGTACGGGCTGAGCCGTACGAGCGTCCGACAGGCGATAGCGCTACTGAGGTCGGAAGGGCTCGTCAGCGTGGAACCGCCGCGCGGCACGTTCGTCCGCGCCGACGAGCCGACCGAGACAGTGACCCTGCTCAAGGGCGACACGGCCTCCGCTCGGATGCCCACCCCAGCCGAGCGCCGCGAGTTGGAGATTGGCGAGGGCGTTCCGGTCATGGTGATCTTCCGCGCCGACGGCTCGCGCGAGATGTACGCCGCCGACCGCATCCGCGTCGGTCACGGATCTTCTCCCGCCAGCGTCAGCAACCCCGCCGGGGAGCCTGGTCACCGTTGCCGGCCAACGTCGGCGCTCCGGTCGACAAGTGACAACATGTGAAAGAGGTCGAAGATCACTGGCCGGGACATGCGCGCAGCCTGCTGAGACCGTCACGCCGTGGTCATGGTTGCCATCTCGCACCGCCGTACACGAATGCCATGGCCATCCAGCATGTGATCATGACGGCCGCCCGCCGAATCGCCAGTTGTGCACCTTGATGTCGGCGTACCGGTCCGGGGTCAGGATGGCGCGTGCCGTGTCCGGGTCCGGCGCCCGGACCAGTGCCGCGGTGCCCAGCCAGGTGGCGCCGGTGTCGGACAGCAGTGGCCCGTACGCGATCAGCTCGTCCGAGTTGGGCGGCACGGCGAGGTCGGCGGCCTGCCCCGTGCCGAAGCCCAGCACCAGGTACCGGTTGCCGCCGGTCCGGCCGCCGGCGAAGTCCCACATGGTGCGTCCCAGCGTGTTGCGCCACCGGCGCAGCAGCACGTCGCGGTACACGCCGGCCTGGTAGTTGGGCTCGTCGAAGGCGAACGCGCGGGCGGCGGCGGGATCGGGCAGGTCGACGATGTGGACGCTGCCGGTGGGCGTCATGCCGTCGTCGGCGATGGTCGGTCCGCGAGCGATCATTTCCCTTGCGTACCGGTCCATGTAGGACCAGTGCTCGCCGAGCAACTCACCGCGCAGCGCCACTGAGCCGGGCCGATCGCGGTGGTAGCACAAGAACTCCATGCCCCACAGTCTTGACTGGCGACGGAGACTGATGCGGGCCGGGCACCACCCGCCCGCGGCATCGACCCTGACCATCGATCTCCTCGGTGTGCTTGCCGTGCGCGGCTAGCCTGTCGGCCGTGCGGAGATGGCGGCGGATCGACCCTTGGGGCGTGCGGCAGGCGTTCGCCGGCCTGATGCTCGTCGCCGGGTCGGCGATGGCGGTGACGATCCTGGTCGTCATCCTCAGGGCTCTGACCACCGGGCACGTCGACCTGGGATCCGCGCTCGGCATGGTCGGCGCTCTCGCCCTCATGGCCGTGTGGCTGACCTTCGCCGCCCGGTTGTACCTCACGGGCATCTACGTCAACGACCACGGCGTGCGGTTGCGGCACCAGTTCTCCACCCGGACGCTGCCGTGGTCGGCGGTGACCGGTTTCGAGGTGCGGGCGGCGCGGTTCCTCGGCGAGCCGACCGTCAGACCCGCCTGCTGGGTGCGCACCGCCGACGGCGCTGTCGAGACGCCGGTGCAGCGGCGCTCCCGGGCCGGGGGATTGCGCAAGAACGTCGGCCCGGTGCTGCGCCCGGCGGAGTTCGACCGGATGGTCGCCCGGCTGAACGCCGAACTGGCCGCCGCCCGGCGCGCTCAGGCGGGCGGGGGAGCGGTGGTGCGGTAGATCGCCGCCAGCCAGACGTCGAGCAGCACGTCGACCACGTCCCGCTCGGCCACCGCCGGCCCGTCGCCGGCGAAGGTGGCGTACCAGACGCGCTCGTTCATCGAGTTCAGCGCGATGGCGAGGTCGCGGGCGGGCAGCCCGTCCGGGGCTGCGCCGCGCCGCCGCTCCGCCTCGATCGCGGTCTCGATGGCCTGCACCCAGCGCTCCAGCACCGTGGCCCAGAGCCGGCGCACCTCGGCGTTGGTGCCGCGCACCTGGGCGCAGGCCAGCACCACCGCGCGGTGCGCGCCGAACGTCTCGTGGAACCGGGCGATCAGCTTCCGCCACCGGGCCCGCGGGTCCTCGGCCAGCCGGACCAGCGCGTCGCCGCAGGTCGCCTCGGCCTCCTCGGTGACCCGGTCGAGCAGCGTCAGCAGCACCGCGTCCTTGGACGGGAAGTAGAAGTAGAAGGTGGGCCGGGAGATGCCGGCGCCGCGGGCCAGGTCGTCGATGGAGATGTCGGCGAAGGCCCGGCCGTGCAGCAGCCGCTCGGCGGTGGCCAGGATGGCCGCCTCGCGCTCGTCGCCGGAGGAGCGGGCCGCGCGGCGTCCGCGCGGGGTCGCGGTCCCGGTGGCCGTACGGGCGGTCGTCATGACCGCTGACTCTACACCGGATCGACACTGTGTCGATTGGACTCGACAGGGTGTTGACGGGCGTCGACGGCGGTGGATAGTGTCCGGGGTCACCGCCTCGGATCGGGAGATGACATGGCCTCCGACTACGTCGACGTGCTCATCGTGGGTGCCGGCCTCTCCGGCATCGGCGCCGCCTGCCACCTGCGGCGCACCTGCCCCGACAAGACGTACGCGGTGCTGGAGGCGCGGGACGCGATCGGCGGCACCTGGGACCTGTTCCGCTACCCCGGCGTCCGGTCGGACTCCGACATGTTCACCCTCGGCTACTCGTTCAAGCCGTGGACCGACCCGAAGGCGATCGCCGACGGCGACGCGATCCGCGACTACGTCCGCGAGACCGCCCGCGAGTACGCCGTCACCGAGCACATCCGCTTCCACCACCGGGTCGTCCGCGCCGAGTGGGACAGCGCCACCGCCCGCTGGACGGTGCACGCCCGCCGCGACGACACCGCCGAGGACGTGGCGCTCACCTGCTCGTTCCTCTTCACCTGCTCCGGCTACTACCGCTACGACGCCGGCTACACCCCGGACCTCCCCGGCGCGGAGACGTTCGCCGGGCGGATCGTGCACCCGCAGCACTGGCCCGCCGACCTCGACCACACCGGCAAGCGGGTGGTGGTGATCGGCAGCGGCGCGACGGCGGTGACCCTGGTGCCGGCGATGGCCGAGCGGGCCGGGCACGTCACCATGCTCCAGCGCTCACCCACGTACGTCCTCGCGCTGCCCTCGCGCGACGTGATCGCCGACGCGCTGCGCCGCTGGCTGCCGGCGAAGGCCGCGTATCCGGTGGTGCGGTGGAAGAACGTGCTGCTCACCACGGCCAACTTCCAGCTCAGCCGGCGCGCCCCCACGCTGATGCGCAAGCTGCTCCGGCGGGCCGCGAAGGGCCGGCTGCCGGCCGGCTACGACATCGACCGGCACTTCTCGCCCCGCTACGACCCGTGGGACCAGCGGCTCTGCGTGGTGCCCGACGGCGACCTCTTCACCGCCCTGGAACAGGGCCGGGCCTCGGTGGTCACCGACACCATCGACACGTTCACCCCGCGGGGCATCCGGCTCGCCTCCGGCGCGGAGTTGCCGGCCGACATCGTGGTCACCGCCACCGGGCTGAACCTGCTCGCCCTCGGTGGGATGACGCTGACCGTGGACGGAGCCGACGTCGACCTGGCGAGCACCGTCGCCTACAAGGGCATGATGCTCTCCGGGGTGCCCAACTTCGCGATGACCATCGGCTACACCAACGCCTCCTGGACGCTGAAGGCGGACCTGGTCGCCACGTACGTCTGCCGGCTGCTGCGCCACCTCGACCGCACCGGCCAGCAGATCGTCACCCCGCTCGCGCCCCGTGACGGCGCGCTGGAGCCGATCATCGACCTCAAGTCCGGCTACGTGCTGCGCAGCGTCGACGCGCTGCCCAAGCAGGGCGCCTCGGCGCCGTGGCGGCTGCACCAGAACTACCCGCGCGACGTGCTGCTGATGCGGCACGGCCGGCTGACCGACGTCGGCGTGCGCTTCTCCCGCGTCGCCGCAGACCGGTCCAGCACCCCGGAAAGGAGCACCGCCGGTGCGTAGCTTCGACTTCACCACGGGCACCGCCGTGGTCACCGGCGCCGCCAGCGGCATCGGGGAGGCCCTGGCGCACGGGCTCGCCCGCCGCGGCAGCGACCTCGTGCTGCTCGACCGCGACGCCGAGCGGCTCGCCGCCGTGGTGGCCGCGATCCGCGCCGCGCACCCCGACCGGCAGCTGACCAGCTACGTGGTCGACCTCGCCGACGCGGCGGCCACCGCCCGGGTGGCCGAGGAGGTCCGCCGGCGGCACCCCGCGATCCGGCTGCTGGTCAACAACGCGGGCGTGGCGCTGGGCGGCCGGTTCGACCAGGTGACCCTGGAGGAGTTCACCTGGGTCATCGAGATCAATTTCCGGGCCGTGGTGCAGCTGACCCACGCCCTGCTGCCGGCCCTCAAGGCCGAGCCCGGCGCGCACCTGGTCAACGTCTCCAGCCTCTTCGGCCTGATCGCCCCGGCCGGGCAGGCCGCCTACGCGGCGAGCAAGTTCGCCGTACGCGGCTTCACCGAGGCGCTGCGCCACGAACTGGCCGATGACGGCATCGGGGTGACCTCGGTGCACCCGGGCGGCATCCGCACCCGGATCGCGCAGAGCGCCCGGATCGGTAGCGGCGTCTCCGTCGAGGAGTACGAGGCCGGCCGCAAGCAGTTCGAGAAGCTGCTCTCCATCGACCCGGCCAGGGCCGCCGAGATCATCCTGCGCGGGGTGCGGCGCCGCCGCGGCCGGGTGCTGATCGGCTGGTCGGCGAAGCTGCCCGACGTGCTGGCCCGGGTCGCCCCGGCCTCGTACGGCCGGGTGCTCGCCCTGGGGCTGGCCCGCGCGGCCGCCGATCCGGCCCGCCGGGCCACCACCGTCCCCGCCCAGCGGCAACCCGACCCGTCCGACCCGGCCGCGTCGCCGCCGCCGACGGCTCCGCCGAGCGACAGGACCGCCGACCGGGCGGGAGACCTGGTATGAGCGCGGCGGCCGGCCCCCGGCACGTCACCGTCGACGGGCGGCGGGTGCGCCACCGGGTCGACGGCGACGGCCCGCCGGTGCTGCTGCTGCACGGCATCGGCCGGAGCCTGCGCGACTTCACCGAGCAGCACGAGCTGCTCGCCGACCGGTACCGGGTGCACAGCGTCGACCTGCCCGGCTACGGCGGCTCGCTGCCGATGGCAGAGCCGTACACGCTGCCGGCGCTGGCCCGGTTCGTCGGCCGCTACCTCGACACGGTCGGCGTCGAGGCGCCGGCGCACCTGGTCGGCAACTCCCTCGGTGGCGCGATCGCCATGCAGCTGGCCGTCGCCGAGCCGGCCCGGGTGGCCAGCCTCGCGCTGGTCAACAGCGCCGGTTTCGGCCGCGAGGTGACCATGATGCTGCGGCTGCTCGCGCTGCGCCCGCTGGGCCGGCTGCTGCTGCGGCCCAGCCGGGTCTCCGCCCGGCGCACCGAGCGGGCCCTCTTCCACGACCCGGCGTTCGCCACCGCCGAGCGCGTCGCGTACGCCCTCGAGGTGGCCCGCATGCCCTACGTCGCCCGGGTGATGCTGGAGACCGCGCGCAACCTGGGCAGCTTCCGGGGCGTCAGCCCGCGGTGGCGGGAGGCGCTGCTCACCGAACTGGCCAGCCTCGACGTGCCCACCCTGATCGTCTGGGGCGACCGGGACCTGATCCTGCCGGCGGCCCACCTGGACGCCGCCCGCACCCGGCTGCCCCACGCCCGCACCCACCTGTTCACCGACTGCGGGCACATGCCGCAGATCGAGTGCGCCGAGGAGTTCAGCCGGCTGCTGGTCGACTTCTGGACCGCCGCTCCCGCTGCCGGGCCAGCACCGTCAACGCCACCAGGGCGAACAGCAGCAGTGCGATGAGGTAGACCGACCCCGCCGCCCAGGGGGTGGCCAACACCAGCAGCGCGGTCACCGGGAAGGCCGCCACCACCACCCCGCGATGCCTGTGCAGCACCCGCAGCGTCCAGACGGTGAGCAGGTAGACGGCCGTCGGGACCGCCAGGGCGTGACCGACCACCAGGTCGCTGACGTGGGTCAGGTGCCGATGATGGTCGACCGCCACCCACAGCCCGGCGCCGACCGCGGCGACCGACGCGAAAACCAGGTAGTGCCCGTACCCCCAGACCAGCGACGCGGGCAGCCGCACCGGCACCTCTACCTCGCGGTCGAAGTAGAGCCACCACAGCGCGAACACGATCACCGTGCCGGCCGCCGCCAGCGGCCGCAGCCCCTGCTCGCCGGCGTCCACGCCGGTCTGGATGGCCACCGACGTCGCGAGCACCACCTCGCCGAGCACGATCAGGGTGAACAGCCCGTACCGCTCGCCGATGTGCCGGGGGTGCCAGGTGGTCATCCCCGGCCGCTCGGCCACCGCCGGGACGAGCAGGTCGGCCAGGGCCAGCACGAGGAACGTCCAGAGCCGCCAGTCGTCCGGCAGCAGGAGCCGGATCAGCCAGCCGAGCTGCACCAGGGTCACCCCGACCGCGTACCGGACGTCCGCGGCCCGGTGGCCGGGGTCGCCGGCCGCCGCCCGCAGCCACTGCGTCACCAAGGCCAGCCGCATCACCACGTACCCGTAGGTGATGGTGACGAAGTCGCCCTCGGTGAACGCCCGGGGCACGCCCGCGGCCAGGATCAGCGCGCCCGCGATCTGCACCAGGGTGGTGATCCGGTAGACGTCGTCGTCGGTGTCGTAGGCGGAGGCGAACCAGGTGAAGTTCATCCAGGCCCACCAGATGGCGAAGAACACCATCAGGTAGCTGCGCACGGCGTGCCCGAGGTGGTTCTCCGCCACGTCGTGGTGCAGGTTCGTCGCCGCCTGCGCGACGGCCACCACGAAACAAAGGTCGAAGAAGAGCTCCAGCGGCGTCGCGGCGCGGTGCTTCTCGCCGCGCTCGCGCGCGGTCATCGGCCGGTACCACGGCCGCAGCCCACCGTTCGTGGCCACCGGGCTCTCCTCGCGCCGTCCGGCCGGACGGCTTCACCATAGGCAGGTCACCGGCCGCGCCGAGCCGGGTTCGGCGGAGCCGCCACGGTAGCCGGGCCGTGCGTTCCGGCCGGCTCAGTCCGTGGCGACCACCGCCGGTAGCGGCTGGTGCGGCGCGGCCGGGGACTCGGCGTCCAACCGCTCCAGGGTGCGCAGGGCGGCCTCCACCTCGGCGGGCAACCGGCGCCGCCCCCGCAGCGCCCACCGCAGCTCGCGGCCCGCGTCGAGCAGACCGCCCCGCCCGGCCGGGTCCCGCACCGTCTCAGCCACGGTGCGCAGCACCACCCCGGCGGGGCGGCGCAGGGCCGCGGTGAGCAGCCGGTTGCGCGCCTCGGTGCGGTGCCGGGCCCGGCGGTCCCGCCCCGCCGGCAGCGGGTGGTGGTGCACCACCAGGTCCTCGGCGTACGCCAGCCGCCACCCGGCCGCGGCCAGGTCCATCGCCAGCAGCGCCTCCTCGCCGTACGTGCCCAGCGGTTCGGCGAAGGCGCCGACCTGCCGGAACGCCTCGCGGCGCAGCACCACCGCGCAGGCCAGGAAGCCCAGCACCGCCGGGCCGGGCGCGCCCGGCGGGACGCCCAGCGGGGCCTGTGCCATCGCCGCCGACACCGGGTCGAGCCGCTCCTGCGGGCCCACCCGCACCTGCCCGGTCAGCAGCCCGGTGCGCGGGTACCCGCGCAGCAACCGCGTCGCGTGGTCCAGCGCGCCCGGAGCCCACCACGAGTCGTCGTCGACGAACGCCACGAACGGGGTACGGGCGAGCGCCACCCCGATGTTGCGGGCCGCCGCCGCGCCGGCGTTCGCGTCGAGCCGCACCACCCGCACGTCCGGAAAGGCGTGCGCCACCGCCTCCGGGGTGCCGTCGTCCGAGACGTTGTCCACCACGATCACGGGTGCGGTGTGCCGGGCCAGCGTCGCCAGCAGTTGGCGGCGGCGGTTGCGGGTGGCCACCACGACGGTCACGACGGTCACGTCGGTCATGGCAGCCCTGGTACCCCGGTCGACGCCCGGCCACGCCGTTTCGACCCGGCGGGTGCGGGGGATGCGGGCGGATGCCCGACGACGCGGTGACCCTTTTCCTCGCCGGGGACGTGATGACCGGCCGGGGCGTGGACCGCGTCCTGCCCCGGCCCGGCCCGCCCGACCTGCGCGAGCGGGCGGTCCGCGACGCCGACGAGTACGTCGGGTTGGCCGAGTCGGTCAACGGGCCGATTCCCCGCCCGGTGCCGGCGGAGTGGCCGTGGGGCAGCGCCCTGCCGCTGCTGGACGAACTGCGGCCGGCCGCGCGGATCGTGAACCTGGAGACGGCGGTGACCGGGCGGGGCGCGCACGAGCCGGGCAAGGCCGTGCACTACCGGATGCACCCGGACAACGTGCCGTGCCTGACCGCGGCCCGGCTCGACGTCTGCGCGCTGGCCAACAACCACGTGCTCGACTTCGGGCCGGTGGGGCTCACCGACACCCTGGACGCGCTGGCCGGGGCGGGCATCGCCACCGCCGGCGCCGGCCGGGACGCGGCGGCGGCCTGGGCACCCGCCCGGGTGGACCTCGGCGCCGGGCGCCGGCTGCTGGTCTTCTCGGTGGCCGCCCCGTCCAGCGGCGTGCCGCCGTCCTGGGCGGCCGGTGCCGACCGGCCCGGGGTGGCGTACCTGCCGGAGGTCTCGGCGGTCACCGCCGACCTCGTGGCGGAGCGGATCGCCGCCGCGGCCGGTCCGGGGGACCGGGTGCTGGTCTCCGTGCACTGGGGCGGCAACTGGGGGTACGAGGTGCCGGCCGAGCACGTCGAGTTCGCCCACCGCCTCGTCGAGGCGGGGGTGGACGTGTTGCACGGTCACTCGTCGCACCACCCCCGGCCGGTGGAGGTGCACCGGGACCGGCTGATCCTGTACGGCTGCGGGGACCTGATCGACGACTACGAGGGGATCAGCGGGCAGGAGGCGTACCGGCCGGAGCTGCGGCTGCTCTGGCTGCCCGCCCTCGACCCGCGGACCGGCCGGCTGCGCGACCTGCGGGCGGCCCCGGTGCGGATCCGCCGGATGCGGCTGGAGCCGGCGACCCCCGCCGAGGCGGGCTGGCTCGCCGACCTGCTCGGCCGGCTCGGCACCCGGTTCGACGTCGGCGCCGACGGGCTGCTCACCCTGCGCCGCGGCTGACCGGGGTGGCGCGTGCCACGTCCCGGGCACCCGGCCCGGCACCGGCCGTGACCGGCCGGATCATAGATACATGACGCATCCCTCCGCGCCGACCCGGACGAGCGTCCCGTCGGCCGCCGAACGGGCCTACCGCCACCTGAAGCGGTCCATCCTGGAGCAGGTCTACCCGGGCGGGCAGCTGGTCAGCGAGGGGGAGATCGCCGAGGCCACCGGGGTCTCCCGCACCCCCGTGCGGGAGGCGCTGCTGCGGCTGGAGGCAGAGGGCCTGGTCCGCCTTTATCCCAAGCGGGGCGCGCTGATCCGGCCCGTCTCCGCCCGCGAGATCACCGACGTCATCGAGGCCCGCCGGCTGGTCGAGCTGCACGCCGCCGAGCGGGTCTGGCCCCGCCGGGCGGCGCTGCGGGCCGAGCTCGCCGCCCGGCTGGCCGAGATGCGCGCCGCGCACGCCGCCGGCGACCTCACCGCCCTGATGGCCGCCGACCGCGCCTTCCACGCCACCGTGGTGGACGCCGCCGGCAACGAGATCCTGGCCGAGCTGTACCAGCGGCTGCGGGACCGCCAGCTGCGGATGGGGGAGGCGAGCTTCCGGCTCTCGCCCGGCTGGGCCGAGGTGGCGCTGACCGAACACGCCGCCCAGCTCGCCGCCCTCGAGGGCGACGACCCGCAGCGTTGGCTCGGCACGGTCGCCGCGCACATCGACAACGCGGCCGCCGTGCTGCGGACGCTGCGGTGACCGCCGAGCCGGGAGCGGGCCGCCGCTCCGGCTGGCTGGTCTGGGGCATCGCGCTGAGCGCGTACCTCACGGCGGTGTTCCACCGCAGCTCGCTCGGGGTCGCCGGGGTCGACGCCGCACACCGGTTCGACATCAACGCCAGCACGCTGGCCACCTTCTCGGTCGCCCAGCTCGCCGTGTACGCGGTGATGCAGGTGCCGGTCGGCGTGCTGCTCGACCGGTACGGCTCCCGCCGGCTGCTGATCGCCGGCGGCGCCCTGATGGTCGCCGGCCAGCTCTGCTTCGCCCTCGCCACCGACGTGGGCCTGGCCGTCACCGGCCGGGTGCTGGTCGGGCTGGGCGACGCGATGACGTTCATCAGCGTGCTGCGGATCGTGGCGTTGTGGTTCCCGGGCCGGCGCTATCCCATGCTGACCCAGCTGACCGGCACCCTGGGCCAGTTGGGCGCCATCCTCGGCGCCGTGCCGCTGGTGGCGCTGCTGCACCGGGCCGGCTGGACCCCGGCCTTCCTGGTCGCGGCCGGGCTCGGCGCAGCGGTGCTGCTGATGGTCGTCGCCGCGGTCCGGGACACCCCGCACCGCGAGGTGACCGCCCGCTCCCGGTCGGGCCTCGCCGCGGTGCGCCGGGAACTCGCCGCCGCGTGGGCCCAGCCGGGCACCCGCCTCGGGCTCTGGACGCACTTCGTCACCCAGTTCTCCGGCGCGGTGTTCGCCCTGCTCTGGGGCTACCCGTTCCTGGTGCAGGGGCAGGGGCTCAGCCCGACCGCCGCCGCGTCGCTGCTGACCCTGATGACTGTCGGCATGCTGGTGTGCGGGCCGGTGATCGCGCACCTGTGCGCCCGGCACCCCTTCCACCGGTCGGTGCTGGTCTTCGCGATCACCGCCGGCACCGCGGCGGTCTGGGCGGTGGTGCTGGCCTGGCCCGGCCCGGCGCCGCGCTGGCTGCTGATCACGCTGGTGCTGGTGCTGGCGGTCAATGGCCCCGGCTCGCTGATCGGCTTCGACTACGCGCGTTCCTTCAACCCGGTCAGCCGGATCGGCAGCGCCACCGGGCTGGTGAACGTCGGCGGCTTCGTCGCCTCGATCACGCTGGTGCTGGCGGTGGGGGTGGTGCTCGACCTGGCCACCCCGGCCGGCCGGGCCACCCCCGACCTGGCCGCCTTCCGGTGGGCCTTCGCGGTGCAGTACCTGCTCTGGGCGCTCGGCGCGGTGCAGGTGCTCCGCTACCGCAACGCCGCCCGACGCCGGCTCGCCGCCGAGCGCGCGCCGGTCGCCGATCCCGCCCCGGCCCCGTCCTGAGCGCGGCCGTGCGACGCGTGTCGACCGGACGTCGTCGGACAGTGGCGTCCGGCGTCGGTCAGCGGCCCCGGCGGCGGAGGGTGAGGTCGTCCAGCACCAGGGTGAGGCCGGCGCCGAGCAACCAGACGTCCTTGGCGAAGCCGATGCCCTGCTGGGTGGGGCGCAGGCTGCCCTGCTCGCGCATTCCCGGCGTCTTGACGTAGAGCTGGGTCAGGCCGGCGGCGAAGGCGGCCAGCCCGAGGCCGGCCAGCGCTGACGGCACGAACGGCGCGAGCAGGGCGGCGCCCAGGGCGATCTCGGCGCCCGACAGGAGTCGGGCGAACCGGTCCGGTGGGAACTGCTTGAGCTGCGGGATGGCGCCGACGGCCATCCCGTGCAGGCCCTGCGCCGACTCGCCCTCCAGCGTCCGCTTGCTCAGCCCGGAATTGAGGACGAACGCGCCGATGCTCACACGCAGCGGCAGATGGCTCAGCTTCATGGCCCACTCCCGTCCGACGGCCGAATCGTGCCCCCGCCTACCCGGACAGCGCCGGGGATAACCGCCGCGCGGCTCTGGGCCGCGGTGGTGATCGGCGGTAGTTTCGCCCCAGGGTGCTGATCGACCGGTGTCGCCGTACCCCCGGCGGCGCCGGATCCGGACGGAGGCGGTGCGCCGCGCCGCGGAGCAGGAGGAGACCGTGAGCCAGCAGGTCCGGGGAGTCATCTCCCGCAGCAAGGGCGCGCCGGTCGAGGTGACCACCATCGTGGTCCCCGATCCGGGGCCCGGTGAGGCGGTCGTACGGGTGCTGTCCTGCGGGGTCTGCCACACCGACCTGCACTACCGCGAGGGCGGCATCACCGACGACTACCCGTTCCTGCTCGGCCACGAGGCGGCCGGCATCGTGGAGGAGGTCGGCGCCGGCGTCGATTCCGTCGCCCCGGGCGACTTCGTCGTGCTCAACTGGCGGGCCGTCTGCGGCGTCTGCCGGGCCTGCCGCCGCGGCCGGCCCTGGTACTGCTTCGCCACCCACAACGCCGCCCGGAAGATGACCCTCGCCGACGGCACCGAACTGGCCCCCGCGCTCGGCATCGGCGCGTTCGCCGAGAAGACCCTGGTGCACGCCGGCCAGTGCACGAAGGTCGACCCGGCCGCCCGCCCGGCCGCGGTGGGGCTGCTGGGCTGCGGGGTGATGGCCGGCCTCGGCTCGGCGATGAACACCGGCGGGGTGACCCGCGGCGACTCGGTGGCGGTGATCGGCTGCGGCGGGGTGGGCGACGCGGCGATCGCCGGCGCGACGCTGGCCGGCGCGACGACGATCATCGCCGTGGACACCGACGCGCGGAAGCTGGAGTGGGCCCGCCGGTTCGGCGCGACCCACACCGTGGACGCGTCCGGCGAGGATCCGGTCGAGGCGATCCGCGCCGCCACCGGCGGCTTCGGCGCGGACGTGGTGATCGAGGCGGTCGGCCGGCCGGAGACCTGGAAGCAGGCGTTCTACGCGCGGGACCTCGCCGGCACCGTCGTGCTGGTCGGGGTGCCGACGCCCGAGATGACCGTCGAGATCCCGTTGCTGGACGTCTTCGGCCGCGGCGGCGCCCTCAAGTCCAGCTGGTACGGCGACTGCCTGCCCAGCCGCGACTTCCCCATGCTCACCGCGCTCTACCTGCAGGGCCGCCTCGACCTCGACGCCTTCGTCACCGAGGAGATCGCGCTCGACCAGGTGGAGGAGGCGTTCGCCCGGATGCACCGCGGCGACGTGCTCCGGTCGGTGGTGGTCTTCTGATGGCCGTCCGGATCGACCATACCGTCACCGCCGGCACCTTCTCCCTCGACGGGCAGACCTTCGACGTGGACAACAACGTCTGGGTGGTCGGTGACGACGTCGAGTGTGTCGTCGTCGACGCCCCGCACGACGTGGGCGCGATCCTGGCCGTCGTCGGCGGCCGGCGGGTCCGGGCGATCCTCGCCACCCACGCCCACGACGACCACGTCCGGGTGGCCCCGGCGCTGGCCCGGGCCACCGGCGCGCCGGTGCTGCTGCACCCCGCCGACCGGGTGCTCTGGGACCAGGTGCACCCGGACGAGCCACCCGGCGGCGACCTGCGCGACGGCGCCACCGTCGAGGTGGCCGGCGTCGCGCTGACCGTGCTGCACACCCCCGGGCACAGCCCCGGCGCGTGCAGTTTCCACGCGCCGGCGCTCGACGTGGTGTTCACCGGGGACACCCTCTTCGCCGGCGGCCCGGGCGCCACCGGCCGCTCGTACAGCGACTTCGGCACGATCATCGACTCCATCCGGAGTCGGCTGCTCTCCCTGCCTCCGGAGACGGTCGTGCACACCGGCCACGGCGAGAGCACCACCGTCGGCGCGGAGGCGCCGCACCTGGACGAGTGGCTGGCCCGCGGCCACTGACCCGGCCGGGACCCTCAGCGTTCGTCGGGCGGGCCGAGCACCGGCTTGACGTCCAGCACCGGCGTGCCGTCCAGCGCCTCCAGGTCGGCGACCCGCACGCGCAGCCCGTCCACCGCCAGCACCCGCACCCGGTGCAGGCCGATCGGGTTCGGCCGGTGCGGCGACCGGGTGCTGAACACCCCGGTCTCCGGCCGGGACGCCTCGCCGCGCGGGTGCACGGTCAGCACGTCCCGGCTGGCCCGGTCCAGCCAGGTCAGCACCAGCACCTCCGCGCCGGCCGGCAGGTCGCGCAGGGCCGCCGCTACCTCCGGCGTGAAGTCCAGGTACGCCTCCGGCGCGCCCTCGTCGCCCTGACGCGGCGCGGTCGCCGCGTCGGTCAGCGGCGAGGAGACCCGCCCGACCGGCCGAAGCCGGAAGGTGTCGTCGGTCATGTCGTCCTCAGCATGTGTAGGCGGACCGCCGTCCCGGCGGGGGAGGTGTGCACCCGGACCAGGTCGCAGAGCGCGTGCACGATGACCAGCCCCCGCCCCCCGATGCCGTCCGCCGCGGGGGTCAGCCGCCCGGCGAGCGGGTCGGTCAGCCAGCCGTCGTCCCGGATCTCGCAGACCAGGTGCTCGGCGGTCCGCCACACCCGCAGCACGCCGCCGCCTCCGCCGTGCGCGACGCTGTTCGTCGCCAACTCGGTGACCGCGATCTGCAGATCCGCCACCCGGGCCTCGGTCAGACCGGTGGCCTCGGCGTGGCCGGCGACGAACCGGCGTACCGCGGAGAGCATGTCGACCTGGTAGGCCAACTCCGCGACCGGCTCGGTGGGGAGGGGCAGCGGCACGTTGTAACGGTCCACCACGTCCGCCGGGGCGTAACCCGGGCTGGAGCGCCGTCCCGTCCGGTCCACCAGCACCGGGTGGGTGGCGCACGCGTCGGCCAGCATCACGCCGTCGAGGGAGGTCGCGTCGTAGGGGCAGAGGATGGTGGCGTCCCGGCCGGCGAACGCGGCGTTGATCATCGCCTCGTGCTGGGCGCAGGCGGGGTATTCCATGTCGGTGCGGCCGGCCCAGATCGGCTCGCCGATGATCCGCACCCGCCGGCCGGAGTGCCGGTCGGCGAACGCCTGCAGCACCCACGGGATGATCCGGCCCGGATTGCGGCCGGCCTCGGTCATGTCCGCCCAGTGCACGGGTGCCGCGGCGCCGACCGCCGCGCGGACCAGCCGCAGGTTGGCGCCGGGCATGGCGACCAGCACGGGCTCGCCGGCGGTCAGGCCGCCCTCGACGAACGGGACGGTGCCGGCCCGCAGATCGTCGGCGTCCTGGTAGAAGAGCCCCTCGTGCACGAAGGTGCCGGTGGACGGCACCACCTGACCCGACGCCGTCACGCCGCCTGCCACGGCAGGGCCAGGGCGCGCCGGCGGGGGGCGTCGAGGCCCGCGGACCCGTCGTCGTACGCCAAGCAGACGTGGTCGCCTAGGAACACCTGGTCGACCACCACGGCAGCAGTCACGTCATCGCCTCCCGGTCGGCGCGCCCCCACTGTAGCGCCGCCCCGACGCCCGCCTGACGGCCGACCTGCTGAGAAGGTGGGTAGGCTGCCCGGGTATGGCCGCCGATGACGCCCGTTCGCCCGCCGTACGCCAGCTCCGCCTGGTGGTGGAGGCGGAGGACCACGCCGCGGCGGTGGCGTTCTTCCGCGACGCGCTGGGCCTGCCCGAGCAGGCGGCGTTCTCCGGCGAGGGCGACGCGCGGGTGGTGATCCTCGACGCCGGCCGGGCCACCCTGGAGATCGCCAACCCGGCGCAGAAGCGGATGATCGACGAGGTGGAGGTGGGGCGGCAGGTCGCCCCGAAGATCCGGGTGGCGTTCGAGGTGGACGACAGCCGGGCGGCCACCGACCGGCTGGTCGCCGCCGGCGCCACCGAGATCGCCCCGCCGACGGTGACGCCGTGGCACTCCCTCAACTCCCGCCTGGACGCCCCGGCCGGGCTGCAGATCACCCTCTTCCAGGAACTCCTCGACGCCGACGAGCGGACGACCCTCGACGGGTTCGGCACCGACCGCCCGCGCGAGGAGTGACCCGAGCGGGTCAGCCCGGGCCTGATGCCGGAGCGGGGCGAAAACGGGGTGGCGCCGGGCCGGGTGGCGCCGAGATGATCTGCCGCATGCACCCCGTCGTCGATCCGGCCGCGCTCACCCCCGCCCAGCACGCGGCCCTGCGGCACGTCCGCGCGGTGGCGCTGCGCGACCGACCCGCCGCGCTGGCCGCCATCGGCCGCGCGCTCGCCGGATCGGGCGTCACCCACCAGCCCGAGCAGTTGATCGCCGCGATCGGCCGGCACGGCCGGCTCACCCTCAACTTCCACCCGGACCGGCTGCTCGCCGACGGCCGTACGGTGGCCGAGGCGCTCGCCGCCGAGGGGACCTACCGCAGCCAGTTCGAGACCCGGATCTCCAACGGTGGGCTGACCGCGTACCCGGGCGGTGACCGGGACCGCTGGGAGGAGTCGCTGTTCGGCGGCGCCTACCAGGCCCCGGGCGTACGCCTCGCCGACCGGCCCAAGTACGGCGGGCTCAACCTGCTCGACCACCCGGACGGCGCCTGCCCCCGGTTCGGCTCGTGCCACCTGCGGTTGCGTCCCGAGGTGCTGGCCCGCGCCACGTTCTGCTTCGGCGACAGCCACCTCGGCCCCCGCGACCTCGGCACCGTCGACGTGTTCGAGCCGGTGCTGGCCGCCCTGATCGCGGCGACCGAGGGCACCGGGGTCAGCCTCGGCCGACCGGGCATGGACACCCTCGCGCTGGTGCGGGAGCTGCTGCGCCGCCGGGAGGACGTCGCCTGGTCGCCCGGCGCCGCCGGCCGCGCCCTAGACGACTACATCGAGGCGCAGATCCACGGCGAACTGGACCTCGCCCGGGACGTCGAGGCGGTGGTCGTCGACCCGTCCTTCCGGGGCACCGAGGCCGGCGCGACCCTCGCCGCGATCGCCCGCCGGCACGGCTTCGCGCTGTGCTGGCACCGGGGCTTCGTGCTGCCGGTCGACGGGATCGACCCGGAGTTCCGGGGGCCGGCCATTCCGCCGCTGGCGGCCCGGGTGCACGCCGAGTTCGCCCGGCCGGGCGACCCGGTCGACGCCGCGCTGATCGGCCGCGCGGCGGCCTCCGTGGTCACCGAACCGGCCCGGTGGGCGGACCGCGGTCCGATCGAGGTCACCCTGCAGCACCTCAAGCAGCTCTGGCACGTCCTGGTCCGGTTCGGGACCCCGTACGCCGACTGAGCCCGGCCGGGTCGTCCGTACCCGTTTCCGCCCGGGCCCGTCCTGAATCCCGCTCGCGTCGCCTGCCCGATCCGTCCCGTTCGTGCCGAGCTGGGCCGGCGTGGCCGGACCGAATCTGCTGGCCATTTCGTCCCGTATATGCCAGGTAGTGGCGTGACGGCCCAGGTCCTCACCCCGTGTCGGTGATCCGGATCGCAGCCCTCGACGGTCGGCACCATTTCCGGAATGACCGACACGTGAAGCTGGTTGTGTCCCCCGTACCGCCGGAGCGCAAACCTCTTCTCCGGCCTTTCTCCGGCACCGGAGATCCCCCGAGAGGTGCTCACCCGGAGCGCTTCACGATCGAAAGGGCAACCATCGTGAAGGTCGACTTCACTCGATGGCTCCCGGCCATCGCGAAGGACTCGTACCGCAAGACCGCGCTGAGCGTGGTCGGTGTGGCCGCCCTGGGCGGCCTGGCCCTCGCGCCGACCGCCGCGGCGGCACCGATCACCACCGGCCCCCACGAGGGCGCCGTGGCGGCGATCGAGAAGGCCACCGGCCGGGCCAAGACCGACCGGACGTCGGAGTCCGCACTGACCACCGGCGGCACCACGGTCAAGCCGGCCGCCGAGAAGCCCACCCGCGAGGAGCTGATCCCGCACGGCGTGGAGGGCGCTCAGTCGCGCATCCCGCTGGACGACGCGCAGCTCGCCAACGCCCGGGCCATCATCGACGTGGCCAAGAAGACGGGCGTGGGGGAGCGTGGCGCGGTGATCGGCATCGCGACGTCGCTGCAGGAGTCGAAGCTCTACAACCTCGGCCACCTGGGCGCGTACAACGACCACGACTCGCAGGGCCTGTTCCAGCAGCGCCCGTCGTCGGGTTGGGGCTCGCCGGAGCAGATCACCGACCCGGAGTACGCCTCGACGGCGTTCTTCACCGCGCTCAAGAACGTCGGCGGCTGGCAGGACCTGCCGCTGACCGCCGCGGCGCAGACGGTGCAGGTCTCGGCCTACCCGTTCGCGTACGCGCAGTGGGAGGAGCAGGCGGCGGACATCGTCGCGCAGCTCTGGTGACAACCGCATGACGACCGGCCGGTCCCCGCACGGGGGCCGGCCGGTTCGCATGTCACGGGTTCACTCCGGCGGCGCGGTCACGGCAGCGGCGCGCTCTCCCGGCGCAGCTTCGCCGAGCCGGCGCCGACCGACCAGCCGGCCACCCACCGGCTGGCGGTACCGGGCCGGGTGCGGTCGGCCAGATGGTACCAGTCCATCCGGCAGCGCTGCCGGGTCACCTCCAGCACCCCGTAGCCGTGCCCGTCCAGCTCGGCCCAGCGCACGTGCGGGTTGGTGGCGCGGACCAGACCGGCGCCGAGAGCGCTGAGCGGGTTGCCGGCCGGCAGGTCCAGGAAGTCGTTGACGTTGTCACTGGTCACCGAGGGCACCACGAACTCGGCGGCGGCCGGGGCGTACGGGCCGGTGGCGCTGGTGGTCACCTCGTTCGCCCACGAGGTGTGGATGTCGCCGGTGAGGAAGACGACGTCCCGGGTTCCGGCCGCGCGCAGGTGGTCGACCAGTTCGTCGCGGTCGGCGTTGTAGCCGTCCCACTGGTCGACGTTGAGCGCCGCGCCGTTCCGCGGAATGCCGAGCAACTCACCGAGCGGGCCGAGCAGCCAGGCGGGCAACGCCCCGACGTCGAGCCGGGCCATCATGACCGGGTTCCCGACCAGCTTCCAGCGCGCGGTCGACGCGGCCAGGCCGCTCTTCAACCACGCCATCTGCGCGTCCCCGGTGATCGTCCGCGCCGGGTCGTCCACGGCGGTCCCGGACGCCTGCCGCGACCGGTACGTGCGCAGGTCCAGCATGGACAGCTCGGCGAGCCGGCCGAAGGGCAGCCGCCGGTAGATCGCCCCGTCCGCGCCGGTGCGCACCGGCATCCACTCCAGGTACGCCTGTCGCGCCGCGGCCAGCCGGTCGGCGAAGTCCCCTTCGACGCCGGGGGTGTGGTTCTCCGCCCCGCCGGACCACTGGTCGTTGGCCACCTCGTGGTCGTCCCAGGTGATCACCCAGGGCACCGCCGCGTGCAGCGCCTGCAGGTCCGGGTCGCCCTTGTAGAGGGCGTGCCGGATCCGGTAGTCGGCCAGGGTGAGCACCTCGTGCGCCGGCCGCACCGGGCGCACCACCGTCCCGCCCGCGGTGAACTGGCCGGTGCCGTACTCGTAGAGGTAGTCACCCAGGTGCACCACCAGGTTGAGGTCGCCGCGCTGCGCCAGGTGCCGGTACGCCGCGAAGTAGCCGGCCTCCCAGTTGGCGCAGGACACCACGCCGAGCCGGAGCCGGTCGATCTCCGCGTCGATCGCCGGCGCGGTCATCGTCCGCCCGGTCGGCGACCACCCGCCGCCGTGCCCGAAGCGGTACCAGTAGGTGGTGGCCGGAGCCAGACCGGTCACCGCCACCTTCACCGTGTGGTCGCGCGCCGCTCCGGTGGTCAGCGCTCCCTGGGCGGCGATCGTCGCGAAGTCGGGATCGGTGGCGACCTGCCAGCTCACGTCCACGTCCGGCCCGACGCCGGAGCCGGGTTGCGCCTCGTCGGTCGGGGTCAGCCGGGTCCACCACGCCGGATGCGGCGGTGTCGTTGCAGGGCTTAGATCGACACCGGGTCGCCGATATGGCGGTATCCACCCGTCTTGGATACCGCGATGTCGGCGGCATGGAGTCGATCACCTCGCCCATCCGGGCGCGAATGGGACCTCGCCGGGCCGGGCAGGGTCATGCCGGGATGGGGTGGGTGTCCGGTTTGTGGGTGTGACCGGCCGCATTCGGGTGGTGGAATCGGGGCCGGGTCGGGGGCGTTACATCATGCGGACGATCGAGCAAGAGCCCGCCGCCTTCTGATCGGGTGCGGGGCCGGGCCGCGGAATGATGGTGGCCGGCCGGTCGTTACATCCCCCGGCGATCGCAGCAACGAACCCCGCCGGCCCCGAGCCGGTGAGGGTCTGGGCCCGGAATGATGGCGGGCCGGCGGTCGTTACACACAGTCCCGGCGCCGCGAGGGCACCCCCGCCCTCACGGTTGGGTCGGGCTTCCGGCACCACGGGCACCCCCCGCCCGCGAGCGTGCCGGATCGGAAAATCCCCCAAGTCTTTGAGCGCCGGACGGTGCTTGCGTCTCTACGCCCTTCCCCCTGGGCTGGTGGCGCCAACCCCCAAGGAGCTTGTGATGAACACGATTCTGCGGAAGAGCGTGCTGGGTGTTGCTGGTCTGGCGTTTGCCGGTGGTGTGTTCGCCGGTCCGGCTACCGCGCAGGCCGCTCCGGTGGAGCAGGTCACGCCGGTCGCCGTGGTGCAGGCCGACAAGCCCGACACCGCCAAGCTGATCCCGCACGGTGTGCAGGGTGAGCAGTCGCGGATCGACCTTGACGACGAGCAGGTCGGCAATGTG